>NZ_JAGQCZ010000003.1:0-198818 GCF_024346435.1 Cyanobium sp. Alchichica 3B3-8F6 | reverse complement strand
GGATCGAGCGGGAGATGGAACAAATGCTGGAACCACAACCCAAGGCTCAAGCAGAGGCAGAACCAGAGGAGAAGGCAGTGTTACCAGGTGTCAATGAGAATGGGTAACATCTTATTGATGCAAAGCGTCGGCCAAGGGGCTTGACGCGGGACAGTCGGCGGATGGCGAGGACGACGACGAGGAGTTGTTCTGATGCCCCTCGATCGACAGGACCAGAACGCCGGGGCCTGGAGGGGCAGGCCCCTTCACCGGCCCGGTCCCCAGCTGCCTGCCTTCTGCCGCACCCGCCGGCCCACCACCGTGGCCGTCACGGCCAGCAGCCTCACCGCCCTGCGCCTGCTGGTTGTGCTCGGACTGCTGTTTCAGCTCAGCACCCTGCTGTTCGTGCTCGCCGGGCCCGTGCCGCCGCAGCCGCTGGCCAGCCCCAACTCCGTCTTTCGCTCCGATGCCGGCACTGACGCCGGTGAGGTTCCCCCCATCACACCGCTTTCAGACCGATGAATCAATCAGCTCCGAATTCATCTACGCCGACTCCTTCCGCTCCGATGGCATCCCAGTCCCTGATCTCCCTTTCCTGGAATGGCACACCGATCCAGCGACGCAGCACCGACGGCTACGTCAACGCCACGGCAATGTGCCGAGCCAACGGCAAGCGGTGGACCAAATACCGCGAGTCGGACCGGGCTAACGAATATTTGGAAGCCCTTTCGACCGAAGCCCGAATTTCGGTCCACGCTTTGATCGAGTCCCGCGCCGGAGGTGTTGATGGGGGCGAAACCTGGATTCACCCCCAGGTAGCTGTCGACCTGGCCCGGTGGATCAGCGCACCGTTCGCGGTGTGGATGGATGGCTGGTTCCTGGAGAGTCTCCAGCAGGCTCAACCGGCGCCGGTGGAATCGCCCCCGCCCCGGCTGCGAGAGGTCGAGGTGATCGCGCTGGTGGAACGCAGCATCACCCTGTTCGAGCAACTGGGCGGCCTCGATCAACGCGATCAACTCCTGTTCAAGGACATCGTGCGCAGCAACGTGCTCACCGCGAGTTCGGGACTGCTGCCCGGCGCCCCGACTGACCAAGAGCTCACCCTGGGAGATGCCTGGCTGGAGGTGTTCCAGCAAGCGCTGCCGCGCAACCAGTTCTGCGCTGCCGGCAAGCTCGTGGCCAGGGCCTACCGCCAGGAGTTCGGCGAAGAGCCCCCTTGCCGCCAACAGTTCGTTGACGGTGCCCCACGCCAGGTCAAGAGCTACCGCCGCTCCTGGTTGATCGAGACCCTCCAGCGCTTCCGCGCTCAACCGGCAGGAGGCTGATGGAGACGCCGACAACCTCATCGCGCCAGCGGGTCTGGGTCACGACAGCAGAAGCCTGCGCTGCCCTGGGCATGAGCCGCGAAACCCTCCGCCAGCTGCGGCTGCGGGGGGTGCTCACCCCCGGCAAGCACTACAGGCGTTGGGGCTGCACCCAGGGCCGGGGCCCCCTGCAGTGGCACCTCGAGAACGTGGAGGCCACCATCACCGGCTGGAGCCGGCGGCATCTGCAGCACTGACAGCCACGAAGCGGACGTAGAGTCATGTCTCTACGAGTGGCCGTGAACGGCCGAGGGCGTTCCTTGACACAGTCCAGGCCTCAAGATCGCTCAGCTGACGCCTGCCAGCACTTCCCGCAGGCGATCCGCCGATGGGGGAACAGCCTGGCGGTCAGGCTCCCGGCCGATTGCCTGCGTCAGGCCGGACTGCAGGAAGGCGATCAGATCGACATCGTCGTTGGAGCTGATGGCCGCCTGAGCCTGGAGCCTCTGCGCAAGCTGGATCGCTCTGCCCTGGCCGCTGATCTGCGCCAGCTTCAGTCAACCATGCCTCTCACCCCTTCAGTGACCGAGGAATGCCGCGGCGGTGAACGCTGGTGACGCTGAGCCATCGATGATCTATCTCGACACCAGCGTGGTGGTGGCTCTGCTGACCCCAGAAGAACGCAGTGCGCAAGCGCTCGACTGGTTTGGGCAATCGCGCGAAACCTTGATCAGCAGCGACTGGCTGATCACCGAAACCCACAGCGCCCTGGGAATCAAGCAGCGCCATCACGGCCTCAGTTCTGAAGCACGCCAGGCCGCTGGGGAGCAGTTCGAGCGCCTGCTGAAGGGCGGAGTGGAACTTCGTTCCCTCGATCGCGAGCGCTTTCACCAGGCCGCCGAGCTGCTCCAGGATTCGGCCATGGGTCTCCGGGCGGGTGACGCCTTGCATCTGGCGGTGGCGCTGCACAGCCGCTGCACCCATCTGGCCAGCTTCGATGGGCGGATGCAGCAAGCCGCGGCTGCCCTCGGAATGAGGCCAGCACTGCAATAAGTCGCCAATCCGTTGCAGGGCCTGCAGAGGAAAGCCGGTCTCAGAGGGCATCAAGGCTGACCCGCACTGGCTCCTGTCCGTCCGCCAGACGCGAGTCAGTGAGACGGTTCAGCTCCAGGTCTTCCACCAGGTCCATCAGTTCCTCGTAGGCCTTAGCCGGCACGCAATAGAACGCTGGCTCGTTGCGGTTGAGCACCGCGACGGCCATCCCATCTCCCGCAGCCACGGTGGCCATGGGGTTCTTCTTGTGCTCCGAGATGCTCACTGCGATCTCGGCCAACACGCGATGCGCCATGAACAAACCGGCCCAGCTCTTCGGTGCAGTCTGAATCGTGGGAAAGAGCCGTAAGCAACCCTCAGGGCTAAGCCGGATGCGGCCCGGGCCTTCGCCAAAGCGGAGGAGGTGTTCCTTATGCCACCAGAAAACGCTGCTCCGCCTTGGCGAAGGCGTCATCCACCACGTCATCCCCGCACCAGCGGCTGTAGGCCGCCAGGTGGGTCTGCACGCTGTGGCCCATCGCCGCGGCCACGACCTTGGGCGGCAGGTCACAGATCACGTGGGCCCGGTGGGCGTAGCCGTGCCGGCAGGAGTAGAGCACCAGCTTTTCGCCCTGAGCTTCGTAGTCGCGCTTGAGCTCCATCCAGAGGGAGCGACGCCGCAGGTACTGGCTGATGTCCTGAGCACCATGGCCGGGACGCATCGGGGGCAGGCGATCTGCTGAGAACGAGGCCTCCAGGTTCCAGGCCGCTGACCACTGGTCGCAAGGAAGCAGCCGCAGCGGCCTGGGCTTCGTCTTACCGCGAGCTGCCACTTTTTCGTAGAGGCACCAAAGGCGTCCCTGCCTGAGCTCCAGGTGCTGGATCTCCTCGGGCCGTAAGCCATAGGCAGCGATCAACTGGAAACAAAGACGCCAGCGCTGATCTGGGATCGCTTGAACCATCGCCAGGATGTGCTCCACAGCCATCGGCGTGGTGACCATGCGCTGCTGACGGGATCGGCCGATGTAGGGGCTGAGATCCTGGGGAGGACTCCACTCCTGGCTGAGTGCCCCCTGCTGCACCAGCCAACGCAGCAGCGCAGCGGTGTACTGCACCTGCAGCTGGCGTGTACGGCAGCCAGGCCGCTCTGCCCACTGCGCCGCCGTCAGTCGCAATAACGCGTCGGCATCAGCTGACCCGCCACTGGAACGATCGGCCAACAGCTCCACCATCAGGCCCATCCGAGGCCGGTACATCCGCTCCCATGTGGCGGTTTTGACCTCACCACTGCAGAGTTTGTGATCGCGGTAGAGCTCCACAAGGGCAGACCAGGCGAGGCTCTTGGCGGGATCTGCCGCAGACTGAACGAGGAAGCCCTATCGGTGGAAGCCAGCGGCGCCTGACCTGGGTAGAGCCTGATTAAAGCGTCTTCAAGATCCTCGCCGTCCTGAAACGCCGAATGCAGGGCCACCACCGCATCCCGCACTTCATCCACATGGTCCCCATCCCAGGGAATGGGCAGCAGCAGCTGGCGGCGATGTCCGCCGCCGGCGTTAGCCGTGATGTTCAGTCGGACCAGGCCGCGATGGTTGGCGACACTCCAGCCACGCCGACAACCGAGGCGAGACAAGGAGTGAGACACCCCCGCACGCAGCACCGTCTCCCAGGCAAGGGGGGCAGCCATGTGAGGAGGAACGTGAGAAGGTATGTGAGAAGGTTGCCCTCCAAGCCTGGCATGCCCGTGCAGAGCCAACCACACGCTGGAACCCCGAAAGCCGGTGCACAAGCGGCTTTCGGGAGATTTTCAAGGCCCTGCCTGAGATGCGCGATGCCGGGTTCGAACCAGCGACATCCTGCTTGTAAGGCAGGCGCTCTACCGCTGAGCTAATCGCGCGCAGAAGGCAAACTACACCCCAATATCGGCCCGGTCCCCAATTCATGGCCAGACGCTCGCCTCGGCCTGTCCAGCTCCAGCGAAAGCTGCGCTGGCAAATGGAGGCCCTTGCTGTGCAGCTGCTGTTGGTGGTGCTGAGCGGGCGCTCCCACCGCACAATGATCCGTGGGATTGCGCTGGCCCATCGCCTGGCCAGGCCCTGGCTCGTTCACCGCCATGCCACAGCAATCGAGAACCTCAAGCGCGTCTACGGCGATCAACTCAGCATGCGCCAGCGCCAATTGATTGCGCAGCGCTCAATTGATAGCTTTTTTCTATCCTGCCTGGAATCGATCATCCAACCTGTCGACAGCGCACGGATCAGCGCTGAAGGAGAGGGCCTCGAGGAGCTGTTGCGTCTGCACCGCCAAGGCCAGGGAGTGATCATCGGCTCCTTGCATCTGGGCTGCTGGGATATTGGACTGCGATGGCTGAGTCAACAGATTGACACCCTGTCGGTGATCTACCGGCCCGCCCGCAACCCCTACAGCGACCGCCTGCTCAACCAGGCCCGCAGCGCCAACAGCAACTGCGACTGGATCCCTCAAGGCAACGTCAAAGCCATGTTCCGCTGGCTGCGCAGCGGCGGCAGCCTGGTCACGATGACCGACCTCTACAGCCCCAGCAGTGAGCTGCAGGTCGATTTCCTGGGACTTTCCACCTTCTTCGCCAAGGGGCCAGCGTCCCTATCCCAGAAATCAGGTTGTCCCCTGTTTCCCGTGGCCCAAGTTCGCGAAGACAACGGCCGCTTCCGCTTGATCTTCGGGGCGCCCCTCTGGCCTGGCAGCGGCCCAACGGCCCTCGCCGCCCAGATGGCCGCCCTAGCCCGCTGGCATGAACCGTGGATCCAGGGCTATGCCGAGCAGTACTACTGGATCAACCGGCGCTGGCGCGCCGGTGATGGCAGCGGCGAACGACTGCGGCCCGTCGGCCCGCCCGCAGCGCGGGTGCTGAAGCTGGCGGCAGCGGGGCCCTGAGCGATGGCCAGCGGCCGCAGCCACGACCGCGCCACCTGGATCCTGGCGCTGCCCTTCGGGGCCCTGTGGTGGCCTTGGCTGGGGCTGGCCGGTGTTGCCGCCGCCGGAGGAGCCTTCCTGCTGGGCGGTCTGCTGCTCTCCCCCGACCTCGACACCCGCTCCAACCCCACCCAGCGCTGGGGGCCGCTACGGCTGCTGTGGTGGCCCTACCGGCGCCTGCTGCGCCACCGGTCGCTGCTGTCTCACAGTCCTCTGCTGGGCACCGCCGGGCGACTGAGCTACCTGCTGGGGGCGTCGCTGGCGATCTGCCTGCTGCTGCAGCCCCTGGGGGGTCCGCCACCGCAACAGCTCCTGGCCGCGGGCGAAGCGCTCTGGCGCGAGCAACGCCCCCTGGTGCTGGCGGCGCTGGTGGGTCTGGAGGCCAGCAGCTGGCTGCACCTGATCCAGGACGGTGATCCCATGCCCAAAACACCGCGGCTGCTGCGAAGGTGGCGCCGACCACGCGGCCGCGTCCGATGAGCGCCCCGACCGATCCAAGCCGTGCCAATCCAAACCGTGCCGATCCAAGCCTGGCAGCCCTCGCCGAGCTGATCGGCGTGGTGGCCCAGCTGCGCGATCCCGAAGGTGGCTGCCCCTGGGACCTGGAGCAGACCCACGCCTCTCTGGCGCCCTACGTGCTGGAGGAAGCCCACGAGGTGGCCGATGCGATCCGCCACGGCGACGACACGCACCTGGCCGAGGAGCTGGGCGACCTGCTGCTGCAGGTGGTGCTGCACGCCCAGATCGCCAGTGAGGAAGGTCGCTTTGATCTCGCGCAAATTGCCCAGGGGCTGAACGCCAAGCTGGTGCGCCGCCACCCCCATGTGTTCGGCGAGGTCGAGGCGGCCGACAGCGCAGCAGTGCGGGCCCACTGGGAGGCGATCAAGGCCGAGGAGCAGCAGGAACGGGCCGAGTGGGCCGAAGGCGAAAGCCATGCCCCCTCAGCCAGCCCCCTCAGCGATCGCCTGGCGGGCAAGGTGCGCGGCCAGCCCGCCCTGGCCGGCGCCATGACCATCTCCAAAAAAGCCGCCGCGGCCGGCTTCGAATGGGACGACATCACAGGTGTGTGGGAGAAAGTGCACGAGGAGCTCGACGAGCTCAAGGAGGCCGTAGCGGAAGCGATGACCAGCGGCGATCGGGCCCATGCCCAGGAAGAGCTGGGCGACGTGCTGTTCACCCTGGTGAACGTGGCCCGCTGGTGCAGTCTCGACCCCGAGGCCGGCCTGGCCGGCACCAACCGCCGCTTCCTCGATCGCTTCTCCCGCGTGGAGGCAGCCCTGGGCGGCGAGCTGCAGGGCCGCAGCATCGGCGAGCTGGAGGGGTTGTGGCAGCAGGCCAAGGCCCAGATCCGGGCTGAAAACTCGCATCAGCCAGGCTGCTGACCCCTCGCAACAACACCCTCACAAGAGCTGTACAGGCTGTACAGATCAGGGACAACGCCACCGACACCTCAATCTTCCGGCAGCACGACCCGGCTGCTGCGCTGACTCTTGATGGCACTGCGCTGTTTCTTGGCCGCCAGGCGCCGCTCCTTGGAACCCCGGGTGGGCTTGGTGGGTCGCCGCGGCGGCGGCGGCGGCTTGAGCGCTTCCTGCAGCAGCTCCACCAGGCGCCGCTGGGCCGCCACCCGGTTTTGCCACTGGGAGCGGTGCTCACTGGCGGCGATCACCACAGCCCCATCCACCAGCTTGTCCTCCAGCCGCCGCAGGGCACGGGCCTGCAACACAGGCGGCAACGCCCGGGAGGCCATCAGGTCAAACACCAGCTCCACGCGGGAATCGGTGGTGTTCACGTTCTGGCCGCCGGGCCCGGAGGAGCGCGAAAAGCGCCAGGCCAGCTCCGCCGCCGGGATCCGCACCGCCGGGGTCACCTGCAGGTCGTCACTGGGGCGCGCTGGGGCCATGGCCTGAGCCTGTCACGGGCAACACACCGGCGATGCGCAAGGCTGGAGGTTGCAATCCCTGAGCCATGGGCTGGATCGACGAGATCTTCGACGGCGTGCGCTACGGCTTGGCCGGCCAGGTGATCGCCGAAGCCCAGTCACCCTTCCAGCGCGTCACGATCATCGACAGCGAGCGCTACGGCAAGGGGCTGCTGCTCGATGGCTGCTGGATGACGGCTGAGCGGCAGGAGCGGCACTACCACGAGGCGATCGTGCATCCGGCCCTCTGCAGCACGGCGAGCATCGAGCGGGTGCTGGTGATCGGTGGCGGCGATGGCGGCACCGCCCGCGAGTGCCTGCGCCACGCCAGCGTGCAGCACCTCGACCTGGTGGAGATCGACGGCCTGGTGGTGGAGTGGAGCCAGCAGCACCTGCCGAGCATCGGCGGTGGCTGCTGGAACGACCCCCGCTTCCACCTCACCGTGGGCGACGGCATCGCCTGGGCCGCAGGCGCCGCCGACGCCAGCTACGACGTGGTGATCGTCGATGGCTCCGATCCGGCTGGCCCGGCCGAAGGCCTGTTCAACCGGGCCTTCTTTGAGCAATGCCGCCGCATCCTTAAGCCCGGCGGCGTGTTCGCCACCCAGAGCGAATCCCCCGAGGCCTTTCGCCAGGTGCACATCGACACGGTGAAGCTGATCCGCGAGGTGTTCGGCCACGCCGATCCCATGTATGGCTGGGTGCCGATGTATCCGAGCGGCTGGTGGAGCTGGACGTTCGCCGCCACAGGCGGCCGTCGCTATCTGCAGCCGGATCCCGCCCGCGCCGCGGCCGTGGCCAGTGGCTGTGAGATCTGGAGCCCGCGCTGGCAGCGCGGTGCCTTCGACGCCATCCCCGCCGCCATCGAGCGCGAGCTGAACGCATGAACGACCTTTTCGACACCGACGGCGCCATCTACATGGGCAGCCAGCGCGATCCCGCCGGCTGCCGGGTGGGCCTGTTTGGCGTGCCCTACGACGGCACCACCTCCTTCCGCCCCGGCACCCGCTTCGGGCCGGGCGCGATCCGCGAGGTGAGCAGCGGCCTGGAGAGCTACTGCCCCCAACTCGATCGCGATCTGGAGGAGCTCGCCATCGCTGATCTAGGCGCCGTGGAGATCCCCTTCGGCGCACCTGAGCCGGTGGTGGCGGCCGTGAAGCAGGCCACCGAGGCTGTGCTGGCCCTGGGCCTCAAGCCGCTGATGCTCGGCGGCGAGCACTCGATCAGCTCGGGAGCGGTGGCGGCCGTGGCGGCCGAGCACCCGGATCTGGTGCTGGTGCAACTCGATGCCCACGCCGACCTGCGCCACGAGTGGCTCGGCGCCCACCACAGCCACGCCTGCGCCATGCGCCGCTGCCTGGAGGTGCTACCCAGCCAGCAGCTTCTGCAGATCGCCATCCGCAGCGGCACCCGCGAAGAATTCAGCGAACTGCGCCAGACGGGCCGCCTGGTGGCGATCGAGCGGATGGCCGAAGCCCTGAAGCCCCTGCGCGGCCAGCCTCTCTACCTCACCGTGGATCTGGATTGGTTTGATCCGGCGGTGATGGCCGGCACCGGCACCCCCGAGCCTGGCGGCTTCCTCTGGCGGGATTTCGCCGCCCTGGTGGAAGAGCTGCGCCACCACAACCTGGTGGCCGCCGACGTGGTGGAGCTAGCGCCCCAGCTGGATCCCACCGGGGTGAGCAGCGTGCTAGCGGCCAAGGTGGTGCGCAGCCTGATGTTCTTGCTGGATCGCTGAGCCGAAAGGGCCTTCAGTAACAACAGGTGCCGCTGGTGCGTTGCTCCCGCAGGCGCTCATGCTGCTGGCTGATCAGCAGCACCGCCAGGGTGGGGTGGTTGTGCAACAAGTTGAGGAAGCGCAGCCGATCGAGCCGCATAAGTTCCACCGGCGTGCGGGCCAGGGCGTCGTTGCGGTAGATGCCATCGCGCCACACGATGTCCTGGTAGCTGCACAGCTCACCGGGCCGGTAGCAGAGCTTGTCCCCGGCTTCGCTAATCACTTCGATGATGCCGCGCCGCACGCCGTAGATGGCATCAGCTCGGTTGCCCCGGGAAAACACCTTGGCGCCGGTGGGGAGGGTGAGAACCTCGCAATCCACCTGAGCTGCCATCAGCTCGATCGACGTATTGATTGCCGGAGATGCCACCACGCCCGTCACCCCCTTCAAAACATTTGCCTCCTTAATACAACCTAGCCGCCTCGCAGTGCCCAGACTTGCCCTACAAAAGCCGGCCACTTGAAGCAAGCTTCACATTTGCTTCAGCTTTCTGCCAGTGCCGACTCGAGGCTGAGCTGCTGGTTCGGCTGCGCTGACGCTCCTCCTCCAGAAGCTGGCGCGGCCATCACGGGCAACCGCGGCGGACGGGCGGTCCAGTGATGACACCAGAGTTCTGCCGCCAACTCGGGATGGATCGGCAACCGCCGCAGCTGGCACCAGCCAAACTCCCCCCCCGTGGGAGGAGCGCAGTGGCGGCAGCTACGGCAGCAAGGGCGCGAACCCATCCAGGCAGGACTTGGGTCTCTCAAGGTATGGACGACTGCCGCCTCCGGGTAGCCGGAAAACCGAATCTTCCGAGTTCCTTCTGGATTCCCGCCATGGCTGCATAGGATCCGCCCCATGGGCCTCCAGCACACTCCCCTATATGACGCCGCCACGGCGGCTGGCGGCCGGATGGTGCCCTTCGCCGGCTGGGAGATGGCCGTGCAGTTCACCGGCCTGGTGGCCGAACACCACGCCGTTCGACGCCAGTGCGGGGTGTTCGACATCTCCCACATGGGCGTGCTCAGCCTGCGGGGCGATGGCGCCAAGGATGCCCTGCAGGCCTTGGTGCCCAGCGACCTCTTCCGCATCGGCCCCGGTGAAGCCTGCTACACGGTGCTGCTCAATGCGCAGGGCGGCATCCGCGACGACCTGATCGTTTACGACCAAGGCCGGATCGCCGACACCGACGCGCTCTTGGTGGTGATCAACGCCGCCTGCGCCGAGGCCGACACGGCCTGGATCCGCAGCCAGCTGGAACCCCAGGGCATCACGGTGGCCGACCACAAGGGCGATGGGGTGCTGCTGGCCCTACAGGGGCCGGAGGCGGCAGGCCGGCTGGAAGCGCTGGCAGGCACCAGCCTTGCTGGCCTACCCCGCTTCGGCCACCGCAACCTCGATCTGCCAGGGATCGGAACGGCTTTTGTGGGCCGCACCGGCTACACCGGCGAGGACGGCTTAGAGCTGCTGCTGCCCCGCCCGGCGGGCCTAGCCCTCTGGCAGCGGTTCCTGGACAGCGGCGTCACCCCCTGCGGCCTCGGTGCCCGGGACACCCTGCGCCTGGAGGCAGCCATGCACCTCTACGGCGCCGACATGGATGCCACCACCACACCCCTGGACGTGGGGCTGGGCTGGCTGGTGCACCTGGAGATGCCCAAGCCTTTCATTGGCCGCGCAGTGCTGGAGCGCCAGACCACCGAGGGCGTGAAGCGCCGACTGGTGGGCCTGAAGCTGCAGGGCCGCGCCATCCCCCGCCATGGCTACCCGGTGCTGGCCGCCGCGGCCGCTGCGGGAACCACGCCGCTCGGCACGGTCACCAGTGGCGGCTGGTCGCCGAGCCTGGAAGCGGGCATCGCTTTGGCCCTGGTGCCCGCCGAGCTGGCTAAGCCGGGCACCGAGCTGGCGGTGGAGATCCGCGGCAAGGCCGAGCCAGCCCTGGTGGTGAAGCGGCCCTTTTACCGGCGCTAAACATTCAGCTGTCGCCAATTCTGTACAGCCTGTACGGACTTCAGGACGGTCCACCCATCTGAGCTGCTGGGGAGCCCTCAGATGGGACAATCGCGAATCCCAGACCCGATCCCAGATGCGCAGCCACGGATGCGGCGACCTGCGCCACGACGCCAGCGGCCAGGCCGTTCAGCTCTGCGGCTGGGTGGACCGCAGCCGTGACCACGGCGGCGTGATCTTCATCGACCTGCGCGACCGCAGCGGCACCGTGCAGATCACCGTCGACCCGGACAACGGCGCTGCGATGTTTGCCGTGGCCGAGCACCTGCGCAATGAAACGGTGATCCAGGTGCAGGGCACGGTGCGCGAGCGCCCCGCCGACGCCATCAACGACAAGCTGGCCACCGGCCGCATCGAGGTGCTGGCCAGCGCCATCACCGTGCTCAATGCCGTGAAGGGCAACCTGCCCTTCCCCGTGTCGGTGCACGACGAGGAGAACACCCGCGAAGAGCTGCGGCTGCGCCACCGCTATCTCGATCTGCGCCGCGAGCGCATGAACGGCAACCTGCGCCTGCGCGCCCAGACGATTCAAGCCGCCCGCCGCTTCCTGGAAGACCAGGGCTTCATCGAGGTGGAAACGCCGGTTCTCACCCGCTCCACCCCCGAAGGCGCCCGCGACTACCTGGTGCCATCCCGGGTGTGCGGCGGCGAGTGGTTCGCCCTACCCCAGTCGCCCCAGCTGTTCAAGCAGCTGCTGATGGTGGGCGGCATCGAGCGCTACTACCAGGTGGCCCGCTGCTTTCGCGACGAAGACCTGCGCGCCGATCGCCAGCCGGAATTCACCCAGCTGGACATCGAGATGAGCTTCATGGGCCAGGAGGAGATCCTGAAGCTCAACGAAGCCCTGATCGCCAGCATCTGGAAAAGCGTGAGGGGTGTGGAACTGCCCCGCCCCTTCCCGCGCCTCACCTGGCACGAGGCCATGGCGCGCTATGGCACCGACCGGCCCGACACCCGCTACGGACTGGAACTCTCCGATGTCTCCGACCTGGTGGCCGACATGGGCTTCAAGGTGTTCAGCGGTGCGGTGGCCGCCGGTGGCTCGGTGAAGTGCATCGCCGTGCCCGGCGGCAATGACGCCATCAGCAACGTGCGCATCAAGCCCGGCGGCGATGTGTTCAGCGAGGCCCAGAAGGCCGGTGCCGGTGGGCTGGCCTTCATCCGCGTGCGCGAGGGCGGCGAGATCGACACCATCGGCGCCATCAAGGACAACCTCACAGACGCCAAGAAGGCCGAACTGCTGGCCCGCACCGGGGCCGAGCCCGGCACCCTGCTGCTGTTCGGCGCCGGCGACACCGCCACGGTGAACAAGGCCCTCGATCGGGTGCGCCAGTTTCTGGCCCGCGAGCTGGGCCTGGTGAAGCCCGACCGCGACAACGACAGCTGGAACTTTCTCTGGGTGGTGGATTTCCCGATGTTTGAGTTCAACTCAGACGAGAACCGCCTCGAGGCCCTGCACCACCCCTTCTGCGCCCCCAACGCAGACGATCTCAGCAACGACCCGGCCGCCTGGGCCACCACCCTGCCCACGGCCCGCGCCCAGGCCTACGACCTAGTGCTCAACGGCCTGGAGCTGGGCGGCGGCTCCCTGCGCATCCACGATTCGGCCCTGCAGCGCCAGGTGCTGCAAACCATCGGCCTGCCCCTCGAAGAAGCCAACCAACAGTTCGGCTTCCTGATGGACGCCCTCGACATGGGCGCCCCGCCCCACGGCGGCCTGGCCTTCGGCGTGGACCGGATCGTGATGCTGCTGGCCGGCGAGGAGTCGATCCGCGACACCATCGCCTTCCCGAAAACCCAGCAAGCCCGCTGCCTGATGACCCAGGCTCCGGCCGGGGTGTCTGGCAAGCAGCTGGAGGAGCTGCACGTGGCCAGCACCTGGGTGGACGAGGAAGCTGGCTGAAAACCAAAACAAATCGGGGGAATCAACGCCTCCGCCCCCATGCGGGCAACGGTGAAGCAACCACCGACCGTTGCGGTTGCCCAACACCCCCGCCATCACCGACCTGGTGCGGCTCTATCTCCAGGACATCGGCCGGGTTGACCTGCTGAGCCAGGAGGAGGAGCTCACCCTGGCTCGCCTGGTGCAGCGGCGCGAGCGACTTCTGCAGGAGGGAGCTGAGCCCGAGCTGGCTGCAGGCGAACGGCGCCAGGCCTTGCACCGCGGCAAGCGGGCCAAGGAGCGGATGATCCAGGCCAACCTGCGACTGGTGGTGGCGGTGGCCAAGAAGTACCAGCGTCGCGGCCTGGAACTGCTGGATCTGGTGCAGGAAGGCACCCTCGGGCTGGAGCGGGCCGTGGAGCGCTACGACCCAACCCGCGGGTTTCGCTTCAGCACCTACGCCTACTGGTGGATACGCCAGGGGATCACCCGGGCCATCGCCAGCCAGAGCCGCACGATCCGGCTACCGGTGCACATCACCGAGAAGCTCAACCGGATCAAGCGCACCCAGCGGGAGCTCACTGCCCGCCTCGGCCGCACCCCAACCGTGGCCGAGATCGCCCGGGATCTGGAACTCAGCGAAGCAGCGGTACGCCAGACCCTGCTGCAGGTGCCCCGCCCCGTCTCCCTGGAAGGGCGAGTGGGAAAGGACCAGGACACGGAGTTGGGCGATCTGCTGGAGGACAGCCACAGCACACCGGAGCAGGAGCTGGCCCGCGAGCAACTCCACAACGACCTCACAGCCCTGCTGGAGGAGCTGAACAGCCGTGAGGCCGAAGTGATCCGCCAGCGGTTTGGCCTGGAGGACGACACACCCCGCACCCTGACGGAAATCGGAGAAGCCCTGCACCTGTCCCGGGAGCGGGTGCGCCAGATCGAATCGCGGGCCCTGCTGAAGCTGCGTCAGCCCCAGAACCGCTGCCGGGTGAAGGATTACCTGGGCAGCCTCGACTAAACCAGCCAAACCGGGCTAAAACGAAGTCACTACGGATAAGCCGCCATGGCCAACACCGCACCCCCGATTGACATCGGCATCCCCGAGCCCCAGCGCCTGCAGATCGCCGAGGGGCTAGGCCGGGTGCTGGCCGATTCCACCGTGCTCTACGCCAAGACCCACGGCTTCCACTGGAACGTCACCGGGCCGATGTTCAACACCCTGCACCTGATGTTCATGGAGCAGTACACCGAGCTGTGGATGGCCCTCGACGCCATCGCCGAACGCATCCGCGCCCTGGGCTGCCCGGCACCCTTCGGCGGCGCCACCTACGGCCAGCTCTCCTCCATCCCCGAAACCCAGGGCATCCCAGCCGCCCTGGAGATGGTGCGCGAGCTGGTGCTGGGCCATGAGGCCGTGGCCCGCACGATCCGCAGCGTGATGGTTACCGCCGACGCGGCCAACGACCAGCCCACCGCCGACCTGCTCACGCAGCGGCTGCAGATTCACGAGAAGACCGCCTGGATGCTGCGCAGCTTGCTGGAGGGTTGACGGAGTGCCGATTGGGCGTCTGGCTTCCGCCGAGCGAAAGCCTCCAGGGCTGAGCGGGCCCAAGCCCTCCCCCGGCTCCTGCGGGGTCTGGCTGCGGTGAGCGCGGTGTTGCCCGCGCAGCGGGCGTGACCGCCGAACCCAGCCAGCCCCGCAGGCGCAAGGGAGCCTTGGAACGCCCGGTACATTGAGGGATCGGTCTAGGGATATGAGCAAGTTCGTCTTCGTCACCGGCGGTGTGGTGTCGAGCATCGGCAAGGGCATCGTGGCCGCGAGCCTTGGGCGGCTGCTCAAGAGCCGCGGTTACAGCGTCTCGATCCTCAAGCTTGACCCGTATCTGAACGTGGATCCGGGCACGATGAGCCCCTACCAGCACGGTGAGGTGTTCGTCACCGAAGACGGCGCCGAGACCGACCTCGACCTAGGCCATTACGAGCGCTTTACCGACACGGCCATGTCGCGTCTCAACAGCGTGACCACCGGTTCGATCTACCAGTCGGTGATCAACAAGGAGCGCCGTGGCGACTACAACGGCGGCACCGTGCAGGTGATTCCCCACATCACCGGCGAGATCCGCGAGCGCATCCAGCGGGTCGCTGCCAACTCGGGCGCCGACGTGGTGATCGGGGAGATCGGCGGCACGGTGGGCGACATCGAATCGCTGCCGTTTCTGGAGGCGATCCGGGAATTCCGGGGCGATGTGGGGCGCCACGACCTGGCCTACGTGCACGTCACCCTGCTGCCCTTCATTGGCACCTCGGGCGAACTGAAAACCAAGCCCACCCAGCACTCGGTGAAGGAGCTGCGCTCGATCGGCATCCAGCCAGATGTGCTGGTGTGCCGCAGCGACCGGCCGGTGAGTGAGGAGCTGCGGCGCAAGATCGGCGGCTTCTGCGGCGTCCCCGAACGGGCGGTGATCCAGGCCCTCGATGCCGACAGCATCTACGCCGTGCCGCTGGCCATGGAGCAGGAGGGCCTCTGCCGCGAGGTGCTCGACGTGCTGCAGCTCAGCAACGCTGAAAGTGACATGGCCCGCTGGCAGGAGCTGGTCACCAAGCTGCGGCACCCGGGCCCGGCCGTGAAGGTGGCCCTGGTGGGCAAATACGTGCAGCTCAACGACGCCTACCTCTCGGTGGTGGAGGCCCTGCGCCACGCCTGCCTGGATCGGGATGCCTCCCTCGATCTGCACTGGATCTGCGCCGAACAGATCGAAACCCAGGGCGCCGAAGCACTGCTGGCGGGCATGGATGCGGTGGTGGTGCCCGGCGGCTTTGGCAACCGCGGCGTCGACGGCAAGGTGGCCGCGATCCGCTGGGCGCGCGAGCAGCGGGTGCCGTTTCTAGGCCTGTGCCTTGGCATGCAGTGCGCCGTGATCGAGTGGGCCCGCAACCAGGCGGGCCTGGCCGATGCCACCAGCGCCGAACTGGATCCCGACACGGCCCACCCGGTGATCCACCTGCTGCCCGAGCAGCAGGACGTGGTGGACCTGGGCGGCACGATGCGGCTCGGGGTCTACCCCTGCCGCTTGGCGGCAGGCACCCTGGGCCAAAGCCTCTATGGCGAGGAAGTGGTGTACGAGCGCCACCGCCATCGCTATGAGTTCAACAACGCCTACCGCAGCCTGTTTCTGGAATCGGGGTACGCCATCAGCGGCACCTCACCAGACGGCCGGCTGGTGGAGCTGATCGAGCTCAAGGATCACCCCTTCTTCACCGCCTGCCAGTACCACCCCGAATTCCTCTCCCGCCCGGGCAAGCCCCATCCGCTCTTCCGTGGCCTGATCGAAGCCGCCCAGCAGCGGCTGCCGCGGTCTCCCCAGGAAGCCCTCGCCAGCACCAACGCCGTTGCATGACGGGCACCCTGCCCGTGGTGGAAACCTTCCACTCCCTGCAGGGGGAAGGCCTCCACGCCGGCCGCAGCGCCTTCTTCATCCGGCTGGGCGGGTGCAACGTGGGCTGCAGCTGGTGCGACACCAAGCACTCCTGGCCCGCGGACGTGCACCCGCAGCGACGCCTGTCGGCACTCGCTGCCGAAGCCCAGGCCGCCGCGATCACCGGAGCCGCCTTTGTGGTGATCACCGGCGGAGAACCGCTGCACCACGATCTGGCACCCCTGTGCAACGCGCTGGCTGCCGCAGGGCTGCCGCTGCACTTGGAAACCAGTGGCGTTGATCCGCTGAGCGGCCGCTTTGCCTGGGTCACCCTCTCGCCGAAGGCCCACCGGCCGCCGCTGCCGGAGCTGCTGGCCGCCTGCGATGAGTTGAAGGTGGTGGTGCACGGGCCGGAGGATCTGGACTTCGCGGAAGCGATGGCCACCCAAGCCCAAGCAGCCCGCGGCGGCAACGCAAGCCCCCAGCTCCTGCTTCAACCAGGCTGGGACTCCGCCAACGGCCAGACCTTGGCGATCGACTACGTGCGCCAGCACCCCCAATGGCGGCTCAGCCTGCAAAGCCACAAGCTGCTGGGGCTGCGCTGATCACGACTCGCTGATCACTGCAGACTCGCCGGGCGCTCCTGGCTTTCGGCCTTCCACAGGCGCCAACGCAACTCCAAAGGCCGGGGCGCATCCACCACGATGGGACGGCTGGCGTTGTAGGGCACCACAAACGGCTGGCCAGCCATCGGCACAAACGCGCTGCGGCGGGACTGATCCGGTGGGCAGGCCATGCGGGTGGAGGCCAGGGACCCCACATCCGTGACCCGGTAGATCACCGGGCCACCCTTCTGGGCGGGTTTCACGGGGCGCAGCTTGCCGCCGAACACCTGACGATTGCAATCCACCAGGGCCATCTGGCCGACGATCAGCTGCACCCGCCAATCAGCGGGGTTGGATGACATCACCGCATCCGCAGAGGGCCGCAACACCCCCGGCAGCTGGATCACCCAACGCCGATCGCCGGCGGCGGGCTTGGGGTAGCTGGAGAGATCGAGCCTGGGGATGGCGCCTGCGGGGGCCCCAACCAGCAGGAGCGTCATGCCCGTGGACAACAACGCCGAGAGGCGAACCAGTCCCATCACCATGGCGGCCTTGCGGTTGCACTGCCGCCATCGTGGCGGGATTGAGCGCCGCTGGCCTCAGGGAAGATGTACATCTGTACAACCTCTGTGAGCGACGCGCGAACCAGACCCTCGCCCTGGCCGTTTCGCATCCGTGACCATGCCCACTCCGCCCCTGGCCATCGCCCTGCTCTCCGGCGGTTTGGATTCCGCCACCGCCGCGGCCCTGGCGGGCGAGGCCGGCCACCGCGTGATCGGGCTCTCCTTCGATTACGGCCAACGCCACCGCCGCGAACTGGAAGCCGCCACGGAGCTGGCCGTCGCCCTGGGCCTCGAGGAACACCACACCATCGCCGTCAACCTGGCGGCCTGGGGCGGCTCTTCCCTCACGGATGGAGCCCTGGCCATCCCCATCGATGGCGTCGAGGCAGGTGTGATTCCCAGCACCTACGTGCCGGGCCGCAACACTGTGTTCATCGCCCTGGGGCTGAGCCTGGCTGAAGCCCGCGGCGCCGAGCGGCTGGTGCTGGGAGTAAACGCCGTCGACTACTCCGGCTATCCCGACTGCCGCCCCGACTACCTGGCCGCCTTCCAGACCCTGGCCAACCTGGCCAGCAAGGCCGGTCGCGAAGGCCACGGCGCCCAACTCTGTGCGCCGCTGGTGAGCTGGAGCAAGACGCGCATCGTGCAGGAAGCCCTGCGGCTGGGGGTGCCGATTGCGACCACCTGGAGCTGCTACGCCGGCGGCGAGCAACCCTGCGGCGTGTGCGACAGCTGCCGCATCCGCGATGCCGCCCTGATCGAAGCCGGACGACCCGACCTGGCCAGCCACCCGACGGCCCCATGAGCCAGCGCCACCCCCTGTCCTGGCGGGAGCCCTGGCCGTTGGTGCAGGCCCTGGCCGCGGCACTGGGCAGCGAAGGGCTGGTGTGGCTCGATGGCGATGGCAGCCCCCAGGGCCGCTGCAGCCGCCTGGGCCTGGCACCACTGGAGCAACGGGTGTGCCGAGGGTTACCGGGCCAGGCCGGGGCAGAGGATCCCTTTGCCGAGTTGGCCGCCCTGGCCGAGGGCGGCGGCCACTGGATGGGCTGGCTGAGCTACGAAGCCGGGGCCTGGGTGGAACCGGCCTCCCACTGGCATCACCCCGACATGGCCCTGCTCTGGGCCGCCCGCCACGACCCGGTGCTGGTGATCGACCACGAGGCCCGGGAGCAGTGGCTCGAAGGCGAAGATCCAGCCCGGCTGGCCGCCTTTGCGGCGCTGCTGGCTGGCCTGGATCTGGACGGGGCAGGCACCCACACCCCGGCAGGCCCGCCACTGGCAGCCATCCCCCCGACGGCCTGGCACTGGCACACCCCACCCGAGCGGTTCGCCGAGCAGGTGGCGCAGATCCTCAGCTGGATCGCCGCCGGCGATCTCTTTCAGGCCAACCTCACCGCCTGCTGCGAACACCAGCTGGAGGGCGCCGCCGATCCCCTGGTGCTCTA
The DNA here is from genome assembly GCF_024346435.1 of Cyanobium sp. Alchichica 3B3-8F6. Classification (NCBI taxonomy): domain Bacteria; kingdom Bacillati; phylum Cyanobacteriota; class Cyanophyceae; order Synechococcales; family Prochlorococcaceae; genus Cyanobium; species Cyanobium sp. Alchichica 3B3-8F6. The sequence goes on along the minus strand of NZ_JAGQCZ010000003.1, from coordinate 179,958 downwards.
CAGCCGCCTGCGCCGCGCCTGCGCCGCACCCTTTGGCGGCCTGGCGATCGCTGGTGCCGCTGCGGCCGGAGAAGCGGTGCTGTCGGCCTCGCCGGAGCGCTTTCTGCGGGTGGATGGGGCCGGGCTGGTGGAAACCCGGCCGATCAAGGGCACCCGGCCGCGCCACCGCGACCCCGAGGCCGATGCGGATGCCGCCGCCGACCTGGTCTGCAGCCCCAAGGACCGGGCCGAAAACGTGATGATCGTCGATCTGCTGCGCAACGACCTGGGCCGGGTGTGTGTGCCGGGCTCGATCCAGGTACCCCAGCTGGTGGGTCTGGAGAGCTACCGCCAGGTGCACCACCTCACCTCCGTGGTGCAGGGCCAGCTGCGGCCCGGGCTCGCCGCGATCGACCTGCTGCGGGCCTGCTGGCCGGGGGGGTCGATCACCGGCGCCCCCAAGATCCGCGCCTGTGAGCGGCTGCATGGCCTTGAGCCGGTGCCCCGCGGGCCCTACTGCGGCTCCCTCTTCCGGTTGGGGAGCGATGGCAGCTTCGACAGCAGCATCCTGATCCGCTCACTGCTGCTGCGCGGCCAGCGGCTGCGGGCCCATGCCGGCTGCGGCATCGTGGCCGACTCCGATCCCGGCGGGGAAGCCGAAGAACTGGGTTGGAAGCTGCAACCGCTGCTGGAGGCCCTGGCATGAGCAGTCCAGCTGCGACCATCGCCTGGCTGGCCGACCCCTCGGGGCCAGGGTGCTGGGGCCCGCCGGAAGATCTGGCGCTGCCGATCAGCGATCGGGGCCTGCTGCTGGCCGATGGCGTGTTTGAAACGCTGCTGGTGGAGGGGGGCCGCGCCTGGCTGCTGGAGGAGCACCTCGATCGCTGGCAGCGCTCCGCTGCCCTGCTGGCCCTGCCGCCCCCACCGGGCGTGGCGATCGTGAAACCCCTGATCACAGAAGCCAGCCGCCGCAGTGGCATCGGCAGTGGCATCAGGAGTGGCGCCCTGCGGCTCAACTGGAGTCGGGGCAGCGGGGGCGCCGGCGGGGGGGGAAGCCGGGGGATCGCCATTCCCAGTGCGTGCACCCCGAGCTTCTGGCTGCAGCTCAGTGCCATCGAGCCGTGTTTTGAGCCGGTGCGGGTGATCGTCAGCCCCACCGAAGAGCGCAGCGCCACCAGCCTGCTGAGCCGTTGCAAGAGCTTCGCCTACGGGCCCTCGATCCAGGCCCGCCGCCAGGCCCGCGAAGCCGGCGCCGACGACGCCCTGCTGCGCAGCACCGCTGGCGGGCTCTGCTGCGGCACCACCGCCAACCTGCTGGTGCGCCGCAACAGCACCTGGATCACGCCGCCGCTAAGCCATGGCTGCCTGCCGGGCGTCATGCGGCAGCGGGCTCTCGATCGCAGCCTGCTGGTGGAGCAGCCGATCCAGGAGCAGGATCTGGCCCGCTGCGAAGCGGCCTGGTTGATCAACAGCCTGGGCTGCCGGCCGATCAGCCACCTGGATGCCACCCCCTTGGCCGGCGAGGGCACAGGCGGCAGCCTTGGCGCTGAGGCCGAGACGTTCTGGCGGCAACTGCTCCTGCCCAGTCGAGGATGATCACTTGATGATCCGTTGATGACCAGCTCCGGACTCTCCCGCCAGCTGGGCCTGCGCAGCCTCACCCTGGCCGTGGTCACCAGCACCATCGGCTCGGGCTGGCTGTTTGCCCCCTTCTATGCCGCCCGCAGTGCCGGCCCGGCCGCCCTCGGCGCCTGGCTCTTGGGCGGCGTGCTCGCCTTCAGCCTGGCCCTGGTGTTTGCCGAGCTGGGCTCCCTGGTGAGCAGTTCCGGCGCCCTGGCCCAAATCCCCCTGCTCACCCACGGCCGCACCGCCGGCTTCATCGGCGGCTGGAGCGCCTGGATCGCCTACCTGGCCCTGCCCACCATCGAGGTGCTGGCGGTGTTGCAATACCTGGCCAGCAGCTTTCCCTGGCTCACCGTGGCGGCCACCACCAGCCAGGGCGGGGCCGGCCAGGTGCTGAGCGGCCCAGGGCTGGCCCTGGCCACGGCCCTGCTGATGGTGCTGGCCTGGATCAACCTGGCGGGCGTGGGCTGGTTGGCCCGCTGGATCGATGGGCTCACGGCCTGGAAGCTGGCCATCCCCCTACTGATCTCGATCACACTGATGCTGGCCTCGGGCCATTGGGGCAACCTGCGCGCCATCCCCCAGGCCCCCGCCCAAACCTTGCAGGGCATGGTCACGGCGATCAGCAGCGGCGGCATCCTGTTTTCCCTGCTGGGATTCCGCACCGCCATGGATCTGGCTGGCGAGGCCCGCCGGCCCCAGCGCACCGTGCCCCTGGCGATGGCTCTCGGCCTGGGCATGTCCCTGGCCGTCTACGTGATCCTGCAGTTGGCCTTCCTGGTGTCCGTTCCCCCCGACCAGCTCACTGGCGGCTGGGCCCGGCTGCAACTCAGCGCCCATGGCGGACCGCTGGTGGCCCTGGCCATGGGCCTGGGCCTCGGCTGGGTGGCGCGGCTGCTGCTGCTTGATGCGGTGATCTCCCCCAGCGCCACGGCCATGACCTACATGGGCGCCTCGGCCCGGGTGGGCTGGATGATGGGGCGCTGTGGGCTGCTGCCGGGCAGCCTCGGACGACTCAACCGTCAGGCCGTACCTTCGGTGGCGCTGCTGGTGAGTTTGGCCATGGGGGTGCTGATGCTGCTCAGCGGCCCCAGCTGGCAAACCGTGGTGAGCTTCCTAACGGCCACCTTGGTGATCGCCCTGGCCATGGGCCCGGTGAGCCTGATCGCCTTGCGAAAGCAGCTGCCCCAGGCCCACCGCGCCTACCGCCTGCCCGGTGCCCGCCTGTGGTGCCCCGCCGCCTTCGTGCTGGCCACCTGGGCGATCAGCTGGTGCGGCAGCAGCGCCCTGCGCGGCGCCAGCCTGATCGTGCTGGTGCCGGCGAGCCTGTTTGCTCTGGCTGATCGGCAGCAACTGCGCCAGGGCCTGTGGTGGTTTCTCTACCTGGGCGGCATCGTGGCCATCACCAGCATCGAGCTGGGGCTGACGAGCCAGCTCAGCGTGTTGGCGGCCTGGGCCCTGGTGGTGTTTCCCATCGCCACCCACTCACGGCTGGCGCAGGCCCACCCGGATGCCCAGGTCGAGCCCACTCAGTTGCAACCCGATCAGTTGCAGCCCATCGTCGAGATGCGGTAGGTGAAGCCGGTAGCGGCTTGATCGGCACTGGCGCCGATCTTGAAGTTGAGCTGGCTCACGGTCTTGCCGGGGATCGCCGGGAAGGGGCCCCACATCCGACCCGTTCCCACCTGGGGTGCAAACGACTCGTTGATCACCTGCAGGCTGGAGCCATCGGTGAACTTCAGGTATCCCTGAATCGGATAGGTGGCACTCACCGAGGAGTTGGCGGTGAAGAAAAACTTGTAGCTGCCGTAAGGCTGGGTGACGAAGAAATCGGTGTTCCAGTTGGGGCGGCCAAAGGGATTGCCCGGCCCAATCGTCTTGGTGATGATGTTGGTGACGCCATCGCCACCAACGGGGGCCAGGAACTGACAGGTCTGCGCCTGGGCCGGCAAGGAGCCCGCCAGGAGACCTGTGCTGCAGAGACCTGCGGCGGCGGCGGCAACAAAAAAAGAGCGCATCAACAATCCAAAGCGTGAACTTGAGGCCCAGTCCTAGCCAGGGAGCAGGGACTCGACAACCAACCCGTCACCAGGCCCAATCACCAGACCCAAAGCTTCAAACGCTCAGGAAACGCTGGATCATCTCCTTGCTGAGGTCGGCGGTGGAGCCACTGGCCACGATGCCCCCCTTCTGCATGGCGTAATACCAATCGGCCTGGCGCACGAAGCTGGCGTGGTGCTCGACCAGCAACACGGAAATCCCCGTCTCGCGAATGATCCGAGCCACGGCGCGCTGAATGTCGAGCACCACGGAGGGCTGGATGCCTTCGGTGGGCTCATCGAGCAGCAAGAGGCGGGGCTTGCCCAATAGGGCGCGGGCAATCGCCAGCTGCTGCTGCTGGCCGCCGGAGAGGTCGCCACCGCGGCGGGCCAAAAACATTTCCAACACGGGAAACAGCTCAAACACCAGCGGATCGATGTGGCGATGGCGCGCCATCCCCCCCGGTAGAGCTTCCAAGCCCAGCAACAGGTTTTCGCGCACGGTGAGCTGGGGGATGATCTCCCGCCCCTGGGGCACGTAGCCGATGCCGGCCCGGGCCCGGCGATGGGGCGGCAGACCGCCGCAGGCGCTGCCAGCCAGGTCGATGCGACCGCTGCGCTGGGGCACCAGACCGATGATCGACTTGAGCAGGGTCGTCTTGCCGACGCCATTGAGCCCGATCAAGCAGGCCATCTGACCGGGCGCGATCGACAGGTCGACGTTGCGGAGGATATGGCTCTCCCCGTAGTAGACGTTCAGCCCGCGCACGCTCAGCAGGTGGCCGGCCTCGTCCTGGGGGGGATAGGAGTGAGAGGTCATGGTGGGGGAAGAGATCATGCGTCTGCCTCAACGCCGCTGTCCTCGACGCCGCTGTCCTCGACACCGAGGTACACCTCAATCACGCGGGGATCGCTCTGCACTGCATCCATCGGGCCCTCACACAGCACGTGGCCCTCGTGCAGCACGGTGACCGGGCAATCGAGCTCGCGGATGAAGTCCATGTCGTGCTCAATCACCAGCACGGTGTGGTCACCGGCCAGGCTGCGCAGCAGAGCCCCGGTGCGCTCGGTTTCCTCCTCGGACAGGCCGGCGACGGGCTCATCCACCAGCAGCACGTAGGGATCCTGGGCCAGCAACATGGCGATCTCAAGCCACTGCTTCTGGCCGTGGGACAAGCTGCCAGCCCGCTGGGAGGCATGGGCCTCCAGACCAACCACCGCCAGCAACTGCTGCACCCGATCGCGCTGGCGGCTGTCCAGACCGCCGAACAACAGGCTGAAGGGGGCGTGGCTGCCCTTCACGGCCAGCTCGAGATTGCGCCGAGGGGTGAGGTTTTGATACACCCGTGGCGTTTGAAACTTGCGGCCGATGCCGAGCCGGGCGATGCGGTGCTCGGCAATCCCCAGCAGCGAGCGCCCTCGAAACACAACATCCCCTTTGGTGGGGCGCACCTTGCCGGTGATCACATCGAGGAAGGTGGTTTTGCCAGCACCATTGGGACCGATTACGGCCCGCAACTCACCGGGAGCCAACGACAGATTGAGGTCGTTGAGCGCCAAGAAGCCATCGAAGCTGACGCTCACCTGGCGCAGTTCAAGCACTGGGGTGGAAGCGGACACCGTCATGGGGCACCTCCGGGGATAGAGCCAAGGGCCTCGCGTTCGGCCTGCACGGCGGGGTCGAGATCCAGGCCGGGATAGGTGGGTGCCAGTGGCGGCCAGCCCACCATCGCCTGGATCTGACGGGGGCCGCCCTGGCGCCACCAGCCGACCAGACCATCGGGCAGGGCCGTGACCACCAACAGGAACAGACCACCCTGGATGAACAACCAGGTTTCCGGCAGCTGCTCACTCACCAGGCTCTTGGCGTAGTTGATCAGCACGGCGCCGAGCACCGCACCGATCAGGGTGCCGCGGCCGCCCACCGCAACCCAGATCACCATCTCGATCGAGAAGGGCACCGCCATGTATTGGGGCGAGACGATGCCCGACTGCACGGTGTAGAGCGCACCGCTGACACCAGCCATGGCACCCGCGATGGCGAACACCAGGGTCTTGTAGGCGGTGGGGTTGTAGCCGGTGAAACGCAGCCGCGGCTCGTCGTCGCGGATGGCGATCAGGGCATCGCCAAAGCGGCCGCGGGTGATCCAGCGGCACAGCGCCCAGGCTGCCACCACCAGCACCAAGGTGAGCCAGAAGAGGTTGCGCTGCATGGCGTCGCTGCCCACCAGCTCCCCGAAAATCCGAGCCGTATCAGTTTTGAGACCGTTGGTGCCGTTGATCAACTTCTGCTGGCCATTGAAGAAGTTGAAAAACACCAGCAAGGCCGCCTGGGTGAGGATCGAGAAATAGACCCCCTTGATGCGGTTACGAAAGACCAGGTAGCCGAGCACTCCGGCCACCAGGGCCGGCAGCACCCAGATGCATAAACCGGTAAACAGCGGTGAATGGAAGGGTTGCCAGAAAGCCGGCAGGGCCTTCACGCCATACAGGCCAAAGAACTCCGGCAATTCACCGGGTGGCAAGGCAAGCAGCTGCAGGTGCATGCCAACGGCATACCCACCGAGGGCAAAGAAAATGCCTTGCCCCAGGCTCAGCATCCCGGTGAAGCCCCAGATCAAATCGATCCCCAGGGCCACAATCCCCAAGGAAAGAAAACGGCCCAGCAGATTGAGCCGGAACGGCGGCAGGATCGCCGGAAGAATCAGGCCGGCTGCCACAAGCAACAGCCAGGGCAGCCAGGTGCGCCATTTCGCCATGGCTCAGGCCTCCACCATGCGGCCCTTCTGCGGAAACAGACCAGCCGGCCTGAACTGCAGAAACACCACAACCAAAGCAAACACGAGCACCTTGGCCATCGAGGTGGTGGCGAAGAAGGTGATCAGCTCATTGAGGCCAGCGGGCATGGCGGGCCACACCAACAACAGCGAACCCGAACCGATCACGTAGCTGAGCACGCCGATGCCCAGGGCCGCCACCACGGTGCCGAGGAGTTTGCCAACCCCGCCGAGCACCACCACCATGAAACAGTCGACGATGTAATTGCCGCCCAGGTTGGGGCCTACCGAACCCAGCAGGGTTACCGCCACACCGGCCACACCGGCCAAACCGGATCCCACCAAAAAGGTGAGCGCGTCGACGGTTTCGGTGGGAATCCCCAGGCAGTCACTCATCGAGCGGTTTTGGGTGACGGCGCGAATGCGGATCCCCCAGACACTCTTCTGCAGAAACCAATGCACGGCCACCAGGGCCAGGGCCGTGAGGGCAATGATGAATAGACGGGCCGTGGGCATGTTGACGGCACCGAGATCGACCGAGCCCCGCAACCAAACCGGTGCGGTGACATCAATGTTGCGGGCACTGAACCAGGGCTGATCCAGCACCCGCACGCCACCCAAACCAGAAGCCAGGGCGATGCCAACCAGGCCGGCGATCACCCAAGTGGCCACTCCAAGCACAGGCGCCCAGCGGCGCTGCCCCCAGGGCCTGGGCAACAGCCGCGGCGCCACCAGGCCCAGGGCGACGGCCACCAGCAGGCCAATCACAAAAGCACTGCTCACCGATCGCACGAACTGCTGCAGGATCAGGCTTACGCCCCAGGTGGCCAGCAACGTTTCCAGGGGCCGGCCATAGAGACGACGAATCACCGTTTTCTCCAGCAGCAAACCAGCCAGGCCACTCACCAGAAAGGCCAGCGGAATCGCCACCAGGATGTAGAGCGGGAAGATCCCCTGTAGCGGTCCATTTTTGAAGAGGTTTTGCACCACAAACGTGGTGTACGCGCCCAGCATCATCAACTCGCCGTGGGCCATGTTGATGACACCCATCAAGCCGAAGACCACGGCCAATCCCAGGGCCGCCAGCACCAGCACCGAGCCGATGGCCAGGCCGTTGAAGAGTGTGTCGTAAAGAAGATCCATGGCGCCCAGTAGGGCTCAGCAAAGGGAAATCACAGGAAATAAAAGAGGGGGAGACAATGCTCCCCCCGGTCATGACGCAATTGGCGAGCCCAGGGCTCACATCTTGAACTTGCCAGCGTCGGGGCGGTTCTGGGTCCAGTCGCAGGTGAAGCCCTTGGTTTCGGGCACGTACTGATTCCAGGCCACGGGCTTCACGAAGCCTTTGTTCTCGAGGATCTTGAACATGCCATCCTTCTGCACCTCACCGATCAGCACGAGCTTCTCGACGTGGTGGTTGGGCTGCACGGTCACCTTGCCCTCGGGAGCATCGAAGCTCACCCCAATCAGGGCCTCGCGCACCTTGTTGTCATCAACGCTATTGGCCTTCTCGGCAGCAGCAGCCCAGAGGTACACCATCATGTAGGCGGCTTCAGCGGGATCACTGGTGACCCGGCTGTCGCCGTACTTGGCCTTGAAGTTTTTGGTGAACTCCTTGGAGGCCGGGGTGTCGAGGCTCTGGAAGTAGTTCCAGGCCGCATAGGTGCCTTCGAGATATTCAGGACCAATCGCGGCGATCTCCTCTTCGGCGATCGAGAAGCTCATGATCGAGTAGCCATTGGCCGGGGTGATCCCAGCGGCCTTCATCTGTTTGAAGAAGGCCACGTTGCTGTCGCCGTTGAGGGTGTTGACGATCACACCGCCCTTGGGCAAGGCCTGCTTGATCTTGGCAATGATCGGAGCCACTTCCGTGTTGCCGAGGGGCAGGTAGTCCTCGCCCACCACCTTGCCGCCGTTGGCCTTGAGCTGCTCCTTCATGATCGTGTTGGCGGTACGTGGATACACGTAGTCCGAGCCCACCAGGAAGAAATCTTTGCCCTTGTTCTGCAGCAGCCAGTCTACGGCAGGCTCGGCCTGCTGGTTGGGTGCTGCACCGCTGTAGAAGATGTTCTTGGAACACTCCTGACCTTCGTACTGAATCGGGTAGAAGAGGAAGTGGTCCTTGGCCTCAAACACCGGCAGCATCGCCTTGCGGCTGGCGGAGGTCCAGCCACCGAAGACGACGGCCACCTGGTCCTGATCGATCAGCTTCTTGGCCTTCTCAGCAAAGGTGGGCCAATCGGAAGCACCGTCTTCCTCAACAGGGACGATCTTGAGCTTCTTGCCATCGACCAACACCCCACCCTTGGCGTTGATCTCATCGATGGCCATCAACTCGGCTTCGGCCACCGTGTTTTCGGAGATGGCCATGGTGCCGGAGCGGGAGTGAAGGATGCCCACCTTCACTTCGCCGTCAAAGTCCCCGGAGGCCTGCTCACCGCCACCACAGGCCACCAGCGACAGGCTGGCCGCCACCGCCGTGGCACCGGCGACATAACGGAAGGCCGCCTTGCGCATGAGGGAAGGATGCATAAAAACTCCTACGAAAAAACCGCTGAATGTGCCGCTGCTGTTCAGCGGTGCTGTGGAACGTATCCAGCCGAACGGGTTGCGCTGTGTAGCGGTTGCAACGATTCCTTCAACCGCTGCAACGAAGGCATCAACACAACTGAATCCATCACAACAAAGCAACATTCAGCGGCAGCGCTGTCTGTGGCGATGGCTACCAAATCAGGGCAACTGGGCCCACAGAAACTGCTCCACAGCATCCAGCCCCTCACCAGTGCGGATGTTGGTGAAGCACCAGGGGCGCCCGCCACGCATACGCTCGGTGTCGGCCTCCATCACCGCAAGGCTGGCGCCCACCATCGGCGCCAGGTCGATCTTGTTGATCACGAGCAGGTCGGAGCGGGTGATGCCCGGCCCGCCCTTGCGCGGGATCTTGTCGCCGGCGGCCACATCAATCACGTAAATGCAGAGGTCCACGAGCTCGGGGCTGAAGCTGGCGGCCAGGTTGTCGCCGCCGCTCTCCACCAGCACCAGATCCAGATCGGGAAACGCCGCCTCCAGCTCCGCCACCGCCGCCCGGTTGATCGAGCAGTCTTCGCGGATGGCGGTATGGGGGCAGCCGCCCGTTTCCACACCGCGGATGCGCTCGGGCTCCAGGGCTCCTGCGCGGGTGAGGAACTGGGCGTCCTCCTGGGTGTAGATGTCGTTGGTGACCACCGCCAGCTGCAGCCGATCGCGCAGCCGCCGGCAGAGGGCCTCCACCAGGGCGGTTTTGCCCGAGCCCACCGGCCCGGCCACGCCCACCCGCAGCTTGCTCATCCAGGGCCCTCAGCTGCGAAACAGCCTGGAATAGAGCTCGGCATGGCGCAACTGGGCCAGGCCCGATCCCACGCCTCCGCTCCAGAGCGCATCAGGATCAGCGACCGCCAGCTCAGCGGCGCGGGCGGCAATCAACGGCGCCAGCCCGAGCTGCAACCGCTGGCCCTCGGTGGCCCCCAGGGGTACAAGGCGCACGGCGGCGCTGATCTGGTTGGCCGTCCAGCCGTAGAGATAAGCCTCCTCCAGCGCAGGGGAGCCGATCTCCAGGCACAGCCCCGCCCAAGCGAAGGCCGCCGGCCAGGCCAGGGATGGCGGCGCTGCCCCAGGCTCCAGCTCTGGCAGGGGCCAGCCCAGATCAGCCAGCAGCTGCAGCAGCGACGCCCCCATCTGGCGCTGCTGAGCCCGCAGCTCCGGTGCTTCCCGCAGGGCCAGCAGCCACCCATCAAGATCGCGCATGGCTGTGGCCCCGCCGGCATCGCCCTGACGCCAGCGCTCCAACCCCTCAGCCAGCGCAGCGAGGGCGGCAGCTTCCAGCGCCAGGGTGCCCCGCTCCAGTTCGGCCCGCAGCCAGGGCAACAGGGCCGCTGCATCGCTCAGGCGACCCTGCTGAACCAGCACCTCCAGGCCCTCGGAATAGCTGAAGGCGCCCACCGGCAGGGCCGGGCTCACCAGCTGCAACAGCCGCAACCGGGCCGCCGCCGGCCCGCCGGCCCCCTCAGTGGTCATGGTCACTGGCATGGGAATGAGCGTGCCCCGCATAGGCCCCCGCTTCCGGGCAGAACGGTGCCCGCAGCCGCCGCAACTCAAGCCCGCGATGCTCCAGCAGATCGGCCAGCACGCTGTCGTGGAGCAGCAGCAACCGATCGGCGTGGATCTCCATCGCCACGTGGCGATTGCCCAGGTGATAGGCCGCCTGCAGCAGGGCCAAGCTGTCGTGCGAGCCAATCTCCAGCACATCCTCCTCAGCTGCCACCACCTCCACTGCCACCCCCGGCGAAGACACCCCCAGCGAGGCGTCAGAAGCCTGCGCCGGCAACAACCACTCACCCGGCCGCAGGGGTTCCTGGCGGGGGAGCTGCAACAGCACCTCCTGGCCTTCCTGGCACACCCGCCATCCTCGCAACTGGCTGCGCTCGTGGGCTCGCAGCGGCAGGCGCCAGTGCTGGGCCAGCTGGCCCGGCCTGGAGGCCTCGCGGGCAATCAGCTGAAGTGGCCCCGGGAGCTGGTCAGCCATGGCAGCCAATGGGTGTGCAGTGGTCCTTCCAAGCGTGATCCATCCTGGAGCGATCCAATTAAGGCGTGAGGCGGGGATCCTGCACCACCTCAAGCAGCTTCTGGCGGCTCAACTGGGAACGCACCACCAAGGGCAGGGGATCGGCGCCCATCGTCACGCCGCCCTCTTTCTGCGCTGACGGCACCAGGGCCGGGGCCGGGCCGTCCGTGCGCAGATGACGATCAAAAAAGGCCAGGCTCAAACCCCGCAGCTCTGTTCGGGCCAAGGCCCTGTCCGGCCCCAGCAGAATCGCGGGCAAGCTGGCAGGGCCATCCAGGAACGAGAGATGAGTGCCGTGCTGCTGCATCACCAGCAGGGAATCCGGCTGCCTGATTGCCGAATAAGGCACAAGCTGCTGGGACGCAGCCGGAGCAAACACATCCTGGCTGCCGGCGATCACCAGCAGGGGTACCGCCACGTCTGCCATCGACGCCGCACTGAAGATCGGATTGGTGACCGGGTTCACGGCCACGGCCACCCGCACCCTGGGATCGCGGAAGTCGCGCCGCTCCACCACCTCGCCAGGGGCCTGGCACTGCCAGATCACCGCTGGATTCAGCACTAGCCGGGCGGGATCCGCCAGGGCCCTACAGCCCTGCTTGAGGTGGTCCCAATCGAGGCTGGCGCCAGCCAGGGCCACCGCGGTGTAGCCACCGAGCGACTGGCCCAGCACCCCCACAGCATCGGTGCGCACCCGTTCACCCCAACGGCTCTGCACCTGATCGATCAGGTCGCTCACGGTGTGGGGTTGGCCGTACCAGGCGTTGGGCTGGGGAATCGTGCCGGTGCCCCGAATCGCCGCCTGTATCGCCTGGCCACTGGTGAAGGGGAAGTTGAGCGCAGCCACCGCATAGCCGTGGGACGCCAGGTGCTGGCCCAGGTAGAACAGGGCGTTCATCTCTGTGTTCAAGCCGGGGGCCAGCACCACAAGGGGGGCTGGGGCCGGAGCCTGCGGCAGGTAGGCCAGGGCCTCGACCTGGCTGCCATCACGACCAACGAACCCAAAGGATTCGGTGCTGAAGTGGCGTTGCCCTGAACCTGCCCAGGCCTCCAAACTGAAACCATCCGGCGGCGATCCAGCGCCCAGCGCCAGCATGCGGGGATACAGCTGACTGAGCAGATTCTGTTCGTGGCTGATCTGCTCAGCCAACGACTGCACCGCCGCGAGATTCACCCCCAGGCTCGGCAGCGGATAGGCCTCCAACACATCAATCAGCCGCAGCTGTCCATCGCCCGCCTCAGCCGCCGCCTGGATCAAGGCGGACGACACAGCGGCCTGGGCAACAGCCGGGGGCCGATCCAGCACCTTCACCAACTGCTGAAGAATGCGCTCCCCCAGCGGCGGTGGAGAGAAAGTTGGCCACCATCACCGTCGTGACGGGGAGCAGCTGGCTCAGGGCGGTGCGCAGGTCCTCACGCTGGACTGGCTTGAGGCGATCGAGAAAGAAGCGCAGGTCGGGGTTGATCGCACCAGTCCGGGCGAAATCCGCCAGGGCCGGCACCGCAACCGAGCGTTCCAGCTCCCCCAGTCGGGCCGTGACCCGCTGGGCTGCCGATGCCGGCGCGCCTGCCAGGCTGCAGCCAGCCAGCAGGAACGCCAGCCGCCATGACCAGCTCCATCGCCAGCGTTCTCTCCATCGCCAGCGTTCCATGGTGATGGCCTTACACAAAATCACCCTAGGAAAGAGGCTCGAACGCGCCAATGGTGGCTTTGCAAGCAGCAGAAGCAACAGCCGAATCCTCCTGGCAGGCCAAGGCCTGGCTGGAACTGGATCGGCCCGGCTCCGACGGCGCTGGCGAGCGGGTGCAGCACCAGGCCGGAGCGCGCGCCCCACTGAAGTGGCTGCGGGCCACCCACCACAGCGATGGCTCGCTGGAATTGCCCCTGCTGCACACCGCCGGCGGCCTGGTGGGGGGCGACCGGCTGGAGCTGCGGGTGCACAGCCACAACCAGGCCCGGGCCCTGCTTACCAGCGTGGCGGCCCAGAAGGTGTATGGATCGGTCGGGCGCTTCCGCAGCCAGCCCCAGGGCCGCTGGGCTCACCAACAGCTCAGTTTTGAGCTGGACGGCCACAGCTGGCTCGACTGGATGCCGCAGGAACTGGTGATGTACAGCGGCGCCCTGCTGGAGCAGCGGATCGCCGTGCGCCTGGCCGAGGGCGCCAGTTTCCTGGCCAGCGACGTGGTGCGACTGGGCCGCAGCTCCGCCGGAGAAGACCTGGGGGAGGGCTGCTGGCGCTCGCGACTGGAGATCAGCCGCCGGAGCGGCAACAGCAATCGTTGGGAACTGGTCGATGCGGTCAGCCTGGACAGGACCAGCCTGGACGGGGAGCACGGCATGGCCGGCCAGCCGGTGTTCGGCACGCTGGTGTGGATCGCACCGAGCACCCTCGACCCGGCGAGCCGCGCCGCCGTGCTGGCCCAGGCGCGCAACAGCAGGGCAGGCCTGAGCGGCACCATGGCCTGCGGCCTGCTGGAGTCGGGGCTGATAGCCCGCTACCGGGGAGACTCAAGCCAGGCGGCCCGGTTCTGGTTCACCCGCATCTGGTCGGGCGTCCATCAGGTGTGTGGCCATCCCGCCCCGCCGATCCCGCGGGTGTGGCCGTTTCAGGAACAGCCCCTGGCAGCACCCCCAGGAGGTTCAAGCTGAACGGGACGCCAGAGCCCGTCCCTGCCAGAGTTGGGCCATGCGAATTGGGCGATGCACCTCACCCCCCAGGAAAAGGACAAGCTGCTGATCGTCACCGCCGCCCTGCTGGCGGAGCGGCGGCTGAACCGCGGCCTGAAGCTCAACCACCCCGAGGCCGTGGCCTGGCTCAGCTTCCAGGTGCTGGAAGGCGCCCGCGATGGCAAAAGCGTGGCTGCCCTGATGGCCGAGGGCAGCACCTGGCTCAGCCGCGACCAGGTGATGGAAGGCATTCCAGAGCTGGTGAGCGAGGTGCAAATCGAAGCGATGTTTCCCGACGGCACCAAGCTCGTGACCCTGCACGACCCCATCCGCTGATCCCCCCACACCCTGATGGCCCCCCTGATCCCCGGCGAACTGCTCCCCGAACCCGGCGACCTCGAGCTCAACGCCGGCCGGCCCGTCACCACCGTGCTGGTGGCCAACAGCGGCGATCGGCCGGTGCAGGTGGGATCCCACTTCCACTTCCATGAGGCCAATAGCGCCCTCAGATTCGACCGTGACGCCACCCGCGGCCTGCGACTCGACATCCCCGCCGGCACGGCGATCCGCTTCGAGCCCGGCGACAGCCGCGAGGTGCAGCTGGTGCCGTTTGCCGGCGAGCGCCGCGTGTTCGGCTTCAACGGCCTGGTGAACGGCCCCCTCGACTGACGCGCGACCCCCGCATCCCCAACCCATGGCCTACCGCATCTCCCGCCGCGCCTACGCCGAGACCTACGGCCCCACCACCGGCGATCGGCTGCGGCTGGCCGACACCGAGCTGATCCTGGAGGTGGAGCAGGACTTCACCGTTTACGGCGATGAGGTGAAATTCGGCGGCGGCAAGGTGATCCGCGACGGCATGGGCCAGGCCCAAACCACCCGAGCCGAAGGTGCCGTGGACACGGTGATCACCAACGCCCTGATCCTGGATTGGTGGGGGATCGTGAAGGCCGACATCGGCATCCGCGACGGCCGCATCTGCGCCATCGGCAAGGCCGGCAACCCCGACACCCAGGCCGGCGTGACCATCGTGGTGGGCCCCGGCACCGAGGCGATCGCCGGCGAGGGCCACATCCTCACCGCCGGCTCGATCGACAGCCACATCCACTTCATCTGCCCCCAGCAGATCGAAACGGCCCTGGCCAGTGGCGTCACCACCCTGCTGGGCGGCGGCACGGGCCCGGCCACCGGCACCAACGCCACCACCTGCACCCCCGGCGCCTTCCACCTGGCCCGCATGCTGCAGGCCGCCGAGGGGCTGCCGGTGAACCTGGGCTTCTACGGCAAGGGCAACGCCTCCACCCCCGAGGCGCTCGAGGAGCAGGTGCGGGCTGGCGCCTGCGGCCTCAAGCTGCATGAAGACTGGGGCACCACCCCGGCGGCGATCGACTGCTGCCTCACGGTGGCCGACCAGCTCGACGTGCAGGTGTGCATCCACTCCGACACCCTCAACGAGGCGGGTTTCGTGGAGGACACCATCCGGGCCATCGGCGGCCGCACCATCCACACCTTCCACACCGAAGGGGCCGGCGGCGGCCACGCCCCCGACATCATCAAGATCTGCGGCGAGGCCAACGTGTTGCCCAGCAGCACCAACCCCACCCGGCCCTACACGGTGAACACCCTCGAGGAGCACCTCGACATGCTGATGGTGTGCCACCACCTGGATCCCAAGATCCCGGAGGATGTGGCCTTCGCCGAATCGCGCATCCGCCGCGAAACGATCGCCGCCGAAGACATCCTCCACGACCTGGGCGCTTTCTCGATCATCGCCAGCGACTCCCAGGCCATGGGCAGGGTGGGCGAGGTGATCACCCGCACCTTCCAGACCGCCCACAAGATGAAGGTGCAGCGCGGCCCGCTGCCGGAAGACAGCTCACGCAACGACAACACGCGCCTGAAACGCTACATCGCCAAAACCACGATCAACCCGGCGATCGCCCACGGGCTCGACTCCCAGATCGGCTCGGTGGAGGTGGGCAAGCTGGCCGATCTGGTGCTGTGGAAGCCGGGCTTCTTCGGCGTGAAACCGGAGCTGGTGATCAAGGGCGGCTCGATCGTGTGGGCCCAGATGGGCGATGCCAACGCCTCGATCCCCACACCTGGCCCGGTGCACGGCCGGCCGATGTTCGCCGCCTTTGGCGCGGCCCTAGCCCCCAGCTGCCTCACCTTCTTGAGCCAGGCGGCCCTCGATGCCGATGTGCCCCGCCAGCTGGGCCTGAAGCGGCCCTGCGTGCCGGTGGTGAACACCCGGAGCGGCATCGGCAAGGCCGCGATGAGGAACAACACTGCCCTGCCCAAAGTGGAGGTGGACCCCCAGACCTACGAGGTATTCGCCGACGGCCAACTGCTCACCTGCGAGCCCGCCGAGGTGCTGCCGATGGCCCAGCGCTACTTTCTTTTGTAGCGAGATCTGCTGTTGCTGATCTTTCGTAGCAACCCACACCGGCACTGACCCCCACGGCTGGACATGATCCCGCCACGCCCAGTGGTCCGGCATGTTTACCGAATACAAACCCAGTGGGGGCTACGACGAATACTTCAGCGCCGTCGATGTGCCGCGCAGCGCCCTGAGCCCCCTGCTGTCCTCCCTGGGCCAACTGGGCCTCGATGAACTCAACCGCAACCACGCCGCGGCCGGCGTGCTGCTGCGGCGCCTGGGGGCCACCTTTCGCCTCAACGGCTCCGGCAGCCATGTTGGTGAGCGCATCCTTCCCTTCGACCCCCTGCCCCGCCTGATCAGCAGCGGCGACTGGCGGACCCTGGAGCGAGGCCTGTTTCAGCGCCTCGAGGCCATTGACCTCTTCTTGGCCGACGTCTACGGGCCCCAGCGGATCCTGGGCGACGGCGTGATTCCCCGCGAAGACGTCGAAAGCTCCCAGGGCTGGCGCCCCCAGCTGCAGGGATTCGAGCCGCCCCTGGGCCGCTGGTGCCACATCTCCGGCCTGGATCTGGTGCGCGACGGCCAGGGCACCTGGCGCGTGCTGGAAGACAACCTGCGCTGTCCCTCAGGCGTGGCCTACTTCCTGGAAAACCGGCGGGTGATGAAGCGGATGTTCCCGAGCCTGTTCTCAGGGCGCACGGTGCAACCGATCGACGACTACCCCTCCCACCTGCTGCAGACCCTGCGGGAGCTCGCCCCCTGGACCGACACCCCCAAGGTGGTGCTGCTCACCCCCGGGGTGTTCAACAGCGCCTATTTCGAGCACAGCTACCTGGCCCAACAGATGGGCATCCAGCTGGTGGAAGGGCGCGATCTGGTGTGCCAAGACGACCGGGTGTGGATGCGCAGCACTGCCGGCCTCGAACCGGTGGATGTGATCTACCGGCGCATCGACGACGACTTCCTCGATCCAGCGGTGTTCCGCAGCGATTCGATGCTGGGAGTGCGCGGCCTGATGTCGGCCTACCGGGCCGGCCGGGTGGCGATCGCCAATGCGCCCGGCACCGGCGTCGCCGACGACAAGCTGATCTACGCCTACGTGCCGGAGATGATCCGCTACTACCTGGGCGAAGAACCGATCATCGAAAACGTGCCCACCTATCTCTGCTCCCGGGAGGACGACCGCACCTATGTGCTGGCCCACCTGGGTGAGCTGGTGGTGAAGGCGGTGGCCGAGGCCGGCGGCTACGGCATGTTGATTGGCCCCCATGCCAGTGGCGAGGAGATCGCTGAATTCGCCGCCAAGATCCAGGCCGATCCCCGCAATTACATCGCCCAGCCCACCCTGGAGCTCTCCACCGTTCCGTCGTTGAGCGAGGGCGAACTGTTCCCCTGCCACGTCGATCTGCGGCCCTACGTGCTGCGCGGCAAGGGGGCCTGGGTCAGCCCCGGCGGCCTCACCCGCGTGGCCCTGCGCCGGGGTTCGCTGGTGGTGAACTCCTCCCAGGGGGGCGGTTGCAAGGACACCTGGATCGTCAGCGAGAACGAGGAGGCCTTGCCATGCTGAGCCGCGTTGCCGATTCGCTCTACTGGATCAACCGCTACGTGGAGCGAGCCGAAAACATCTCGCGCTTTGTGGAGGTGAGCGAAGCCATGGCACTCGACTGCCCGCCCGGCAGTGCCGAGCCCTGGTTGCCCTTGGTGGATGCCAGTGGCGAACGGGAGCTGTTTGATCGCCTCTATCCAACCGGTGGAGCCGACCAGGTGGTGGAGTTTCTGGTGCGGGCCGAGGACAACCCCAACAGCGTGGTGAACTGCATCGCCATCGCCCGGGAAAACGCCCGTCAGATCCGCGAGGTGATCACCACCGAAATGTGGGAGCAACTCAACGACATCTATTGGACCCTGCTCGACAACGAGGGCTTCTGGAAGCAGCCGCCCCAGGAGCAGCTGCGCGACATCCGCCGCGCTTGCCAACTCTTCTATGGCATCACCGATGCCACCCTCAGCCGCGACCTCTCCTGGCAGTTCAGCCGGCTGGGACGGGTGCTGGAGCGGGCTGAAAAAACGACCCGCATCCTCGATGTGAAGTACTTCCTGCTGCTGCCCTCCCCCGATGAGGTGGGTGGCGTGCTGGATGAACTGCAGTGGATCTCCCTGCTGCGCAGCGCCGGGGCTTATCAGATGTTCCGCCAGTCGCGCCAGCAGGCGATCGAACCCAAAGCGGTGGCGTCCTTTCTGCTGCTCGACCCGATCTTCCCGCGGTCGGTGCGCTACTGCCTCGAGCGCATCAACGAAGCCCTCAAGATCGTGCGCGGCCAAGCAGTGCCTGGGGCTCCGGATGATCTGGAATGCCTCAGTGGGCTGACCCTGGCCCGCTGGAGCTACACCTCCATCGACGAGCTGATCGCCGGAGGACTGCATGAATCGATTGACGCCCTGCAGAGCGACCTCAACCGACTCCATGATCTGATCGAGCAGCGCTACTTCATCGCCGAGCCCGCATGCGTGCCCGCGTAATCCACACCTTCACCTACCGGTACAGCGCACCCGTGCTGCTGGGACCACACCGCTTCTGCCTGAAGCCCAGGGGCCATGGATTCCAGCGACTGTTGGATTTCCAGCTGGCCATCAGCCCGGAGCCGGGGCGGCTCTATCCCCTAGTGGCGGCCAGTGGTGATGAGATTTTGCGGGCCCGCTTCAGTGGTGCCGCAGACGCCTTCACCGTGCGGGCCAGCAGCCTGGTGGACACCGAAACAGCGCCGCTGCTGCAGGCCTGCCTGGAAGACAACGAGCCGCTGCTGCCCTATCCGGTGGGCCATCTGAACGGCGACCTGGCCGGCAGCCTCGAGGGCTGGCTACCCAATGGCCAGCACGATCCCGCGGCGGTGGACGTGGCCCAGGAAGCCCTGATGGGGAGCGATCAGCGGGCCTTGATGTTTCTGCAGCAGCTGGTGGAAATGATCCAAGACCGGGTCAAATACACCCAGCGCCACGTGGGCCCCGCCTGGCCTGCCGGGCGCACCCTCAAGGAGCGGGTGGGCTCCTGCCGCGACCTGGCCATGCTGATGGTGGAATCCTGCCGCTGCGTCGGGCTGCCGGCCCGCTTCGTGAGCGGCTACCACCTGGTGGAGCCGAAACCCGAGCGCTACGACCTACACGCCTGGGCGGAGGTGTACCTGCCCGGCGCCGGCTGGCGGGGCTTCGACCCCAGCGGCATAGGTGTGATCGACGATCGCTACATCACCCTGGCCACCTCCTCCAAGCCCGAACTCACGGCCGCCATCACGGGCAGCTTCTCCGGCCCCGCCGGCGTTGAAAGCGCCCTGGAGTGGAGCATTGAAGCGGAGATTGAGGAGCCGGCGCTTACCAGCTCACTCCATGCAACTTCGGCAGGGGTGCCGTCTTGAAGGTGGTGGCAAACAGCCGGGGAATGCGACGGCTGTTGTAAACGCGGAATTCGCGCAGCACCGATGCACCCTCCTCGCGCACGGCCTGGTTGAGCACCACCGAGCCATCGTGATCGGACACCGAGCGATGGAAGGTGCCGGGGGGAATGCGCAGGATGTCGCCACCGGTCTCGAGGCGCACGATGTGGAAGGGATAGTTCCAGCCGAAATTCACCAGATAAAAGGTGCGCCCGCCATGCAGGGCCAGCAGGTTGTCCTCCTGGTGGGGATGCAGATAGAACTGCCAGGCACCAGTCTTCTCCTCATCGGGGGGGCTAACCGCCGGACCGGAGTGGATCACCAGATCGCGGGCATTCGAGCTGGCGACGGTGATGTCGAAAAAGCGAACTGCCGGGGTATCGCGAAACTTCTCATAGGGGACCAGCTCAAACATCGGCGCCGTCTTGGGGGTGGCGGACATGGGAAGAGGTGCCGACCAACCGGCACCAAAGCAATGGCTTAATGAACCGTACGACCCCTGATCCCGGCCGTTGCATCGACTACCCAATCCCCGTTCCCACAGGCCAGTTCCCTGGCTGGTTGCGCGTGGCTGGCTCAGAAGGGGATCGGCATCTCCACCGCCGCCGGCTCGGGAGCACAGGACGCCACCCGTTGATTCACCACTTCCCCGATCACCACGATCGAGGGGGAGGCCAACTCCGCGCGGCACACCTCAACCGCCAGCTGGGCCAACTCGGCAATCACCCAGCGCTGGCCGCGCACCGTGCCCTGTTGCACCGCAGCAGCGGGCGTCGACGGATCGAGGCCACCGGCGATCAACTCTTCGCAGATGTGGGGCAGGTTGTGCAGCCCCATGTAGATCACCAGGCCGTCGCTGCTGCGGGCTAGGCCGCGCCAGTCGACGCTGGGCCGGGCCTTGTCGATCTCCTCATGGCCGGTCACAAACGTGACGGAGCTGCCGGCCCGCCGGTGGGTCACGGGAATGCCCACGTAGGCCGGAGCAGCGATGCCCGCGGTCACCCCCGGCACCACCTCCACGGGCACCCCCTGGCGCTCCAGGTGGGCGGCCTCCTCACCGCCGCGGCCAAACAAAAACGGATCGCCGCCCTTGAGGCGCACCACGCAGCGGCACCGGCCCGCCAGCTCCACCAGCACCGCATTGGTGGAGGGCTGGGGCACCGAGTGGTGGCCGCGGCGCTTGCCCACGAAATGCTTCTCGGCGCTGTCCGGCACCAGGGCCAGCACCTCGCGCGGCACGAGCGAGTCGTACACCAGCGCGTCGCACTGCTGCAGCAGGCGCTGGGCCTTCACCGTGAGCAGATCGGGATCCCCCGGGCCCGCCCCCACCAGATACACCGTGCCCGGCGGGTTGGCGCCGCTCATGGCAGGGCCTCCAGCTCGGCCAGCAGCAGCTGACGAAAGCGAGCGCGCTGCAACAACGGCGGACCCACCAGGGAGGCGAGGCTGTCGGTCAGCCGGTTGGCGGCCAGGGCCAGGGGCAGCAGGGGCGGCGGTGCTGGAGCGCCGGCGATCGGGGCTGGGATCAGGCTGCTCAGGAGACCCTCGCCACTGGGGTCACTGTATGAAGCGGGCACGCAGCGGGCGCCGGTGCACGCCTCCAGATGGGCGAGGAAACGCCGGGCCAGAGGGCCCTCCAGGGGATGGTGCAGCAGCAGGGGCTGGGGGGGCGGCTGAGCGGGTGGCTGGGCCGCTCGCTCGCACAGCTCCGCCATCTCGGCGGCCAGGGCGCGTTGCCAGGCGGGCCAGGCGCCTAAGAAAGGCAGCCGCCGCACGGGGCCCTGAAGCCGCCAATGGGCGGCAATGGCGGGAATGTCGTGGCGCACATGGCCGCCTGGCAGGAGCATCAGGGGCACCAGGGTGAGCGGCAACGCGCTGGCCTCGCCCACAGCAGCAGGTCGCCCGGGGGGCTCGCCGGTGAGGGCCTGTAGCAACACCGGCGCTCGCCGACGCCGCTCCAGCTCAGCCGCCAGCTCCAGCAGCTCCGGAGGCACCACCCCGCCGGCGCGGCCGTGCACCACCAGCAGCAGGGAGCTGGCCAGGGCCTGGGGGAGGGACAGAGCCGCCAGCCGCCGCTGACGCCGCTGCTCCACCGCAGCATCCAGGGGCACACCTGCCAGGGCGACCAACTGGGCACGGGCCGCGGGCAAACGGGCCAGCAAATCGACGGCTGCAGCGGCGAGCGACGAATCGTGGTCGGTGGCGAGGCGGCGCAGCCAGTTGGCCAGGGCGGCCTGCGGCCAGGCACTGAGGCCAACGGCCAACCCCTCCAGGGCCGCGCGCCGCACCGCACCGGGCTGCGGAGCCAAGGCCCAACGGGCCAAGAGCGCCCCGTCCTGGGGCTGGCGCTGGAAGCCCAGCAACGGCAACAGGCAAGCGCTCATCTCAGGGGCTCCAGACTGGTCTGGACTGGCCAGGCGATCCCGCAGCCAGGCCGCCAGCAAAGGATCGCGAACCCCGCCGATCAGTGCCGGCCAGCGGGGATCAGGGCTGGGTAGCTGCCACCACCAACGCAGCAGGCGCAGGGCCGATGGCCCATCTAGGCGTTCTGCCAGCACCGTGAGGACGTCGACATCGACGGCAACGGAGCCAGCCTCAATCGCGGCCACCCAGCCAGCGGCTTGCCACCCGGACGTCCGGCGCCAGCGCTGCAGCTCCGGCAAGCGATCCGGATGGCCGCAAGGTGGCAACCGCAACGGCGCATCGGCGTGGTTCAAACGATGCATACCGCCGGGTCGGGAAAGCTTGGCAAAATGGCGAGGCTGCGGTGCTGGATCTGGCCCCGGAGAGGTTGGATCAACAATTCACGCTGGCATTGGCCGGCGGCGGGCGCCGAAGCGCTCCACCAGCAACTGCTCCAGCACATCCGGCAGGTCGCTGAGCGGCACGCCCTTGTCGTGCAGCTCGGCCAGCTTCGGCTCGGCATCCATCGAGCCGCCCAGAAAAATCTTGGCGGCCTCCACCATCTCGCCGTCCTTGCGGGCCTTGGCACCCATCAGGCCGATCTGGCCCATGTAGGGCTGGCCGCAGGCGTTGGGGCAGCCGGTCCAGTGCATGCGCACCGCATGGGGCAGCTCGACGCGCTGCTCCAGCTCCTCCAGCACCGCCTGGGCCGCGCCCTTGGTGGGGATCAGAGCGAAGCTGCAGTAGGCGTTGCCGGTGCAGCTCACCGCCTCGGCCTGCAGGGGCGAGGGATCGGGGCGGAAGCGCTGCAGCAGCGGTTCGGCCAGCAGGGCCTCGAGACGCTCGGCCGGCACATTCACAATCAGGGCGTTCTGGGCCTCGGTGAGCCGCAGCTCGCCGCTGCCATAGATGCGGGCCAGCCGGGCCAGCTCCACCATCCCCTCGGCATCCAGGCGCCCCATCGGCACATGCAGCCCCGCCCAGTGCAGGCCCTGCTGCTTTTGAGATTGCACACCCAGGCCATCGCGGGGCGCCCGGGTCACCAGATGGCTGCCGTCGTGGGCGGCAGCGGTGGCGGGATCGCCGCCTAACTCCGCCCAGGTGCTGAGCACCGCCTGGCGATAGCTCTCCACACCCAGCTGGTCGATCAGATACATCAACCGGCTCTTGTTGCGCTGCTGGCGATTGCCGGAGCGCTCGTAGTGGCGCAGCACCGCCAGGGTGAAGCCGGGTAGCTGCTCGGCCGGCAGCCACAGCCCCAGCGGGATCGCCAGTTCGTTGCGCTGGGCCGAGAAGAAACCGCCCACCATCACCGTGAAGCCCAGCGCGCCGTTGTGGTGGGCCGGCAGGAAGGCCAGGTCGTTGTGGAGCAGAAAGCTGTCGGGGGCGCCGCCGACGGCCACGTTGAACTTGCGGGGCAGGTTGCGCGGGCCGGCCGGACCCAGCAGCGCCGCCTGGATGGCGTCCACCAGGGGCCGGGTGTCGACGATTTCCTCAGGATCGATGCCGGCCAGGGGATTGCCGGTGACGTTGCGCGGGTTGTCGTGGCCCGACTGGCGGCTGGTCAGTCCCACCCGCTCCAGCGCCGCCATCAAGGGCGCCATGTCTTCGAGCAGCAAGCCCCGCAGCTGGATGTTCTGGCGGGTGGTGAGGTCGGCACTGCCGTGCTCGCCGCAGCGGTCGATCACATCGGCCAGCACCGCCAGCTGCTCGGCGCTGATCACGCCATTGGGCAGGCGCAGCCGCACCATAAAGCGCCCAGGGGTCACCGGCCGGAAGAAGATGCCCAGCCACTTCAGCCGGATCGTGAGGGTGGCCTCGTCCAGGGCTTCCCAGCCCTGGCGGCCCAGCTCCTCCAATCGGGGCGCCAACTCGAGGCCGCAGAGATCGGCTTTGGCCTGCTCCACCTTGCTGAGCACAGGCGGGGAAGAAACAGAAACGCTGGTCATTGGCGGCAGCGGGGGCGCAAAGGAACGTCGGACGTCCCAAGCAGGCCGGGAAGGGCCTGTGGGACCCGAGCAAGCGCCGATGAGAGCTACGCCGTCGGGAACAAAAACAGGGAAGTGGCACCCATGGCGGCGGCGCAGACTTCCGTGCTGGATGATTTCCTTGCTGAAAATCAACGAGATTGTGCGCTGAGGCGCCCGCTGTCCGTGTCGCAACCGCTACCGAACATCAGCAGCCGCCGAGACCAACAGCTGCAGGCCCTCGGAGGGGCTCGGGCCCAGTTCCGCGAGCTGATCGGCAAGGTGGGCAGTGGCGAACACACCAGCACCGGACTCAGCCGGGACGAGGCCCGCATCGCCACAGACCTGATGCTCCAAGGCAAGGTGAGCGAAGCCCAGCTGGGTGCCTTTCTGATCGCCCACCGCATCCGCAGGCCGCTGCCCATTGAGCTGGCGGGCATGCTCGATAGCTACAGACAGAACGGCCCGGTGCTGGAAACCCCAGGCAAGCGGGCGCTCAGTTTCGGGGTGCCCTACGACGGCCGCAGCCGCACCGCACCGCTGCTGCCGCTGCTGGCGCTGCTGCTGGCCAGCAGCGGGCTGCCGGTGGTGCTGCATGGCGGTGATCCGATGCCGGTGAAATACGGCGTCACCCTGGCGGAACTGTTTGCAGCGCTCGGCATCACCTGGCGCGGGCTCACACTCACTGCTGTGCAGGAGAGGTTGGATCTGCACAACCTGGCACTCACCCACCAGCCCGACCACTTCCCGGCGGCCGAGCGCCTGGTGCCGGCCCGCGATGAAATCGGCAAGCGTCCGCCGGTGGCCAGCCTGGAACTGCTGTGGACACCCCACCGGGACCAGCATCTGTTGATCAGCGGCTTCGTGCATCCCCCCACGGAGAAGCGGGCCTGGGAAGCGCTGGAGCTGGCCGGCGAGGCCGACGTGCTCACCGTGAAGGGACTGGAGGGGTCCACCGACCTCCCCTCCAGCCGCGCCGGCATCACCGCCCGGCTGCGCCAGGGAAGCGTGGAGAGGCTGTTGCTGCACCCGCGCGACCACGGCCTCCATGGCGATGACGTGGCCTGGGAAAGCCTGGCAACCTGGCAAGCGCAGGCGCTGGCTGCGCTGACAAGCGAAGGCCCCCTGGCCGGGCCACTGCTCTGGAATCTGGGCGCTTACCTCTGGCTCAGCGATCAGATCGACAGCCTGCCCGCAGCCCTCGAGCAGGCCCGCGCCCTGCTGGCAGCCCGCAGTGGCGAGCGCCTCCGGCAGACATTGGCCAATCGGTAGCAACCGCCACTCTCCCCTGGCGGGCCGGCGTGGTGTCTTAGTTGGGTCGGTCAGCTCATGCGCCGACCTGACCTTTTGGCCGGTTCGGTGCGCTTTGTTGTGGAGCCCGACCGGAGTGCAGTTCGCCATCACTCCGGCAGCATCCACGCCGCTCCGCAACACATGTCCAATTTTTCGCGCCGCAAGTTTCTGCTCACTGCCGCTGGCTCGGCGGCCGGTGCCCTCTGGCTCGCCGCCTGTGGCGGCCCTGGCAAGAAACCTGAAATTCAAGCCACCAGCTCGGCCAGCGGCGTTGACGCTCCCGAAGTCCCAGGCGCCACCCTGGGCTTCATCGCCCTCACCGATGCCTCCCCGCTGATCATTGCCTCCGAGAAGGGTTTCTTTGCCAAACACGGCATGCCCGAAGTGAAGGTGGTGAAGCAAACCTCCTGGGCTGGCACCCGCGACAACCTGGAACTTGGCAGTGAACGGGGCGGCATTGACGGCGCTCACATCCTCACACCGATGCCCTACCTGCTCACCACAGGTTCCATCACCAAGAGCCAGAAGCCGTTGCCGATGTATATCTTGGCTCGGCTCAATGTGAATGGCCAAGGCCTCTCACTCTCCAATGAATTCCTGGCCGAGAAGGTCACCATCAAAGACCCGAAGATCAAACAAATTGCCGAGAGGAAAAAAGCCAGCGGCAAACTGCTGAAAGCCGCCATGACTTTCCCAGGTGGAACGCATGATCTATGGATGCGTTACTGGCTGGCAGCCAATGGCGTGAATCCGGCCACCGAAGCCGACCTGGTGGTGGTCCCACCAGCCCAGATGGTGGCCAACATGCAAACCGGCACCATGGACACGTTCTGCGTGGGCGAGCCCTGGAACCAGCGCACCGTAAATCAGAAGCTTGGCTATACAGGAGCCATCACCGGCGAACTCTGGAAAGACCATCCTGAAAAGGCCTTCTCGATGCGCTCCGATTGGGTGGACAAAAACCCCAAGGCGGCAAAGGCCTTGCTGATGGCCGTCCAGGAGGCCCAGATCTGGTGCGAGGACCCTGCCAATCTCGATGAACTCTGCGAGATCACCTCGAGAGACCGCTACTTCAGGTGCAGCGTGGAAGACATCAAGCCCCGACTGGCCGGCAGCTTCGACTACGGAGACGGGCGCAAGGTGGCGAACACTCCGCTGAAAATGCACTTCTGGAGTGACCAAAACTCTCACTCCTTCCCCTACAAGAGCCACGATCTTTGGTTCCTCACCGAGGACATCCGCTGGGGCTATCTGCCCGCAAACACCGACACCAAGGCCTTGATCGACCGTGTGAACCGCTCCGATCTGTGGCGTGAGGCCGCCACCGCCATCGGTCAGGCGCAGGCCATTCCCGCCAGCGATTCCCGCGGCAAGGAAACGTTCTTCGACGGCGTGGTGTTCGATCCGGCAGACCCCAAGGGCTATCTGGCCAGCCTCACCTTCAAAACCTTGAAGTAGATCGCCGGCGCCCATCGCCGGCCCACCCCATCACCCCTTCCAGCTCACGCGTTCCCCTTCCCATTGATGACCACGACGCTCAGCCCAGGACAGCGGCGCAGGCGTTCCGGCCTGCCTGCGCTCAAGCAGGCCCTGCCCTATCTCCTCTGCATCGGCGCCTTTCTACTGGCCTGGCAGATCCTCTCCGCCTTTCTCGGCCAAGCCCGTCTTCCAGGCCCGATCAACGTGATTGCGAACACCTGGGATCCCTACATCAGCCAGCCCTTCTTTGATGAGGGCGGCACCAGCAAGGGCCTGGGCTGGCAGATCCTGATCTCCCTACAACGGGTGGCTGTGGGCTATGGCCTGGCTGCCTTGGTGGGCATCGGCATTGGCGGCTTGCTCGGCCTCAACCGCTTCGCCGGCAAGGGCTTCGATCCGGTGGTGCAGGTGCTGCGCACGGTGCCGCCATTGGCGTGGTTCCCCATTTCGCTGATGGTGTTTCAGGACGCCAACACCTCGGCCATCTTCGTGATCTTCATCACGGCGATCTGGCCGATCATCATCAACACCGCTGTGGGCATCCAAGAGATCCCCCAGGACTACACCAACGTGGCCCGGGTGCTGCGCCTGAGCAAGCGGGCCTACATCCGCAACATCGTGATTCCAGCCACGGTTCCCTACGTGTTCACGGGTCTGCGGATTGCCGTGGGTCTGGCCTGGCTGGCCATCGTGGCCGCCGAGATGCTCAAGGCCGACGGTGGCATCGGCTATTTCATCTGGGATGCCTACAACGCCGGTGGCGAATCAAGCTCCAGCCAAATCATCCTGGCCATTCTCTACGTGGGGGTGGTGGGTCTGCTGCTCGACCGACTGGTGGCCTGGGTGGGCCGCAAGGTGAGCAAGGGGGCCAGCTGAGATGGCCACCGGACTGCTCACGGTTGATGCCGTCACCCAGACCTTCAACCTCGATGACGGCGGCCGATACGTGGCCCTGCAGGATGTGAATCTCGACATCCGCGCCGGCGAGTTTGTCACCCTGATCGGCCACTCCGGCTGCGGCAAGAGCACCCTGCTCAACCTGATGGCTGGCCTCAGCCAGGCCACCGAGGGCGGCATCCTGATGCATGGCCGCCAGGTCGCCGATCCGGGGCCGGAGCGGATGGTGGTGTTCCAGAACTACTCGCTGCTGCCCTGGCTCACGGTGCGCCAGAACATCGCCCTGGCGGTGGACACCGTGTACCCCAAGCTAAACCCAGCCGAGCGGCGGGAGATCGTGGAGCGCAACATCCAGCTGGTGAATCTCACCGCTGCAGCTCAGAAATTCCCAGCCGAACTCTCCGGCGGCATGAAGCAGCGAGTGGCGATCGCCCGGGCCCTGGCGATCCGGCCCACGTTGCTGCTGCTGGATGAACCGTTCGGCGCCCTCGATGCCCTCACCCGCGGCAACCTGCAGCAGCAGCTGATGCAGATCTGCCAGGAGTCGCAGCTCACCGCCGTGATGGTGACCCACGACGTGGATGAAGCCCTGCTGCTCTCCGACCGGGTGGTGTGTCTGCGCAACGGCCCGGCCGCCGGTATCGGCCGGATCGTGGACGTGCCGCTGCCACGCCCCCGCGACCGGCTGGCGGTGATGAACCATCCCGATTACTACCACCTGCGCGCCGAGCTGATCCATTTCCTGCAGGAGCAGCGCCGTCTCAAACAACAAGCCGCCGCCCACTGATGACCACCACCACCGCTGCCAGCAAAGCCAGCTCCGCCGCCACCAGCCAAGCATTTCTGGAATTCCGGGATGTGGGCCAGGTGTTCCACACCCGCCGCGGCCCCTTCGAGGCCCTGCGTGACATCAACCTGCAGGTGCGCCAGGGGGAATTCCTCTGCGTGATCGGCCATTCCGGCTGCGGCAAGAGCACCCTGCTGAACATGGTGTCGGGCTTCCTGCAGCCCAGCAGCGGGGCCGTGACCCTGGATGGCATCCCGATCGAGCGGCCCGGCCCCGATCGGATGGTGGTGTTCCAGAACTATTCCCTGCTGCCCTGGCTCACCGTGTGGCAGAACGTGGAGATGGCTGTGAAGGCCGCTCGCCCGGAGCTGGATGCCCCCAGCCGGCGCGAGGTGGTGAGCCATCACCTGGAGATGGTGGGACTGATGGAGGCCAGCAGCAAGCGACCAAGCCAGCTTTCCGGCGGCATGCGCCAACGGGTGGCGATCGCCCGAGCCCTGGCCGTGACCCCGGCGGTGCTGGTGCTGGATGAACCCTTCGGGGCGCTGGATGCGATCACCAAAGAAGAGCTGCAGGAAGAGCTGCTGGCGATCTGGCGCGAGCAGAAGCCCACGGTGCTGATGATCACCCACGACATCGATGAGGCGCTGTTCCTTGCTGATCGCATCGTGATGATGACCAACGGGCCCTCAGCCACCATCGGCGAGATCCTGGAAGTGCCCTTCGAGCGGCCCAGGAGCTACGAAGCGATCCAGGACGATCCCCGCTACGGCCAGCTGCGCAACCACGCCCTCGACTTCCTCTACCGCCGCTTCGCCCACGAGTTGGACTGAGGCAGCGATCACTGGGGACAAGATCGAAATTCAGGCGGGGGCCAGCGCCACCGCTGCCCCCTTCAGTTCGGGCTGCTTGGAGATCGGGCAGCCCAACTCGTGCATCAACCGATTGGCCTCGCAGGCCAGCTCCCCCTGGGAGGCGCCCCAGTGCATGGGCAGGAACACCGTGCCCGGGCGGATGCGTGCACTGAGCTGCACCTTCACCAGCAGGGCGCCGCGGCGGGAGCGCACCTGCGCCATCCCCCCCTCCTCCAGCCCGGCCTGGGTTGCATCGTGGGGGTGCACCTCCAGCAGTGGTTCGGGGTGGGCCTTGGCCACCCGCGCCACATGGGCGGTGCGGGTCATGGTGTGCCAGTGGCCCAGCAACCGGCCCACGGTGAGCA
Source organism: Cyanobium sp. Alchichica 3B3-8F6 (assembly GCF_024346435.1). Classification (NCBI taxonomy): domain Bacteria; kingdom Bacillati; phylum Cyanobacteriota; class Cyanophyceae; order Synechococcales; family Prochlorococcaceae; genus Cyanobium; species Cyanobium sp. Alchichica 3B3-8F6. The sequence goes on along the minus strand of NZ_JAGQCZ010000003.1, from coordinate 150,416 downwards.
CCAAGGGATAGGCGGCATCGGGGGGTTCGGCCAAACCCAGCGGTGGATCGGCCCAGAGGCGCGCCCGGCCAGAGGGGGTGGGAAAGCGACGGCCATCGCAGCCGGTTTCGGTGTAAAGCCGCTCCTGGCCACCGCCCGGCTCCGTGCCGCCAGGAAACGGCCATTGCTGGGGGCCGTGGTCGGCCAGGAGCTGGTGGCTGAGGCCACTGCTGTCGCACAGTCGGCCGGCGGTGAGCGCCACGAATTCGGCATACACCTCGGCCGCCGTGCCGTAGTTGAACTGCTCCACAAAACCGAGCCGCCGGCCCAGCTCGGCAAAGATCGCCCAGTCGGGGCGAGCCTCACCCGGGGGCTCGCGAAAGGCGCGGCAGAGGGTGACGCGGCGCTCGGAATTCACCATCACCCCCTCCTTTTCGCTCCACTGGGCAGCCGGCAACACCAGGTGGGCCACCGCCTCGGTTTCGGTGCCGGCGTAGGCCTCGCTGAGCACCACCAGCGGGCAGCTGGCCACCGCCGCCCGCACCCGATCGAGGCTGGGCAGGCTCACCAGCGGGTTGGTGGCCGCCACCCACCAGAGGTCGAGCTCGCCCCGCTCCATCGCCTCGATCTGCTGCCACACCGCCAGGCCGGGCTCGGGCACGATCGATCCGGGCGCGACACCCCAATGGCGCTCCACCTCAGCGCGGTGCTCCGGATCGCTCACAGTGCGGTAACCGGGCAGCAGCTGGGCCAGGCCACCCACCTCGCGGCCGCCCATGGCGTTGGGTTGGCCGGTGAGCGAGAAGGGTCCAGCGCCGGGCCGGCCGATCTGGCCGCTCACCAGGTGCAGATTGCAGATCGCCGCCACGGTGGCGGTGCCCTCGCGGCTCTGGTTCACCCCCATCGACCACAAACTCAGCGCGGCTGCGGCCTCACACCACCAATCGGCCAGCTGGCGCAGATCCGCTTTGGCGATGCCGCACACCGCCGCCGCCCGGGCCGGCTCCCAGGCCCGCCAGAGCGTCTCCAGCTCGGTGAAGCCCTCGGTGTGGACCGCCACGAAGGCCTGGTCCACGCCACCCCGCTGCAGCAGCAGGTGGCCCAGCCCGCAGAGCAGGGCCAGGTCGGTGCCCGGGGCGATCGCCAGGTGCAGATCGGCGGCGTCGCTGGCGGCGGTGGCGCGCGGATCCACCACCACCAGCCGCGGCCCGGCCCCCTTGCGCCGGCGCTTGAGCAGCCGCTGGAACAACACCGGATGGCACTCGGCCGTGTTGGTGCCGATCAGCAGCACCAGGTCGGCCAGGTCGAGGTCGTCGTAGCAGCAAGGCGGACCATCGGAGCCGAGGCTGCGGGCGTAGCCCGCCACCGCCGAACTCATGCACAGCCGCGAGTTGGCATCGAAGTTGTTGCTGCCCAGGGCACCCTTGAGCAGCTTGTTGGCCGCGTAGTAGTCCTCGCAGAGAAACTGGCCGGAGCCGTAGATCGCCAGCGCCTGGGGCCCCTTGCTGGCCAGGGTGGCCTGGATGCGCTCCACCAGCAGGCTGAAGGCCCGCTCCCAGCTGATCGCCTCGAAGGGCTGGTCGGTGCGGGCGCGCCAGAGGGGCGTGGTGAGCCGGTTGTGGTGCAGGGTTTCGCCAACGGTGGCGCCCTTCACGCACACCTGGCCCAGGGACGAGGGGTGGTGGCGGTCGCCGCGGGCGGTGCAACTGCCGCCGGGTTCGGCTGGCGCTTTGAGCTCCAGGCCGCAGCCCACGCCGCAGTAGGGGCACTGGGCCCGGGCGACTGGGCTGGCGGAGGAGTCAGTTGCCATGGGGCCATTGGACCAAGGCGGAGCGTCCGATGATGGTGGCGGTTGTTACCGCGATTCCCCTGAGCTCCCCCCTGGCCAGCGCCTGCTTCGGCTTCGAGGCCGACTTCACCGCCGACCTGCGCTGCATCCCGATGGCGGTGCGGCGCAAGCTGGATCTGGCCGGCGTGAAGCTCAAGCTGCAGCACTGGAGTGAGCTGGGCGAAACCGAGCGCCAGGAGCTGCTGGCCTGGGCCGACGATGCCGCCGCCATCGAGGCGCTGCATGCGCACCTGCTGGCGCGCACCGCCGGTCTCAGCGCCGGCCAGGCCAAGGAGCTGCCGCGTCCCAGCGGGGAGCCCTGGCAGCAAAGCGAGGAGCTGCCCGCAGTGCTGGCCGCCTCCTGCACCCAGCTGGGTCTCGGGGTGCGGGCCGGCGACTGGGCAGAGCTCACCGAGCTGCAACGCTTCGCCCTGGTGAAACTCAGCCACCCCGGCCACGAACACCGCAACCTGCAGCGGGCGCTGGCCGAGTTCGGGTTGCTGGCTGAGGCGCGCTGAACAGTGGCGCCCTGAGCCTCACCACTTGCGATAAGGCAGAAACTTGCCGTTCATGGTCACCACCACCCGATCGCCCTTGGGGTCCTCCTGCTTGGCGACGGTGAGGCTGAAGTCGATCGCCGACATGATGCCGTCGCCGAACTGCTCCTGAATCACGTCTTTGAGCGGCAGGCCGTAAACCTGGAGGATCTCGTAGAAGCGATAGAGCAGCGGATCGGTGGGGATCACCGGATCGAGGGCCCCTTTGATGGGATAGGTGATGAGGGCCTCCAGCAAGGCTGAGCGCTCGGGCTCGCTCACCTGCAGAGCCTCCAGCAGGGCCTGGGCCTGATCGGCGGAAGCCGTGGCCTGGCCGTAGAGCAGGCTGGCCGTCCAGACCTCGTCCTGACCCAGGCGAGCACCGAGGTCGGCGAAGCTGAGACCGCTGCGGCGCTTGGCGTCGAGAAGAGCCGTGGTGTGGGGAGGCAGAGCCATGGAGCGATCGAAGGAGCGGCGGGACCCTATGGGGGAACGGCGACCTGCCTGGCAGCCGTTGTTACAGGGGCCCTTGCGCACCTGCCTGCTGAGCGGCGGCGAGAGCCGGCGCATGGGCCGCGACAAGGCGCTGCTGCCCCACCCTGAAGGCGGCACGTGGCTTGAGCGCACCTTGCGCCTGCTGGCCCAGCTGGAGGCGCCGATCACCCTGCTGAGCCGCCATCCGGCGCACCTGGAGCTGGCCCCGCCTCCGATCACCGCCCTCGCTGAACCGCCCCCCTGGGAAGGCCCCCTGCTGGCCCTGCACCGGTTGATGCAGCGCCACCCCGACGAGCGCCTGCTGCTCTGCCCGGTGGACATGCCGGATCTCAGCCTCGCGGCCCTGCACACTCTGCTGGCGGCGGCGACTGGCGAGGCAGATCCCCCCCGACTCCACCTGGCCCATGACGGCGAGCGCCTGCAACCGCTGCTGGGCCTCTACCCGAGCAGCGCCCCAATCCGGGCTCACCTGGCCGCGGCGGTGGAGCGCGGCGAGCGGCGGCTGCAGAGCTGGCTGGCCTCGCAGCCTTACCAGGCGGTGCCGCTGGATCCTCTTGCCATCCGCAACGTGAACCGGCCGCAGGCCGATCAGCCGATCGATTCGCCCAGCGCCTCAACCACCCGCTGACATCGATCCAACTCCGCCTCCAGCAGCGCGTCTTCAGCCGGCGACATAGAGCACCCGGCCCTCACGGGCCACATCGCCGAACACGTGCCAGCGGGAGCCGCTCAGTCGTTCGGCATCGGCAACGCCCGCCACCACCAGGTCGACTCCCACTCCCAGCCGACCCAGCGCCCGATCGAAGCGCTGCCAATACGCAATTTTTTCAGCGGGAGTGAGCTGGGGCTGGCGCACGATCACCGCCAGATCCAGATCCGAATCAACTCGGGCTTCCCCACGCGCCCGCGAGCCAAAGGCGATCACCGCTTGCACATCGGGCTCAACGCACAGACGCGCTAAGGCCTCGCCACACCTCTGGGGATCCAATCCTGTGCCCAAGTCCGGCGACACCTTCAACTCCTGGGGCTTGCGCCAGGGAATGGCCGGTGGGCGGAACGGCGTGGCAGCGGAAACAACCATGCCGAAACGCTACCGCCAACATCAGGACTGCAGCCATAGCGTGGCTGCCATGGCTAGCGCCACCGACCAGCTCAACCGACCCCTCGGGGTGCTGCGGCTGTCGCTCACGGCCCGCTGCAACCTGGCCTGCCCCTACTGCCTGCCCGATGGGGTGGAACCGCCTGGCCTGCTGACGCTGGCGCAGCGCCTGGCGGTGATCGAGGCAGCGGTGAAGCTGGGGGCCCGCAGCCTGCGGCTCACCGGCGGCGAACCCTTGCTGCACAGCGGCCTGGAGGAGCTGATCGCCGCGGTGCAACAGCTACGCGCCACAGAGCCCGAAGGCCCCGGCCTGCGCGAGATCGCCCTCACCAGCAATGGCGCCCTGCTCAGCGCCGAGCGGGCCCGGGCCTTGCGCGGCGCCGGCCTCGATCGCATCACCCTGAGCCTCGATGGCACTACGGGCGCGGCAGTGGCCCGCATGGCCGGAGTCAGCAACGGCAAAGCCCTGCTGGCGAAGGTGCTGGCAGCGATCGAGCACGCCTGCGCCGCCGGCTTTGATCCGGGCCGCGGAGCGCTCAAACTCAACGCCGTAATCCAGCGCGGTGCCAATGACGACCAGCTGCTGCCCCTGGCGGCCCTGGCCCGCGAGCGGGGCCTGGAGCTGCGCCTGATCGAATTCATGGACGTGGGCAACCGCAACGGCTGGCGGCCCGAGGCGGTGCTGAGCGCCGCCGAGATGGTGGAGCGGATCAGCGCGCGCTGGCCGCTGGAGCCCCAGGGGCGCGCGGCCCACGCCACCGCCAGCCGCTGGCGCTACAAGGATCGCGAGCCAGAAGGCGGCGGCGTCCTCGCCGTGGTGGCGTCGGTGAGCGCCCCCTTCTGCGGCGACTGCAACCGCCTGCGCGTCACCGCCGACGGCATCGCCTACACCTGCCTGTTCGCCGCCCCCGGCAGCGGCCTCGACCTGCGCCCCTGGCTGCAGCCCACCAGCTCCTCAGAGGCGCTGCGCGACGTGATCGCCGGCCTCTGGAGCCGCCGGTCCGACCGCTGGAGCGAGGAACGGCAGGAGGTCTGGGCCCGCGGCACCCCCCCGGACCCAGTGGGAGCGCCCCCCCATGCGGAGATGGCCTACCTGGGTGGTTGAGATCAATGGTGGTTGAGATCAATGGTGGTTGAGATCAACCGGCCTCCACGCACCCGGAGCGTTACAGCCAGTGGTGCGGGTAGGGCAGAGCACCTTTCACCCAACGGCTGAAGACCGCGGCGATCAGCACCAGCAACAGCGAACCGCTCAGCACGGGCGTCAGCACAAATGGAGGGGCGGCCCCCAGCGCCACGCCGAGAAAAGCGAGGCCGCCGGCGGGCGGATGCAGGCAGCGCAGCTGCTGACCCAGCAGCACCGTGAGCGCCACCGCCAGGGCGATCACCAGCGGCCCCTGGCCCAGCCAGGCCACTGCCGCCACGCTCACCAACGCTCCCACCAGGTTGCCGAGCACGATGTTGCGCGGTTGGGCCAGGGGGCTGGCTGGGTAGCCAAACAGCAGCACCGAGGAGGCCCCCAGCGGCGCCGCCAGCAGCACCATGCCGCTCCAGGCACTGAGCAGGCCCAGCAGGGAGAGCGCCAGCAGCGCCCCCAACCAGGTGACCGACAAATGGCGGCCCCGAAAGCGCGGCTGGTAGTCCCGCCCGCGACGCCGCTGCTCCTCCAGCCAGGTCTGCAGCATCACGATTCGCGTCATGCTCCACGCACCAGCACCGGTACCCGCTTGAAGGCCGGGGTGCCGCTTTCGGGATCGCTCACGGCCCGCATCAGCACGTTGGCCTCCGGATAAAACATCAAAGCCGCTCCGCGGCGCACCGAGCCGGGGATCAGCTCAATCCCTTCCAGCTGGCCTGCTTCGCCCTGCACGGTCACCCATTGGTGGGCCCACAGACCACAGGCAACCAGATCCTCCGGGTTGACCAGAATCGTCTGACGGTGGGTCATGCCCCGATAGCTGTCGCCCGGTTTGTACACCACGGTGTTGTGCTGGCCGTAGCTACGGGCGGTGATCAAGCTGAGCACCAGGCCCCGCTCACAGGGGGCCAGGCCGCCGAAATGCTCCGGACTGGGCAAGGTGAGATCCGGCAGGGGCGTGGCGGCGAGTTGGGCGCGACCCGTGGCGGTGGGGAAGCGCGGCTCCTGGAACACCCGACCCGCCACCTCAAACTCCCGCTTGCTGGCATCGATGTCGGCGATCGCCCCATAGCCGGGCACGGTGCGGGCGATCAACTCGCGCACATACACGGGCTCCTGCAGGCACCGCCAGTCGATCGGCTCGCTGCCGTGCAGGCGGTGGGCCAGCTCGGCCAGGAAAGCCACCTCGCTGATCAGGTCCCCACCGCGCAGGTGGGTGCGGCCGGGCTCATTGAGCCGCACCCAGTTGTTGCCCGATTCCACCGTGGTGCGATGGGGCGTCTCGAAGCGGTTGAACACCGGCAGCAGCAAGGTCTGGCGGGCGCCGAGGCCATGGAAATGGCCGGTGTTGGGCTTTGTAGCCAGGTAGGCGATCGTGTCGATGCGGCCGAGGGCGCGCTGGGCCTGGGCGCTATCGGGATTGGCGCCGAACAGATTGCCGCCCAGGCACAACAGGGTGTCCACTTCACCCCTCTCGGCCGCCTCGATCAGGGCGCGAGTGTCGTAGCCGGGGGTGCGGCTGAGCGGCCGGCCGAGCAGCTGCTCAAGTGCCAGCCGCATCGGCTCACGCAGGTGCACCGACACCCCCATCGAGCCGAAGCCCTGCACGTTGGAATGGCCGCGGATCGGCATCGTGCCCGCCCCGGGGCGGCCCACGTTGCCCGTGAGCAGGGCGGTGTTGGCGATCGCCTGCACGTTGGCGGTGCCATTGGCGTGGTGGGTGATGCCCATCGCCCAGGCGAACACCACCGCCTTGCACGCAGCCAGCCGGGCGGCGGTGTGCTCGAGCTCCTCGCGGCTGAGGCCGCAGCAGGCACTGATCGCCTCCCAGCTGGTGGATTCGATCTGCTCAAGCAACGGCTGCCAGTCGTCAGCGTGGGCCTTCACAAACGCAAGATCGATGGCGCCGCGCTCCAGCAGCGCCTTCTGGATCCCCAGAAACACCGCCGTGTCGGAACCGGGGATCGGCTGCAGAAACAGCGAGGCGATCTCACTACCACCGCCGAGCATCGAGCGGATCGGGAAGGCGGGCGAGCCGAACTTGAGCAGCCCGGCCTCCAGCACCGGATTGATCACGATCACCGTGCCGCCGCGCTCGCGCAGGCGGATCAGCTCGTTCATCAGGCGCGGATGGTTCGCCGGCGCGTTGGAGCCCACCAGCACCACGCCATCAGCGTGCTGGAGGCTCTCCAGGTTCACCATCGAGGTGCCGCTGCCGAACACCCTGGTGAGGCCGATGGTGGAGGGGGCGTGGCAGAGGTCGGAGCAGTCGGCCAGGTTGTTGCAGCCGCGGGCCCGCAGCAGCAGCTGCAGCAGGTAGGCGGCCTCGTTGGAGGAGCGGCCGGAGCTGTAGGAAGCCACCCGCGCCGGCGCCGGCGCGTGGAAGGCCTCGGCCACCAGCGCGTGCACCTCCTCCCAGCTGATCGGCTCGTAGTGCGTGCTGCCGGCGCGATGGATCAGGGGCCGATCGAGGCGCCCCAGGCGATCGCATTCGGCGGAGCTGAGCTGCTGCAGCTCGGCCAGGCTGCGACCGGCAAACACCTCAGCGGGCACCGCTGGCTGCAGTTCTGCCTGGATCGCCTCCACACTCTTGAAACAGCGCTGCAGCGGCTCGCCCAGTTCATCGCGAAAGCCGCCGTTCTGGCCGCCGGTGCCCCAGGCGCACGACAGGCAGGCGCTCTGATGGCTGAGGGTTTGCCAGAGGCGCAGACCCGTGGGCGAGAAGGTGGCGCGGGCCCAACCATCGATCAACGGCCAGCCGCCGCCGCTGCTGCCATCCTCCAAAGCCGATGGCAGATCCGACCCCGTCGGCAAACCAGTGGCTGGCGATCCAGACTCCTCAGGCGCCATGGCCACGGATGCCGGTTTCAGTGGCACGCTAGAGAGATCAGCCCTGGCCCGCCGGCTGATCCGGCGATTCCCCCAGCCGCGGCAACAGCTGCACCAGGTTGCAGGGGCGGGTAGCGGCATCGAGCTGGGCGCAGATCAAGCGGTCCCAGGCGGTTTCCACCGCGTCCAGGGAGCCCGGCAGCACGAAGATCACCGTGCCGTTGGCCACCCCCGCCAAACAGCGGCTCTGCAAGGTGCTGGTGCCGATCGTCTCGAACGACAGCACCCGGAACAGCTCGCCGAAGCCCTCAATCGTCTTGTCCAGCAGGGGAACCACCGCCTCCGGCGTGCCGTCGCGGCCGGTGAGGCCGGTGCCGCCGCTGCTGATCACCACCTGCACCGCCTCATCGGCGATCCAGCGGCTGAGTTCGGCGCGAATGCGATAACGGTTGTCGGGCACCAGTGCCCGCTCCACCAGCCGGTGGCCGGCCGCCTGAAGCCGCGCCAGCAGGGCATCACCGGAGCGGTCGTCCGCCAGGGTGCGGGTGTCAGACACCGTGAGCAGGGCGATGGCGAGGCTCAAAGCGGATCGAACAACGCGAGAGCCATCGTGACAGTGGCGCGCGGGAGCGCTAGTTAGCGTTGCGGCCATGGGTGAGCCATCGGCCGCAGGAATCCGCATCCGCCTGTTCGCAGGGCTGCGAGAGCAGGCGGGCTGGGCCGAGCGGCAGTGGACCGCAGACGCCTTGGTGGAGGCGACCCTCACCCCGCGCCAGCTCTGGCAGACGCTGCAATTGCCGGGAGAGCTGAACAGCGTGCGCGTCGCCATCAACCAGCAGTTCGCCGCGGCCGACACCCCCCTACTCCCCGGCGATGAGCTGGCTTTCCTACCTCCGATCAGCGGTGGCTGACGCTGAGGGCCTGCAGCTCAAGATCGATCTCCACTTGGAGGCCTTCGAGCCGCTCGCCTGCCTGGAGCAGTGGCAGCGCCAGCTCGCCGCCAGCGGCCCCAGCACCAACGCCAGCGCTGCCGAGAGCGTGTTCATCGGTCGAGTGCGGGCCGCGGCCGCCGATGGAACGCCCCTGCTGGCCCTGGAATTGGAGCACTATCCGGGCATGACCGAGCGCCAGCTGCAGCAGCTGGCCACAGGCTGCTGCGCGCGCCATGGGGTGGGCAGCTGCCTGGTGCAGCACCGCATCGGCCGGGTGCTGCCGGGTGAAGCGATCGTGCTGGTGGCCATCGGCGCCGACCGCCGCGGCCCCGCCCAGCGCTGCTGCCAGGAGCTGCTGGAGGCGCTCAAGCACGACGCACCGTTCTGGAAACGGGAGTGGCGCCGCGATGGCACAGGCGAGTGGCTCACGAGCAACACGCCGCTGTGAGCCTGCCCTTCAGCCCCGATACACCGTGTCATGGCTGCCGATGTCAATCGGAATCAGACGCTGGCCTTCGATCAACAACTCCAACGTGATCCTGTAGCTGATGTTGATCGACACGGAATGCAGCCCGCTCAAGCGTCCCTTCAGGGCATGCAGGCGCAAGGACGGGTGACCTGGATTGACCTCCAACAGCAACAGCGTCTTGCGGTACGCATCCCGCAACTCAGGATGGCGACGCAGGAAACGCGCGGCTCTGCGGTTGTACCGCTCGGTGAACAGGAGCGTCCAACTCAAGGCAGCTCAGCCGCCAGGGCATCCAGCCGCTGCAGGTGGGCCTCTACGGATTCTGCGATGCAACGTCCGGCCGCCACGTCGTTCCGCGTCTCCAAGAGGGCCAGTTCCAGCTCCAGATCCCGCAAGCGCTGAAACTCCTCGGCCTCCATCACCACATAACGCAAGCGGCCACGCACCGAGACGCCTGCTTCGCGCTCGTGCTCCAGCGCTCGCGTGATCGCCCCCACCCCCGCAGTCTTCAACGCATTGGCCGAGAGGATTTCCATCGCACGGTTGAGCGGCTTTCAAAGCATACGAACAACCGCACGCTTCACAGCACCGGCAACCGCAACAACTGCGCCCACAGCTCCGTGCCGGCCTCCAGGGCGCCCAGCTCCGCCGGGATCTCCAGCAGCAGATCGGCCCCCTGCAGCGAGCCGATGCGTGAGGAGGCCTGCGACCCTTCCACCCGGGCCCACAAGCCCCCGTCGGCGGCCACCACCAGCCGGGCCCGAGCCAGCTCCGGCCGGCCAGCCCCGCGCCGCAGCGCCGCCTCCAAGCGCACCTTCAGGCGCGGCAACAGTTGGATCTCCGCTCCCTCCAGCCTTTGCAAGGCCGGCCACAGCAGCTGAAGCGCCGTGATCGCCGCCGCCACCGGGTTGCCCGGCAAGCCAAAGAAGGGCACTCCCGCCACCTGGCCCCAGGCGAAGGGCCGGCCGGGCTTGAGAAACAGTTTCCAAAAACTCACCTGACCCAGCTCCGCCACCAAGGGGCGGATCCAGTCGCTGTCGCCAGCCGACACGCCGCCGGTGCTCACCACCACATCACAGCCCGCCGCCAACTCCCGCAATGCCAGCCGCAACGGCTCCGGCTGGTCGACGACCACCCGCTGATCGGCAACGGCGTAACCGAGCCGCTGGAGCAAAGCGCTGAGCAGCACCGAGTTGCTCTCCCAGATCTGCCCCGGCCCCCGCGCCACCCCCGGCGGCAGCAGCTCATCGCCGCTGATCAGCAAGCCGATCCGCGGCCGGCGCGTCACCTGCAGCTGCTGCACGCCGCAACTGGCCAGGCGGCCGAGATCGGCAACACCTAGCCGCTGTCCTGCTGGCACAAGCTCCTGGCCCGCAGCCGCCTCCTCGGTGGGTTGGCGAATCCAGGCATTGGCGCCGCCGGGCTCCAGCAACTCCAGCCGATCGCCATCCACCGCCACCAACTCCTGGGGCAGCACCCGATCACTGCCCTCGGGCACCACCGCACCAGTGAGAATGCGCACCGCTTCTCCCGTCCGCAGCACCGGCCCATAGGGCGCCCCAGCCGCGGAGACCCCCACAAGACGCCAAGAGCAACCCAACGGTGGTGGATCCGATCCAGCAATGGCGTAGCCATCCATGACCGAAGCGCGAAACCCCGGCACTGCAGCAGGGGCGATCACCGCCGCCGCCGTGGTGCGGCCCAGGGCGTGGCTGAGGGCGAGGGATTCGCTCGCGGCGAGGGGCTGGAGCTGCTCGAGGATCAAGGCGCGGGCCTGATCCAGCGGCAAGCCCTCGCGGCCATAGGGCTCCGTGGCAGGCCCATCAGCCATCGTCCTGACCCCCAGGGCGCACCCAATCCCCCCCGCGCCCTCCGGATTTGCGCACCAGCCGCACCGGCCCGATCGTCATCGCCCGGTCGGCGCTCTTGAGCATGTCGTAGAGGGTGAGCAGGCCCACCTGCACGGCGGTGAGGGCTTCCATCTCCACGCCGGTGGGGCCGGTGGTGCCCGCCGTGGCCTCACAGCGCAGGCCCACAGCCGAACCATCCGGCAACGGCGCCTCGGCGATCACCACCTCCAGGCAACTGAGCGGCAGCGGGTGGCAAAGCGGGATCAATTCGGCGGTGCGCTTGGCCGCTTGGATCGCCGCCACCCGCGCCACCGCCAACACGTCGCCCTTGCCGGCCCTCCCCTCGCGCACCAGCGCCAGGGCCTCCGGAGCCAGGGCAAGAAAACCTTCGGCAACGGCCTGGCGCAGCGTGGCCGGCTTGGCCGCCACATCCACCATGTGCGCCTCACCGCGGCTGTTGAGGTGGCTGAGCTGGAGGGGAGTCAACTCCGATGCAGCCATGGCCGCCTTGCAACCGACACCCAAGCATGAACCGCAGATGACAGCTGCAGCAGTGGCTCGCCCAATAACGTGAGGGTCCCTGAGCCCACGCCATGACCGCCCGCCCAGCCACCGCAGCCCTGTCGCTGCTGCTGGCCGCCGGTCTAGGTCTGCTCGCCGCACCGGAAACCCAGGCAGGCCCGCTGCTGCGCCGGGCCCAGGAACGCAAGGCCTGCCAGGAGTTCGCCGGCAAGCTCCAGGCCGCCTCCGGCAATGCCCAGCAGGCCCAACTGGTGTATCAGCAGGGGGTGCTGAAGCTGGTGGAAACCTTCGGCGAAAACCCCTGCGGCGACATCCCCGCCCCCACAGCTACTGCCCCGGCGGCAGCGCCCACTCCAGCACCGGCCACCCCCGCGGCTGCGACCACCATCCAGCCCACGAATCCCCAGCAGGCTCAAGCCTGCCAGGAGTTTGCAAGCAAGCTGCAGGGCGCCCAGGGCAACCCAGCCCAGGCCCAGCAGATCTATGCGATGGGCAGCCAGAAACTGAGCGGCATGTTTGGCCCCAACCCCTGCCCGCAGATCAAGGCCCCCTGAGCGCCAGCCCCCGCCGCCGGCACCGCTCCATCCCGCACACCAGCCCCACACGCACCCGGTCGCTCCCCTCTTGTCGCTCTCCCGCCCCTCCACCTTCTTCTGCGCCTTTCTGACGCTGCTCAATGACCGGCTGGGGGAGTCGATCGTGTTCCCGCTGCTGCCGTTTCTGCTGGCGGGCTTCACCAATGACGGCCGCGTGCTGGGTCTGCTGGCGGGCAGTTATGCCATCGCCCAGTTCGCCTTCACGCCCCTGATCGGCGCCCTCAGCGACCGCTTCGGCCGCAAACCGGTGATCAGTGTCTGCGTGGCGGGCTCGGTGCTGGGCCTGGCCCTGTTTGCCCTCACCATCAGCCTGCCCTGGGCCACCCTGTGGCCCGCGGCCCAGGCTGCCGGGCTGCCCCTGGCGCTGCTGTTCGGGGCCCGGCTGATCGACGGGGTGAGCGGCGGCACCGCCGCAACCGCGAGCGCCGTGCTGGCCGACATCTCGCCGCCGGAAAAGCGAGCCAAGGCCTTCGGCCTGATCGGCGTGGCCTTCGGCCTGGGCTTCATCCTCGGCCCGGCCCTCGGTGGCCTGCTCAGCCGCCTGAACGTCACCCTGCCGCTGCTGGTGGCGGTTGCCATCGCCATGCTCAACCTGGTGCTGGTGCTCACCGTGCTGCCGGAAACCCACCCGCTGGAAGCCCGCCGAGCGATGCCGCGCAAACGGGATCTCAACCCGTTCGCCGCGCTGCAGCGGGTGTTCACCAACCCCCAGGTGCGGCGCCTGTGCGTGGCCTTCTTCCTGTTCTTTCTGGCCTTCAACGGCTTCACGGCCGTGCTGGTGCTGTATTTCAAGCAGGCCTTCAACTGGGGGCCCGGGCTGGCGGCGGCGGCCTTTCTCGTGGTGGGCGTGGTGGCCACGGTGGTGCAGGGGGGGCTGATCGGACCGCTGGTGAAACGCTTCGGCGAATGGCGGCTCACCCTGGCCGGCCTTGGCTTTGTCATCGCCGGCTGCCTGCTGATCCCGATGGCCACCCGCGCCAATGCCCAGCCGGTGGTGTTCAGCGCCGTGGCGATCCTGGCGCTGGGCACCGGCCTGGTCACCCCCTGCCTGCGCAGCTTGGTGTCCCGGCGGCTCGACAGCGAGGGCCAGGGTGCCGCCTTGGGCAGCCTGCAGGGGCTGCAGAGCCTGGGCAGCTTCCTCGGCCCACCACTGGCGGGCCTGGCCTACGAAACCACAGGGCGGCAGAGCCCCTTCTGGCTGGGCATCATCCTGCTGGTGGGCGTGGCCCTGCTGGTGGCCGGCGGCCTACCGGGCCGGTCGGCAGTGGGGATGGAAGCTGGAATACACAGCTCAGACGGTTGAAATTGCTACGTTGCGCCTCATCAGGGGCGGGTTGGCATGGCGGAATCAAAGGCTGACGCGCAGGTCGCTCCGGAGCTCTACATCAACCGCGAGCTCAGCTGGCTGGAGTTCAACTCCCGGGTGTTGGCCCAGGCCCTCGACGAGCACACCCCGCTGCTGGAGCAGGCGAAATTCAGCGCCATCTTCAGCAACAACCTCGATGAATTCTTCATGGTGCGGGTGGCTTCGCTGAAGTCGCAAATTGAAGCGGGCGTCAGCACCCTCAGCGACGACGGCCTCACCGCCCAGCAACAGCTCCAGGCGATTCGCGCCAAGCTGCGGCCGCTGCTGGAGATGCAGCAGAAGCACTACCGCCACTCACTCAAAACCCATCTCGCCGACTACGGCGTTCACCTGATCGACTACGCCAACCTCAACGGCGATCAACGTGAGTGGCTGGACAGCTATTTCCAGAACGCCATCTTTCCAGTCCTGACCCCCCTGGCGGTGGATCCCTCCCACCCCTTCCCGTTCATCAGCAACCTGAGCCTCAACGTGGCCGCCCTGGTGCGCGACCCCGACTCTGGCCAACAGGAATTCGCCCGGGTCAAGGTGCCGCAGAAAAACCTGCCCCGCATCGTCCAGATCCCGCCCAACCTCAGCGGCAAACAACCCGAGCCCGTGTACACGGCCGTACCGCTCGAGCAGGTGGTGGCCTTCAACCTGGGCCTGCTGTTTCCGGGCATGCACGTGGAGGGGCACTTCTTCTTCCGTGTCACCCGCGATGCCGACCTCGAACTGCGCGACCTCGAGGCCGACGACCTGATGGAGGCCCTGGAGGAGGGCCTGCGCAAACGCCGCCGCGGCGGCGAAGTGGTGCGCCTGGAGGTGGCCGATGAGATGCCCGAAGCGGTGGTGCAGCTGCTGATGGAGGGCACCGCCGTGGAAGCCGAAGACGTCTACCGGATCAACGGCCCCCTGGGCCTCGACGACTTGATGAGCCTGTTGGCCATCCCCTTGCCCCAGCTCAAGGAAAAACCCCACAAGGGCCGCACCACGCCAGCCCTGGCGCGCACCCAGAAGGGCCAACTCGAAGACGGCTCGATCAAGGCCGAGGAGTTTGAAAGCATCTTTTCGGTGATCCGCCGCGGCGATGTGCTGCTGCATCACCCCTACGACCTGTTTTCCACCTCCGTGGAGGAATTCCTCAACCAGGCCGCCGACGACCCCTCGGTGTTGGCCATCAAGATGACCCTCTACCGCACTTCCAAGGATTCGCCTGTGGTGGGGGCCCTGATCCGGGCCGCCGAAAACGGCAAGCAGGTGATGGCCCTGGTGGAACTGAAGGCCCGCTTCGACGAAGACAACAACATCCAGTGGGCCAAGCAGCTGGAGGCTTCAGGCGTGCACGTGGTGTATGGCGTGCTGGGCCTGAAAACCCACACCAAAATCCTGCTGGTGGTGCGCAAGGAAAAGGAGCGTCTCAACAGCTACGTGCACATCGGCACCGGCAACTACAACTCCAAAACCTCCAGCCTCTACACCGACATTGGCCTGCTCACCGCAAGGCCGGAATTCGGCGCCGATCTGGTTGAGCTGTTCAACTACCTCACCGGCTTCTCCAAACAACAGAGTTTCCGCCGGCTGTTGGTGGCGCCGGTCACCCTGCGCAACCGCATGGAGGGCCTGATCCGCCGCGAGATCGAGCACGCCCAGGCAGGCCGCGGCGGCCACATCAGGGCCAAGATGAATGCCCTGGTCGATCCGGCGATCATCGCCCTGCTCTACGAAGCCTCCCAAGCGGGGGTGACGATCGAACTGGTGGTGCGGGGCATGTGCAGCGTGCGGCCCAACCTGGAAGGGATCAGCGACAACATCAGCGTGGTGAGTGTGATCGGCCGCTTCCTCGAACACTCACGCCTGTTCTGGTTTGCCAATGGCGGCGAACCTGAATTGTTCATCGGTAGCGCCGACTGGATGTCTCGCAACCTGGACCGGCGGGTGGAAGCCGTCGCTCCCATCGAAGATCCGCGGCTGCGGCATCAGCTTGAACAGGTGATCGATCTCTACCTTCAGGACACGGGTGCCTGGCACATGGACAGCCAGGGACATTTCAGTCAGCGACAGCATGCTGGTGAACCAAGCCTCGCTCAACAGTTGATGGTGCGTCGCTGGCGAGGCGGCTTGGCAGCCGCCAACTGATGCCGCAAAAGCACAGGCATCCGTGTTAATCGGCAGCAATCCATACAGGAATTCTTCCAAATCAAACCGTTGCAGCGTGCGTTGCAGTGCTACATTCCGGCCAAATCCAATACGGAGGCTTGGGTGTGGGGACGCCTTTGCAATCCGCTTCAGCTGTTGTTGACAACAACGGCTCGAAGCTTTCAGCAACGAAACTGCCAAAGGTGCGCGCAACCGGGTCCCGGGCAGGCGGTCGTCTCAGTGCCGATTCAATTGGTTGGTATCTGAGCACCATCGGTCGTGTGCCCCTGCTCACGGCCGCCGAAGAAATCGAGCTGGCCCACCATGTGCAGGCCGGTAAACGGCTGCAAGAACTGCCCGCCGAAGAGATCACGCCCAAACACAAGCGCCAACTGCGGATGGCCCAGCGGGCCCGCGATCGAATGATGGCGGCCAACCTGCGCCTGGTGGTGAGCGTGGCCAAAAAGTATCAAAACCAGGGCTTGGAACTGCTCGATCTGGTGCAGGAGGGGGCGATCGGCCTGGAGCGTGCCGTCGACAAGTTCGACCCGGCCATGGGCTACAAGTTTTCGACCTACGCCTACTGGTGGATCCGCCAGGGGATGACCCGTGCCATCGACAACAGTGCCCGCACGATCCGCCTGCCGATTCACATCAGCGAAAAGCTCTCGAAGATGCGGCGCATCAGCCGGGAGCTCTCCCACCGGCTCGGGCGCCAGCCCAACCGACTGGAGCTGTCCCATGCCATGGACATGGCTCCCCAGGACCTCGAGGAGCTGATGGCCCAGAGCGCCCCCTGCGCCTCCCTGGATGCCCACGCCCGCGGCGATGAAGATCGCAGCACCCTGGGCGAACTGATCGCCGATCCGGCCAGCAACGAGCACATGGACTCGATGGACCGGCACATTCAGAAGGAGCACTTGGGCGCCTGGCTCTCGCAGCTGAATGACCGAGAGCAGAAAATCCTCAAGCTGCGGTTTGGGCTGGAGGGATCGGAGCCCCTCACCCTGGCGGAGATCGGCCGACTGATCAACGTGTCACGGGAGCGGGTGCGACAACTGGAAGCCAAAGCGATCATGAAATTGCGGCTGATGAGCAACGTTCAGCAGGCCGCCTGAGCCGATGGTGGGCGGATGGCCGCAGCAGCTGCTGGGTGTTGCGGCCATCACCAGCTGGCTGGCCCTGCTGGTGATGGCCGCGCTGCAGGTGCGCCGCCGCTGGAACGGCCAGCGGGAATGGAGCCGCAAGCTGGTGCACATCGGCACCGGAGCCGTGGTGCCGATCGCCTGGGCCCTGGGCATCGACCGCCTGATCGCGGTGCCGGCGGCAGGCGTGATCACCCTGCTGGCCGCACTCAACCACCGCTTCCGGCTGCTGCCTGCCATTGAAGATGTCGGCCGCGCCAGCTACGGCACCATCGCCTACGGGGCCTCGATCACCCTGCTGTTGCTGCTGTTCTGGCCGCAGCAACCGGCTGCAGTCGCAGCGGGCGTTCTGGTGATGGCCGTGGGGGACGGCCTGGCCGGATTGGTGGGGCCGCTGGTGGCCTCCCCGAGCTGGCACATCTGGGGTCAGCGCAAATCAGTGGTGGGCACCACGGCCATGGCCCTGGGCAGCCTGGCGATGCTGCTGGTGGTGCGCCAACTGGCCCAGGCGGCAGGGCTGCCCCAACCGGCGCTGGGCGCCTTGCTGGCCATCGCCGCCGCGGCGGTGCTGCTGGAGCAGGCAGCCGTGCTGGGCCTCGACAACTTCACCGTGCCCTTGGCGGCTGGCTGGTTGTGGGCACGGCTCAGCTGAGCAGCAGGGGGCGGGCCGCCTGGGACTGCCGCACCGCTTCGGCCAACGTGTCGAGCACCGACTCGGTGGTGGCCAGATCGATGCAGGCATCGGTGATGCTCTGGCCGTAGGTGAGCTGGGCAAGATCGGTGGGGATCTTCTGGTTGCCCGCCACCAGATGGCTCTCGAGCATCACCCCCATCACGTGGGTGGAACCCGCGCGCAGTTGCTCCGCAACCTGAACCGCCACCTCGCCCTGACGGCAGTAATCCTTGTTGGAGTTGCCGTGGCTGCAATCCACCATCACCCGGGGGGGCAGGCCCGCCTTGGCCAGCTCCGCAGCGGCTTCCTCCACGGCCTCAGGGTGGTAGTTGGTGCCCCGCTTGCCGCCCCGCAGCACCAGGTGGCCATCCGGATTGCCGGTGGTGGTGACGATCGCGGCTTGGCCCTCCCCATTGATGCCGAGAAAGTGATGGGGCCGGGCCGCGGCCTCCATGGCATTGACCGCGGTGATGGCACTGCCGTCAGTGCCGTTCTTGAAACCAATCGGCATTGACAGACCCGAGGCCATCTCCCTGTGGGTCTGGCTCTCGGTGGTGCGGGCGCCGATGGCGGTCCAGCTGATCAGATCGGCGATGTACTGGGGCACAACCGGATCGAGCAACTCGGTGGCCGCCGGCAGACCCATCTCCGCCAGGTGCAGCAGCAGGCCGCGGGCTAGCCGCAGGCCCGTGTTGATGTCGTAGCTGCCATCGAGATGGGGGTCGTTGATCAACCCCTTCCAGCCCACGGTGGTGCGGGGCTTCTCGAAGTACACCCGCATCACGATCTCGAGCGCATCCTGGAAGCGCTCTTGGGCCGCAGCAATGGCCGTGGCGTACTCCTTGGCCGCCGCCACGTCGTGCACCGAACAGGGCCCGACGATCACCAACAGCCGGGAATCACGGCCATGCAGGATCGCCTGAGTCCGCTGGCGGGCCTGCTGCACGGTGGCCGCCGAGCGCTCCGTAATCGGCAATTCGCGATGCAACAGCGCCGGGGGTACCAGCGGCCGTGTTTCCACCACATGCAGGTCGGAGGTGGTGGTGGTGGTCATGGGCCTGATGCCGTGGAAACGGCGCCGCGCAGGGGTTTCCACCCTAGTCAGCAGCGATTGCGACCAAACGCTGGACCGGCCGCCAAGAACAATGGATATCAGATTGACGCGATCGGGCATGTCTGCAGCCAGCTTCCTCTCCAGCTACCGCGCCGCCGCGGCCGAGCGCGAGGCCCTGGGCATTCCGGCCCTGCCGCTCAGCGCTGAGCAGACCGCGGCCCTCACCGAGCTGCTGCAGGCCCCGCCCGCCGGCGAGGAATCCTTCTTGCTGCACCTGCTGAGTGAGCGCATCCCCCCCGGCGTGGATGAAGCGGCCTATGTGAAAGCCGATTGGCTCAGCGCCGTGGCCCAGGCCAAAACCATCAGCCCCCTGGTGAGCCCCGTGGAGGCCGTGCGCCTGCTGGCCACGATGATCGGCGGCTACAACGTGGGCGCCCTGATCGCACTGCTAGCCAGCGCCGATGCCGCCATCGCCGAGGCGGCCGCCACAGGTCTGAGCCGCACCCTGCTCGTCTACGACGCGTATCAAGATGTACTGGAGCTGGCGGAAACCAACGTTTACGCCAAGCGCGTCATCGACAGCTGGGCTGCCGCCGAGTGGTTCACCGCCAAGCCCGAGCTGCCAGCTGAGATCACCGTGACGGTGTTCAAGGTGGAGGGCGAAACCAACACCGACGACCTCTCCCCCGCCACCCACGCCACCACCCGCCCCGACATCCCCCAGCACGCCACAGCGATGCTGGAAACCCGCATGCCCGGCGGCCTCGAGCTGATCAAGGAGCTCAAAACCAAGGGCCACCCGGTGGCCTATGTGGGCGATGTGGTGGGCACGGGGAGCTCCCGCAAATCCGCGATCAACTCGGTGCTGTGGCACACCGGCACCGACATCCCCCACGTGCCCAACAAGCGCGGCGGCGGCGTGGTGCTGGGCGGCAAGATCGCGCCGATCTTCTTCAACACCGCCGAAGACTCCGGCGCCCTGCCGATCGAATGCGACGTGAGCGCCCTCAACAGCGGCGATGTGATCACGATCCGCCCCTACGCCGGCACGATCGAGCGCGCCGCCGGGGAACCGGGAGCCGGGGAGATCGTGGCCCGCTTCGAGCTCAAGCCGAGCACGATCACCGACGAGGTGCGCGCCGGCGGCCGCATCCCCCTGCTGATCGGCCGCTCCCTCACCGACAAAGTGCGCGCCCAGCTGGGGCTGGCCGCCAGCGATCTGTTCATTCGGCCGGTGGCCCCGACTGACACCGGCAAGGGCTTCACCCTGGCCCAGAAGATGGTGGGCAAGGCCTGCGGCCTGGCGGGCGTGCGCCCCGGCACCAGCTGCGAGCCGCTGATGACCACCGTGGGCTCCCAGGACACCACCGGGCCGATGACCCGCGATGAGATGAAGGAGCTGGCCTGCCTGGGCTTCTCCGCGGATCTGGTGATGCAGAGCTTCTGCCACACCGCCGCCTATCCCAAGCCGGTGGACCTCAAGACCCACGCCGAACTGCCCGACTTCATGGCCTCGCGCGGCGGAGTGGCCCTGCGCCCCGGCGACGGCATCATCCACAGCTGGCTCAACCGCATGCTGCTGCCCGACACGGTGGGCACCGGCGGCGACAGCCACACCCGCTTCCCCCTGGGCATCAGCTTCCCGGCCGGCTCCGGCCTGGTGGCCTTCGCCGCCGCCATCGGCGCCATGCCGCTGGACATGCCCGAATCGGTGCTGGTGAAATTCACAGGGAAGCTGCAGCCAGGCGTGACCCTGCGCGATGTGGTGAACGCCATCCCCTATGTGGCCATTCAGCAGGGGCTGCTCACGGTGGCCAAGGAGGGCAAGCAGAACGTGTTCAACGGCCGGATCATGGAGATCGAGGGGTTGCCCGATCTCAAGCTCGAGCAAGCCTTTGAACTCACCGACGCCACGGCAGAGCGCTCCTGCGCCGGCAGCACCATCAAGCTCTCGGTGGACACGGTGAGCGAATACCTGCGCAGCAACGTGGCACTGCTGAAAAACATGATCGCCCGCGGCTACGGCGATTCCCGCACCCTGGCCCGCCGCATCCAGGCGATGGAGGCCTGGTTGGCCGATCCGGTGCTGCTCGAGGCCGACGCCGATGCCGAGTATGCGGCGGTGATCGAGATCGATCTGGATGCGATCAGCGAGCCGATCCTGGCCTGCCCCAACGACCCCGACAACGTGAAAACCTTGAGCGAGGTGGCGGGGGCTCCCATCGATGAGGTGTTCATCGGCTCCTGCATGACCAACATCGGCCACTACCGCGCCGCCGCCAACGTGCTCAAGGGCCAGGGCGAGAACGCCGCCCGCCTCTGGGTGTGCCCGCCCACCCGCATGGACGAGGAGATGCTGAAGAAAGAGGGCTACACCGCCATCTTCGAGGCTGCCGGCTCCCGCATGGAAATGCCCGGCTGCTCCCTATGCATGGGCAACCAGGCCCGGGTGGACGACAACACCACCGTGTTCTCCACCAGCACCCGCAACTTCAACAACCGACTCGGCAATGGTGCCCAGGTGTACTTGGGCAGCGCCGAACTGGCGGCGGTGTGCGCCCAGCTGGGCCGCATCCCCACCAAAACCGAGTACCTGGCCATCGCGGCCGAGAAGATCGATCCCTACGGCGCGGAGCTTTACCGCTACCTCAACTTCGACCAGATCGAGGGCTTCGAAGACCAGGGCCGGGTGGTGAGCTCCGAGGACGAAGCGAAGGTGCTGGCGGAGGTGTGAACTGTTGGGTGAGACGCTGGAGGTCCCCGTCCGGCGTCTCACCTGAACCAGGAAACCCTGCTGTTTGAGCCCGCCCAACCTGAGGCCGGTGCTCTCAAGGCGGTGCTGGCCTTTCCCAGCACCTACACGGTGGGCATCACCAGCCTGGGCTACCAGGTGGTTTGGGCCACCCTGGCGCAACGAGCCGACGTGGATGTGCGCCGCCTATTCACCGACCAGGGCGACCCGCCGCACCGGATCTGTGATCTCTTTGGCCTGTCACTGAGCTGGGAGCTCGACGGCCCGGTGCTGCTGGATCTGCTAGAGCAGCAGCGCATTCCGATCTGGGCCAGCGAACGGGGCGACAGCGACCCGATCGTGTTCGGCGGTGGCCCCGTGCTCACGGCCAACCCCGAGCCCCTGGCACCCTTCTTCGATGTGGTGCTGCTGGGCGATGGCGAACTGCTGCTGCCCGCCTTTGTGGATGCGCTGCAACAGCACCGCGGCGCCCCGAGGGCCGAACGGCTGCGGCAGCTGGCCCAAGTGCCGGGCGTGTACGTGCCCAGCCTCTACGCCCCTCGCTACTCCAGCGAAGGCCAACTGCTGGCCGTAGAACCGATCGAACCGGGCATCCCAGCCACGGTGGCCAAGCAAACCTGGCGCGGCAACACCCTCAGCCATTCGGCCGTGATCACCCCGGAGGCGGCCTGGCCCTCGATCCACTTGGTGGAAGTGGTGCGCAGCTGCCCGGAGCTGTGCCGCTTCTGCCTGGCCAGCTACCTCACCCTGCCCTTCCGCACCCCCAGCCTCGATGACGGCCTGATCCCTGCGGTAGAGAAGGGGCTCACCGCCACCCAGCGGCTGGGCCTGCTGGGGGCCTCGGTGACCCAGCACCCCCAATTTGCCGACCTGCTGGCCTGGCTGGATCAGGATCGCTTCGAAGGCACCCGGGTGAGCGTGAGCTCAGTGCGGGCCGCCACGGTGACGCCCGAGCTGGGACGGATCCTGGCCAAGCGGGGCAGCAAGTCGCTCACGATCGCCATTGAGAGCGGCAGCGAACGGATGCGCCAGGTGGTGAACAAGAAGCTCGCCACCGAAGAGATCTACGCCGCCGCCTGCTACGCCAAAGAAGGCGGCCTCACCGGCCTGAAGCTCTACGGAATGGTGGGGTTGCCCACCGAGGAAGACACGGATGTGGTGGCCACCGCCGAACTGCTGCTGGCCCTGAAAAAAGCAACGCCGGGGCTGCGGCTCTCCCTGGGCGTGAGCAGCTTCGTGCCCAAGGCCCACACGCCGTTCCAGTGGCAGGGGGTGCGGCCCGAGGCCGACAAGCGCCTGAAGCTGCTGGCCAAGCGGCTCAAGCCCAAGGGCATCGAGCTGCGCCCTGAAAGCTACGGCTGGAGCGTGATCCAGGCACTGCTATCGCGCAGCGACCGGCGCCTGGCCCCGGTGATCGCCGCCGCCAGGGGCCGTCACGAAAGCCTGGGGGGCTGGAAGCAGGCCTACCGGGCCGCGGTGGAGACCAGCCGCTCCGGACCCGAAGCTCCACCTCCCTGGGACGACGTGATCCACATCACCTGGAATCAAGATCGCGTCTTGCCCTGGGTGCACCTGGAAGGCCCCCTACCGACAGCCACCCTGGCCAAACACCGCAGCGAAGCCCTGGGCGAATCGCGCTGAAGCCCGACCCAAGCCTCAATCAAACACCGCCGTCCGCCCGCGATAGACCATCACCTGACGGCAGAGGTGCAACCGCAGGGCCCTTGCGAGAGCCAGGCGCTCGCAATCGCGGCCCTTGCGGATCAGGTCGTCCACATCGTCGCGGTGGCTCACATGCACCGTGGCCTGCTCGATGATCGGGCCGCCGTCGAGCTCTTCGGTCACGTAGTGGGCGGTGGCACCGATCAGCTTCACGCCCCGCTCCCAGGCACGGTGATACGGCTGGGCGCCCTTGAAGGCCGGCAGGAAGGAGTGGTGGATGTTGATCACCTGGTGCCCCTGCATGCCCTCGCCGCGGAAGCGGGCCAGAAACCCCGGGCTGAGCACCTGCATGTACTTGGCCAGCACCACCAGCTCGATCTGGTGCTCGACCAGGAGCTGAAGCTGGGCCTGCTCGGCCTCGTCTTTGCTGCCAGCACTCACCGGCAGATGCACGTAGGTGGCGCCGAAACCCTCGGCCACCGCGCGCAGGTCGGGGTGGTTCGACACCACCAGCGGCACAGTCATCGGCAGCTCGCCGGCGCGGGTGCGCCAGAGCAGATCCACCAGGCAGTGGTCCTGCTTGCTCACGAAGATCGCCACCCGCGGCAGCTCATCGGAGAAGTGCACCTGGCCCTCGCCGCCCAGGCGCTCGGCCAGGGCCGCCACCGCTGGCGCAATCGCCTCCCGCGGCAACCCAAAGCCCTCCAGCGCCCACTCGATCCGGCTGAGAAACAGGCCGGCGCCCAGATCGGTGTGGTGGTCGGCATGGAGGATGTTGCCGCCGTTGGCCGCCACCCAGCCCGAGAGCTCGCTCACCAGGGCGGGGCGATCCGGGCAGATCACCTGAAGGATGGCGGTGGGTGCAGACATGGCCGCGCGCGACGTCAACTGCAGACGTAGCACCCCGAGGTGTCGCAAACAGGTTGCGAGGGGCTACAGAGAGGGGCTTTGGGCCAGGGGGCACCGATACACTCAGCCCCACGAATCAGGTGTTGGTGATGGTGATGGCTTCTGCACGGATCCCTGCGGTGATCTCTGCGGCGACCGCTGCGCTCGCCCAGCAGTTGCGCCGCTTTGTCGTGATCGCGCTCGCAGCAGTGCTCTGTCTGGGCCTCACGGCCTGCGACGGCGGCCAAAGCAAAAAGGCCCCAACCATCAGCCCGGAGGATATGGCCCTAATCGAGCGGCAAGCCGAGGGCTTCCTGGCCGCCCGCAACCGCCTGCCCGAACTGGCCGCCCTGGTGAATGAGCGCAACTGGGTGTTCACCGCCAACCTGATCCACGGCCCCATGCAGGAGGTGGGCCGCGAAATGAGTTACATCAACCAGCGTCTGCTTCCCGCCGACCGCCCCGAGGCTGAACAGCGCGCGGCCGCTCTCAAAACCGCCCTGGCCCAGCTCGATGAAGCCGCCCGTCTCCAGGACGGCGACAAGCTGCGCAAGGCCTACATCAAGGTGGCCAGCGGCTTTGGCCTGTATGCCCAGGTGCTGCCCGCCCAGGTGCAGGAAGACCTGAAGCAGGTTTGATCGTTTGATCGCGCCGGGCGGCCGGATCCGCCCACCCCGATCGGTCGTGGTTGTGGGAGCTGGCCTTGTGGGTCGAGCCTGTGCCTGGCAGCTCCAGCAGCGCGGCCACCAGGTGCAGCTGCTCGATCCCGGCCTGAACGGCAGCCCAGATCCCAACTCCGGCAGCTGGGCGGCCCTGGGGGTGCTGATGGCCCAGGTGTTTCACCGCAGTAGCGGCCGCGGCTGGCGCCTGCGCCAGCGCAGCCTGAGCCTCTGGGGCGACTGGCGCCAGCAGCTGGGAGCCCAGGGCTGGCCACTGGCCTGGCGACCGGGGCTGCTGCTGTTGGCCAGCGGCGCCGACGATCTGGAGCGCCAGCAACGCCTGGTGGCCAGCCGCCAGCGTCAGGGCCTGCCCTTGGAGCTCTGGGGCCAAACCCAGCTCGACGCCCTGGCACCGGCCCTGCCGGCAGGGGCCGTGGGCGGCCTCTATTCCCCCGCCGACGGCCAACTGGATCCGGCCACAGCCATGGCTGCCCTGCTGGCAGACGGGCTGCGGTTGGGCCTGCAGCCGATCTGCGATCGCGCCGAGCAGCTGGAACGGCATGCCGGCGGCTGGACGGTGCACACCAGCGGCGGCCAGACCCTGCGGGCCGATGCGGTGGTGGTGAGTGCCGGGGTGGCCAGTGCGGGCCTACTCGCATCCCTCGGCCACAACCAGCCCCAGGAGCCGGTGCTGGGCCAGGCGCTGGAACTGGAGCTGGCAGCCCCCACCAGCTGGGACACGCCTGGGCCCTGGCCCGGAGCCGTGGTGTGGCAAGGAGTCAACCTGGTGCCACAAACCAACACCGGCGATCCTGGCAGCGGGCGGCTGTGGCTGGGGGCAACCCTGGAGCCCGGCGATCAGGCCGATCCAGCCGCCCTGGCCCACCTGCGCGCGTTGGGCGGCGCGGCCCCCGCCTGGCTCGAGCAGGCCGCGGTCATCCGGCGCTGGCAAGGCCACCGAAGCCATCCGATCGGCCAACCCGCCCCACTGCTCGCCCAGCTGGAACCGGGCCTGCTGCTGGCCAGTGGCCACTACCGCAACGGCGTGCTGCTGGCCCCGGCCACGGCGGAGTGGGTGGCCGATCAACTGGAGCCCTAACCTGCCGGCGTGGCGCCTCAGCCACTGCCACCAACCCGTTTCGATCGCTCTCTCCATGGCCGTCGCCCGCTTTCGCCCCACCGCGCTCACCGGGGCCGTCTTCGGCGTGGCGGCTGTGGTCAGCCTGAGCAGCTGCGGTGGCAACGGCCCGACGCTCCAGGCCGCCGGAGCCAGTTTCCCGGCGGGTCTCTACCAGCGCTGGTTTGCCGATCTGGCCAACCAGGAAAAGATCCGCGTCAATTACCAGTCGGTGGGCTCAGGGGCTGGCGTGCGCCAGTTCCAAGCGGGCACCGTGGATTTCGCCGCCAGCGACAAACCCCTGGAGGCCAGCGAAGCCGCCGCCATCAAGCGCGGGGTGGTGCAACTGCCCCTTACCGCCGGCGCCATTGCCGTGGCTTACAACCTGCCCGGCTGCAACCTCAAGCTCAGCCAGACCCAGCTGGTGCAGATCTTTGAAGGCAAGATCAAAAACTTCCAGCAGCTGGGCTGCGCCAACCAGCCGATCCAGGTGGTGGTGCGCTCCGACGGCTCCGGCACCACCTACAACTTCACCAACTCCCTGGCCGCCTTCAGCCCCGGCTGGAAGCAGGGCCCCGGCGTCGGCAAATCGGTGAACTGGCCCACCGGTGTGGGCGCCAAGGGCAATGAGGGCGTCGCCGCCAGCCTGCTGCAAACCAAGGGCAGCCTCGGCTACGTGGAAGCAGCCTATGTACGGGGCGTGCTCCAAGCGGCCGCGATCGCCAACCGCTCGGGCGCCTACGCCCTGCCTGATGCCGCCAGCGCCAGCGAGGCGCTGGCCACGATCAACCTGGGGGCTGACCTCACCGGCAGCGATCCCAACCCCAGCGCCGGCTACCCGATCGTCACCTTCACCTGGGTGCTGCTCTACAAGACCGGCAACGGCGCCAAGCTGCCCGCCCTGCAGAGCACCTTCAACTACGCCCTCAGTGCCGCGGCCCAGCAGCAGGCTCCGGCCCTCGGCTACATCCCCCTGCCCGCGCCGGTGGTCACCAAGGTGAAAGCGGCCCTGGCCGGCGTGGGCGCCTGAAACCAGGGCTCTGGGTCACTTGCTCTCAGTGAACTCGGCGTCGATCACGTCGTCGCTGGCGGAACCGCTGCCCGCCTCGGCGCCCGCACCGTTGCCTCCGGGAGCAGCGCCGCCGGCTTCAGCACCCGCAGCCTGCTGATACACGGCAGCACCGGCGGCATAAAGGGCCTGCTGCAGGGTTTCGAGTTCCGACTTCATGGTGTCGAAGTCGTCCTTCTCAATCGCCTCCTTGAGCTTGACGGACAACGCCTCCACCTTGGCTTTGTCCTCAGCGCCCACCTTGTCGCCCAGTTCGCCGAGTTGCTTCTCAGCCTGGTAGACAAGGGTTTCGGCCTGGTTCTTGAGGTCGATTTTCTCGCGCTTCTCCTTATCGACCGCGGAGTTGGTTTCCGCGTCCTTCACCATCTTCTCCACCTCGTTTTCACTGAGGGTGGAAGCACCGGTGATGGAGATGCTCTGCTCCTTGCCGCTGCCCTTGTCCTTGGCGGTCACGCTGAGGATGCCGTTGGCGTCGATGTCGAAGGTGACTTCGATCTGCGGCACGCCGCGGGGGGCAGGGGGAATGCCGTCGAGGCGGAAGGTGCCGAGGGACTTGTTGTCGCTGGCCATTTCGCGTTCGCCCTGAAGCACGTGGATCTCCACGTTGGTCTGGCCGTCCACCGCCGTGGAGTAGGTCTCCGTTTTCTTGGTGGGAATCGTGGTGTTGCGGGTGATCATCTTGGTCATCACACCGCCCAGGGTCTCCACACCGAGGGAGAGCGGGGTGACATCGAGCAGCAGGATGTCCTTCACCTCACCGGCCAGCACACCGCCCTGAATGGCGGCGCCCACGGCCACCACTTCGTCGGGGTTAACGGTCTGGTTGGGGTCCTTGCCGGTGACGCGCTTGACCAGCTCCAGCACTGCCGGGATGCGGGTGGAGCCACCCACCATGACGATCTCATCGAGCTCGCCGGAGGAGAGCTTGGCGTCCTTGAGGGCCTGCTCCACCGGCACCCTGCATCGATCAATAAGTTTGGAGGCCAGCTCTTCAAACTTGGCCCGGGTGAGGGTGAGGTCGAGGTGCTTGGGACCTTCAGGGGTTGCCGTGATGAACGGCAGGTTGATCTCGCTCTGGGTGGCACTGGAGAGCTCGATCTTGGCCTTCTCGGCAGCCTCGGTGAGGCGCTGCAGGGCTTGCTTGTCCTGGCGCAGGTCAATGCCCTCGTTGGCCTTGAAGCTGTCGGCCAGGTGATCCACGATCACCTTGTCGAAGTCGTCGCCGCCCAGGTGGGTGTCCCCGGAGGTGGAGAGCACCTCAAACACGCCATCGCCCACCTCCAGCACCGACACGTCGAAGGTGCCGCCGCCCAGGTCGAACACCAGGATGCGCTCGTTGCTCTTGCGGTCGAGGCCGTAGGCCAGAGCCGCCGCCGTGGGCTCGTTGATGATGCGCAGCACCTCAAGGCCGGCGATCTTGCCGGCGTCCTTGGTGGCCTGTCGCTGGGAGTCGTTGAAGTAGGCGGGCACGGTGATCACCGCCTGGGTGACCGTTTCACCGAGGTACTTGCCGGCATCTTCGGCCAGCTTGCGCAGCACCTGGGCGCTCACTTCCTCGGGGGCGAACTGCTTGTTCAGCACCGGGCACTTCACCTTCACATTGGCGCCGGCCTTCTCCACGCCATAGCTCACCTCTTTCGACTCTTCGTTCACCTCATCAACGCGACGGCCGATGAAGCGCTTCACCGAATAAAAGGTGTTTTCGGGGTTCATCACCGCCTGGCGCTTGGCGATCTGGCCCACCAGCTGATCCTGGTTTTTGGTGTAGGCCACCACCGAGGGGGTTGTGCGGAACCCTTCAGCGTTGGCGATCACCGTGGGCTTGCCGCCCTCCATCACGGCGACGCAGCTGTTCGTGGTGCCGAGGTCAATACCGACGACCTTGCCCATGGGTTACCACCTCCTTACGGTGAATGAATCGGACTGGATGCATCTTCAGCAGCTGGGGCCTTCCCAGGCGAGGTGTGGTTCCCGAACAGCCCCTGCCGCCAACGCTTTCGTCCATGCCCACGCCGATCTCCGGACACACCGCTCTGGCTGGAGTTCTTGGGGATCCGGTGCGCCATTCGCTCTCGCCGGCAATGCACAACGCCGCCCTGGCGGAGCTGGGCCTCGACTGGGTTTACCTGGCGCTGCCCGCGCCGGCGGAGGAGCTGGAAACGGTGGTGCGGGGGCTGGAGGCCCTGGATTGCCGCGGCCTCAACGTCACCCTGCCCCACAAGCAGGCCGTGGCCCGGCTGTGTCGCAGCCTTTCTCCCCTGGCCGAGCGGGTGGGGGCGGTGAACACCCTGGTGAGGCACCCCGAGGGCGGCTGGCTGGGGGATAACACCGATGTGACGGGCTTCCTGGCCCCCCTGCGAGCCAGCGGCAGCTCCTGGCACGGCCGGCGGGCCGTGGTGCTGGGCTGCGGCGGCAGCGCCCGGGCCGTGGTGGCCGCCCTGGTGGAGCTGGGCTGCGGCGCCATCACGGTGGCCGGCCGCAGCAGCGCCCGCCTGGAGGGCCTGCTGAGCCCCTGCCGCAGCTGGGCGCCGCAGGTGCAGGGGCTGGCCTGGGATTCACAAACCGAAAGCCTCCAACACGCCCTGGCCCAGGCTGATCTGGTGGTCAACACCACACCGGTGGGCATGGCATCAGCCACCAACCCAGAGGCGGCCCAGCAGAGCCCACTCACGCTGGCCGAGCTGGAGACACTCCGGCCCGGCAGCACCGTCTACGACCTGATCTACACGCCGCGGCCCACGGCCCTGCTGCAGGCGGCCAGCGCCCGGGGCTGCCAAAGCCTCGATGGACTGGAGATGCTGGTGCAGCAGGGAGCAGCCGCCCTGCGCCTGTGGAGCGGCCTTGAAACGGTGCCCGTGGCCGCCATGCGAGCCGCAGCTCTGGCCCAGCTCGGCGGCGGCAACAGCCGCCCTTAGCCTTGGGGCCGCGGCAAGGTCCAAGCGATGCAGGCTCCACCGATCTGGCAACGGCTACTGGCCGCCCTGGCCTACCTGCTGCCCTGGAGCGACGCCTTCCCCTTTGGCCGCGCCCTGTTTGGCCTGTTTCCGGCGCTGCAGTGGCTGGGGGTGCCGGTGCTGCCGGTGGCACTGCTGGAGCAGGTCGTGCCCTTTGGCGGCCTGGTGCTGTTCCTGGTGCTGTTCCTGGCGGTGGTGCGCAACAGCCAGGTGCCCTACCTGATCCGCTTCAACGTGCTGCAGGCGATCCTGATCGACATCGTGGTGGTGCTGGTCACCCTGGCCTTCCAGGTGCTGCAGCTGGGCGCCCTGGATTTCGTCGGCAAAACCCTCAGCAACACTGTGTTCATCGGCATCCTGGTGCTGGTGCTGTTCGCGATGATCCAGAACCTACGGGGCAAGGACGCCGACATCCCCAGCCTCTCTGAGGCAGTGCGGATGCAGCTGTAGGGTGGTTGATCCGTCGCTGGTGGGCGCCTGCCCGCTGGCCGCTGCCCCAAACCCTGAGGCGACACCTTCAAAGCGACCATGACGCAGCCCTATTACGAGTCCATGTACATCCTTCGTCCGGACATTCCGGAGGAAGAGGTAGAAACCCATGTCGCCAAGTACCGCGACCTGGTGACTGAATCCGGTGGAGAAGTGCTCGATTGTCAGATGCGCGGCAAGCGCCGTCTCGCCTATTCGATCGCCAAGCACCGCGAAGGCATCTACGTGCAGCTCAACCACAATGGCGACGGCCAGCAGGTGGCACCCCTCGAGCGCGCCATGCGCCTGTCGGAAGATGTGATCCGCTACCTCACCGTCAAACAGGACGGCCCCATGCCGGCCCCACGCACCCTGCCTGGCGCCGTCAGCGAAGCCGCCCCCATGGAACCGGCCGCGGTTTGACCGCAGGGCATCCAACCCTGCTTGTGCAAAGCCGGGCGTGACCGTAACCTCCATCCATGGAGTCGGATTGCAGTCCATCTGAATCGAATTTGCAGGCAGAGCCGACCACAACATCGGCTGCTGAGCATGGTGCCGGCCCCCTGATCCCTCCTCCACCGAAGTGGCAGTCTTCTGTCCCTTCGGTTTTTTCATGGCATCAGCAGCAGGAACGCCGGGAGGCGCTGGAACAGGAACTCGCCAAGACCCGTGAGGAGCTTCAGGCGATGCAAACGCTGCTTGAAGAGCTGCCTGCCCTGTTTGAAGACAAATTCCGGCAGCGCCTGCAACCCAAGTTGGAGCAGCAGCAACGGCTGCTCGAGGACAACGCCACCCTGCGCCAGCACCTGCTTCAGCTGCAACCGGCCAGGGATTCAGGGCGTCAACCGCTGCTGATGCCCCGTCAACAGGAGCGGCCGCGGATGCGCCAAGCCCTGCGGCATGCCTTTGGACTGAACAGCAACCGAGCGGCCTAACGCTGACGCTGGTTGGCCGCCCAAAGGCGGGTGGGCAGGCCCCACACGTAGATGAAGCCTTCGGCAGCCCGATGGTCGAACTGATCACCGGCGTCGTAGGTGGCCATATCGGGCACGTAAAGGCTGTTGCTGGCGCTGCTGCGACCCACCACGGTGGCGTTGCCCTTGTGCAACTTGATCCGCACGCTGCCGTTCACCACCGCCTGGGTGCGCTCGATGAAACCATCGATGGCGTCCTTGAGCGGGCCATACCAAAGGCCCTGGTACACCAGATCGGCCCACTGCTGCTCCAGCTGTCGCTTGCTGCGCAGCACGTCGGCCGCCAGGGTGAGGCTCTCGAGCTCCTGGTGGGCCCTGATCAACAGCAGCAACCCCGGAGTTTCGTAGATCTCGCGGCTCTTGATGCCCACCACCCGGTTCTCAATCATGTCGAGCCGGCCAAAGCCGTGGCTGCCAGCCAGGGCGTTGGCGCGGCGGATCAGGCTCACCGGATCGAGGCGCACGCCGTCGATGCTCACCGGATTGCCCTGCTCAAAGCCGATCTCCACCACCTGGGGCACCGCCGGGGCGTCGTCCACCGAGCGGGTCATGGCGTAGATCTCCTCGGGCGGCTCCACGTTGGGATCCTCCAGGGGGCCGGCCTCGATCGAGCGACCCAGCAGGTTGAGGTCGATCGAATAGGGCGACTTCTTGCTCACCGGCGAGGGAATCCCGCAGCGCTCGCCATAGGCGATTGTTTCCTCGCGGCTCATGCCCCACTCGCGCGCCGGGGTGAGCACCTTCAGATCAGGCGCCAGGGCGCCGATGGCCACATCGAAACGCACCTGGTCGTTGCCCTTGCCAGTGCAGCCGTGGGCCACCGCATCGGCGCCCACCTCGCGGGCGATCTCCACCAGGCGACGGGCGATCAGCGGCCGGGCCAGGGCTGTGCTGAGCGGGTAGCGGCCTTCATACAGAGCATTGGCGCGGATCGCCGGGAAAGCGAACTCGGTGATGAAGGGCTCGATCAGGTCGCCCACAATCGACTGGCTGGCGCCGGAGTCGAGGGCTTTCTGGCGGATCGGTTCGAGCTCATCACCCTGACCCAGGTCGGCGGCGAAGGTGATCACCTCCTCCACCCCCCACTCCTGCATCAGGTAGGGAATGCAGACGCTGGTGTCAACACCACCGGAATAGGCCAGCACCGCCTTCTTCGCCCGACCCATCAACGCCGCTCCATGTGCTCAGTCGGTCGATTCTCCCCTGTCGGGGTCGGGCAGCGACCAGCGGGCCAGCAACCAGAGCCCCACGACCAGGGGCGGCACCAGCACCAGCAGCCACACCAGCGCCGGCTGCACCGGCAACGGGGCTGGCCAGCGCTGGCCGGCGGCAGCCAGCAGGGCACTGATCGCCAGGGCCAGAGACCACAGCCGCAAAACCCCCGTCAACGGGCTGGTAACCATCGGTGCCATGGGGATTTTCAACGCTGACGCTATGGTGATCCATTGGTCTAGCTGGGCCTTCTTCAGCGGGCCCGTCGTCAGCAACACCTATGAGCACACTCGCGACCAGTGGCAGCAGTCGACTCGACACCATCAACCCTTCACTGACCCGCTACGGGCGCAGCGAGCCGGCCCCAGTGCTGCCGCTGCGGGATGAGCCCGACCTGCTGAGCTGGCTCGAAACCAGTGGACGCTTGGTGGCCGACGAGGAAACCGCCAGCACCGACGTGAGCACGGTGGAAGAGGAAGAGCTCTCGGCGCTGATGGGTGAGAAGGAGGACTACAACAAGGACGACGAGCAGCAGGACGAAAACTGGGAAGATTGAAGCTGGGGCGAACGGCGCCGACAAGGGAAACTGGGACGCTCGTCGTCCCAAGTCCTTGCTTGCGTCCTCCAAGCCCAGCAGTCTGGTCAGCGCGATCCTGCTGGCCCTGGTGCTCCTGCTGGCCTGCGTGGTGTGCGACTGGCAAGCCCGCGCAGCCCAGCTCACCCCCCCCCTGCTGCTGGCCGGCCTGATCAGCGCCGGCGTCACGGCCTGGGGGATACCGCGGCTGCGGGAGCTCAAGCTCGGCCAGGTGATCCGCGACGAGGGACCCCAGGGTCACCTGAGCAAAGCGGGCACCCCCACCATGGGTGGGCTGCTGGTGGTGCCAGTGGGGGTGCTGGTCGGTGGCCTGATCACCCCGAGTGATCCACGGCTGCTGGCCGTCGCCGCCGTCACCCTGGCCTATCTGGCCATCGGCGCCATCGACGACTGGCGCAGCCTCACCCGCCGCACCAACACCGGTCTCACCCCCCGGGGCAAACTGCTGCTCCAGGCGGGAGCGGCCCTGCTGTTTTTGGTCTGGGCCGCCACTGGTCAGTGGCTGGGGGGCGCCTCACCCGGCGACATCGCGCTGCCCCTCGGCTGGGTGCTGCCGATCGGAGTGCTGATCTGGCCGCTGGGATTGTTTGTATTTCTGGCCGAAAGCAACGCCACCAACCTCAGCGACGGCCTCGACGGCCTGGCGGCGGGTTGCGGCGCCGTGGTGTTCACCGGCCTGGGGCTGCAGCTGATGCTGCGCGGCCATGAAGGCGATGCCTCCCTGGCCGGCTTCTGCGCTGCGATGGCCGGCTGCTGGCTGGGCTTTCTGGCCCACAACCGCCATCCCGCCCGGCTGTTCATGGGCGACACCGGCTCCTTGGCGATGGGGGCCGCCCTCAGCGCTGTGGCCCTGCTCTCCAACAGCCTCTGGCCGCTGCTGGTGATGGGCGGGGTGTTCCTGGCCGAATCCCTCTCGGTGATCCTGCAGGTGTGGGTGTTCAAGGCCACCAAAAACCCCAGCACGGGCCAGGGCCGGCGGCTGTTTCGGATGGCGCCGCTGCACCACCATTTCGAGCTGGGGGGCCTGAACGAACAGGTGGTGGTGATCCGGTTCTGGATCGCCAGCCTGCTACTGGTGGGAGTGGGTTTGGTGCTGCTGCCCTGAACCCTGCCATCGCCCCTGATCCCATGGCCTACTTCACCTGGAAGGACACCGGCCTCAGCTCCGACTGCGCCAGCCTCGCGGCCATGGCCTCCCGATTCGAGGAGGCAGCCGCCCTGATGCGGCGCATGGCCAGCGAAGGGTTCCAGCTGGAACGGCACAGCGATGGCCAGCACATCACCCATCGCGACCCAACGGTGTTTGAGGCCTACGGCTTCATCAACGAGGAATCGCCCGTGCGCCAGCTCACCCTGCTGCCCTAGTTGCGACGCAGGTAACCCACCACCCACACCACCACAAAGGCCAACGAGGAGAGTCCGAGATAAATCAGGGCCCACTTCTGCAGGGTGGCGATATCCCAGCCGAACAACAACCCGTTGGCGGCGTCCCCGGCTGTGCTGAAACCCAAGGGCAAATCCAACAGCCAACCCATCAGTGCGCCCTCGGTGTGCAGGAAGATCGGTTCCATCTTGCTGTCCGGTACCCGTCCCGGACACCGACCATGCCCTCACCTGCCCCCACCTGCCTGCCCACCACCCTGATGCTGCTGGGCAGCGGCGAGCTTGGCAAGGAGGTGGCCATCGCCGCCCAGCGCCTGGGCTGCCGCGTGATTGCCGTCGACCGCTACGCCGGCGCCCCGGCGATGCAGGTGGCCGATGCCACCGAGGTGATCGCCATGACCGATGCGGAGGCCCTCAAGGCCGTGGTGCGCCGCCACAAGCCCAACCTGGTGATCCCGGAGATCGAAGCCCTGGCGGTGGATGCCCTGGCCGAACTGGAGGCCGAGGGCATCACCGTGATCCCTACCGCCAGGGCCACAGCGGTGACCATGAACCGCGACCGGATTCGCGATCTGGCTGCCACGCAGCTGGGCCTGCGCACCGCCCGCTTCGCCTATGCCCACAGCGCCGCCGAACTGGCCGCCGCCGCCGCACCCCTGGGTTGGCCGGTGGTGGTCAAGCCGGTGATGAGCTCCTCCGGCAAGGGCCAGAGCGTGGTGCAGGGCCCTGAGGGCATCGCCGCGGCCTGGGAAGCAGCCATGGCCGGCGCCCGGGGGGAGGGGTCCCAGGTGATCGTGGAGGAGTTTTTGCACTTCGAGCTGGAGATCACCCTGCTCACCGTGAAGCAGTGGACGGGGCCAACGCTCTTCTGCCCGCCGATCGGCCACATCCAAGAGAGGGGCGACTACCAATGCAGCTGGCAGCCGGCCGCCATGCCCGCCGAAGCCCTGGCGGCCGCGCAGGCGATGGCCCAGGCCGTCACCGACAACCTGGGCGGCGCCGGCCTGTTCGGCGTGGAGTTTTTCCTCTGCCGCACCGCCGCTGGAGAGCTGGAGGTGGTGTTCTCCGAGCTCTCGCCCCGCCCCCACGACACCGGCCTGGTGACCCTGGTGGGGCAGAACCTCAGCGAATTTGAATTGCACCTGCGGGCGGTGCTGGGATTGCCGATCCCGGCCATCCGCAGCCTTGGGCCCGCCGCCAGCCGGGTGATCCTGGCCGAAGCGCCTGGCACCCCGGTGACCTACGCCGGCCTCGCTGAGGCCCTGGCGGAGGAGGACACCCAGGTGCTGCTGTTCGGCAAGGCCGAAGCCCGGCCCCAGCGGCGCATGGGCGTGGCCCTGGCCCGCAGCAGCAGTGAAACGGAAGCCCGTCGCAAGGCCGATGGCGCCGCGGCCCGGATCCAAGTGCGACCCTCCAACTGAACAACCGACGCTGACCCCCTGGTGCGGCAGGGATCCGGCCCTTAAGGTGCGCCCAGCAAGAGCCGTCATGAGTCAGGCCCAACCCCGCCCGCGTCGCAACCGACGCGACAGCAGCCGCGGGGCTGTGGTCACCGACCTGCGCAACCTGCGCGAAAAGCGCCAAACTGCCCGCGAAAAGCGCGAAACAGCCCGCGAGCAACGCCAGCCTGGGCGCCAGCAACGCCAAACGACCACGGGTCAGATTTCTCCGTCGGCCCGGCGGCGCCGGCCACCGCTGCTGCCCTTTGCCCTGGGGATCGCTCTGGGCTACGGCCTGGCCGGGCCCCTGCCCCAACTGGTCTCGGGAGCAATGGCAGCGCTGCTGCAAGGGCCCCAGCAGCTCACCAGCCTGATCAATCCCTTCAGCCTGGGCGCGCGGCGCATCGTGGTGATCGGCACCGACAAGGTTGGCGAGAACACCGATGTGATGTTCACCGTGGAGCTCAAAGACGGGCTCACCCAGCTCACCCAGGTGCCACGGGACACCTTCGTGGAATCAGCCGACTACGGCGTGCTCAAGGCCAATGCTCTGTTTGCCTTCGGCGGCATCGGGGCCCTGAAGCAAGAGCTCACGACCCTGATCGGTGCCCCGGTCGACCGCTACATGCGCGTCAACCTGCGGGCCGTCGAGCACCTGGCCGACGCCCTCGGCGGCGTCGAGGTGGATGTGCCCAAGCGGATGTACTACGTCGACAACGCCCAAAACCTCTACATCGACCTCTACCCCGGGCGGCAGGTGCTGAAGGGCGAGCTGCTGGAAGGCTTCCTGCGCTTCCGCAACGATGAAATGGGCGACCTGGGCCGGATGGAGCGGCAGAAACTGGTGCTCGCCGAGGTGTTCCGCAAGCTGGCCCAACCGGCCACGCTGGCCCAACTGCCGCAGCTGCTGAAGATCGCCGGCGACGATGTCAAAACCGATCTCTCCCCGGTGGAGATGGGCCAGCTGCTCACGGCCATGGCCGGCACCAAGTTGAGCACCCGTCAGCTGCCGGGCCGGCTGTTCTGGCACAACGACCTGAGCTACTGGATGCCAGACGGCAACAGCCACTACGCGGGCGTCGACAGCCCCTAACGCCGCAGGAAGCGGTGGTGATCGAGACCCTCCAGCAAACCCCAGGCCTGGGGGGTGGAGGCGAAGAACACACGCCGGTGGTTGCGCAGGCTTTCCAGGGCCGGATCGTGATCATCCGGCACCACCCCGCAGGGCAGGCCCCGCAGCAACTCCCCATCCCCCTGCTGGCTGGCCTGCACCAGGATCGCGGTGAGGGGCAGCTGCCAGCGCAGGGCGATGTAACGCAGAGCCTCGGTTTTCGAGGCGGTGGGCGGCAGCACGTCGAGGTACCAATGCTGGAACAGGTGGGGACGGGCCGGCAGATGGTGCTGCTGCAAGGTTTGGCGCACCACCGGCAGGATGCCCTGGTCGAGTTCCTGCAACAGAAAACTCACCTTGAAGGGTCCCTGCTGGGCGGGGTCCTGCAGCCGTAGCCGCGGTTCGAGAGCCGCCATCGCCGTCACGACGGCGCCCCGACTCCAACGGCGGCCGATGTGGCGCTGCCAGTGATGGTCGGGCACAGGGCCCTGGGGCGAACGGGTGTGAATTTCGGTACCGGCCTGGGTGATCCACAAACAGGGCTCAGGGAGATGCAACTCCGCGAAACGCTGCCGGGCCGCCCGGATCGCGCGGCCGCTGGTGACACCAATGCCCAGCTGGGGCTCGGCCTGCAGGCGACGGCGCAACTCCGCCAGGCTGCCAGCATCGGGATGGGCCAGGCTGGCGTCCAGATCCAGCACCAGCAGGCGCTCGGGGCACACCGACAGCCCCGTTTCTCCCTGTTGAAACCAACGGCTGGGCCGCAGGCTGGCGGCCTGATGGGCAGCAGCCGTCGCGGCCCCGAGATAGTGGTTCACATGGGCATCCCAGCTGAACGAGCGGCTGACGGCCTCCACTCCGTTGTCACGCCAACGGCGCCAGCGCTCCGGGCAGGCCAGGCTGTCCTCCAGGGCCTGCTGCAAGGCATCCAGATCGGACACGTCCACCAACAAGCCGTTCTGGCAGCGGGCCAGGATGTCCTTGGGGCCACCGTCATCGGTGGCAACGATCGGCACGCCGCAGGCCGCGGCCTCCAGCAGGGTGAGGCCGAAGGGTTCGGTGAGGGCCGGATTAACGAACACGCCGCCCAAGCGTGAGGCCCAGCGGTAGATGGCCGGAATCTGGTGACGCTCGTGCTGCTTCGGGTAGGCCACCTGGCCGTAGAGATCGAAGCGATCCACCAGTTCAAACACCTGTTGGAACACCTCCCGCTGCTGCTTCTCGAGCTGGCGGGGGTCGTTGCGACAACCGAGCAACAGCACGAGGTTGTGCTGCCGGCGCAGCCGCTCAGAGCGACCAAACACCTCCACCAGGGCCGGAATGTTCTTGCGGTGGTCAGCGCGACAGATGGCGAGCACCGGCGGCTTGGCCGGATCGCGCAGAAACGGCTCAATCAGCGTTTCCACGGCGGGTTTCAGAAGACCCGCCTGGGGCGGAAAGAACTGGCGCATGTCCACGCCAGGCGGAATCACGGCGGCCTGCTTCGCACAGAAACGGCCGTAGCGGGCGTACTGCACCTCCAATTCCTGGCGGGTGCTGGTCACCACCAGATTGCTGTGGGCCAGGGCCAGCTCCTCGGCATCGATCCGCCGGGCCATGGCGTAATGCTCCTCGATCTGGCGGGGATCGAGGCCGGCATCAATCAACCGCCGCCGCTTCTCCCGGCCCAGGGAATGGCCCGTGAACACCAAGGGAATGCCCAAGCGGCGCCGCTACAGCGCCCCCACATAACCGGCATCGGCGTAGTGGGCATGGATCCAATCAGGCAATTGATCCTGCGTCCGCAGGCTTTCGGCCAGGGCATCGGCCAGTTCATCGAGATGGGGCCAGAGCAGCTCCTTACGCAGGTAGCGGCGTGGACCGAAGCTCAGACGCCGAATGGCGGCGTGGGGGCCGAGCGACTCCCAGGCCTTGGCGTAATCCGCCGAGACGCGACGATCCTGGATCAGCCGCGTCACCACCTCCAGCCGCTCCACCTCCGGCCGCAGCGCCAGGCTGCGGGCCAGCTCCAGCACGTAGGTGGTCTGGCCGCCGGTGTCCGCATCCCGGCCCAATTCGAGGTCGTGGCCTCGAAGCAAACCATGCAAATGCAGATGCAGAACGTAGAGACCAGCCATGCCAGATCAGGTCCGCGGAATCACTCTGGTGCGGAAGCAAGTACACCTATCGATAGCCGCGCCAGGGCGATCTGTCTGAATCAGATCGGTCAACAGGGGGCAGAAACAGCTGCCAGGACAAGGATCAATCCACCACCACCTCAGGAGGATGCTGCTTGAGCACCTGCTTGAGATACCGCCCTGTGTGGCTGGTGGAATGCTCAGCCACCTCCTCTGGGGTGCCCGTCACGACGATCTCTCCTCCCTTGTCTCCCCCTTCTGGGCCGAGATCCACAATCCAGTCGGCACAGCGGATCACATCGAGGTTGTGCTCGATCACCAGGATTGAGTTGCCCTTGTCCACCAGCCGCTGCATCACGTCCATCAGCTTGTGCACGTCGTAGAAGCTGAGGCCTGTGGTGGGTTCGTCAATCAGGTAGAGCGTTTTGCCGGTGGCACGCCTGGAGAGCTCGGTGGCCAGCTTCACCCGCTGGGCTTCACCACCGGAGAGGGTGGGGGCGGGCTGACCCAGCTTCACGTAACCCAGGCCCACATCCACCAACGTACGCAGCCGATCCGCAGCCTGGGGAATCGCCGAGAACACATCAGCAGCCTGCTCCACCGTCATCTCGAGCACCTCAGCGATGGTGAAGCCCTTGTAGGTCACCTGCAGGGTCTCGCGGTTGTAGCGGGCGCCCTTGCATACATCGCACTGCACATACACATCCGGCAGGAAGTTCATTTCAATCACGTTCACACCCTGGCCAGCGCAGGCCTCACAGCGGCCGCCCTTGACGTTGAAACTGAACTGACCCACCTGGTAGCCGCGGGCCTTGGCCTCCACCGTGGCGGCAAACACCTGGCGGATCGGATCGAAGGCGCCGGTGTAGGTGGCGGGGTTGGAGCGGGGCGTGCGCCCGATCGGGGATTGGTCGATCACGATCACCTTGTCGATCGCCTTGATGCCGCGCAGCTCACCCAGACCCGACGGAAAGGGCACCTTCAGGCCCAGCTGGTGCTCCAGGGCCGGGTGCAGCAGCTCATTCACCAAGGTGCTCTTGCCGCTGCCACTCACACCGGTGACGCACACCAGCCGGCCCAGCGGGATCTCCACATCGAAGCCGGAGAGGTTGTTGCGGGCGCAGTCCACCAGGGTGATCCGGCGACTACCGCTGACGCGGCGCTCCGCCGGGGTGGGAATCGCCCGGCGACCACTCAGGTAGGCCCCGGTGAGGGAGTCCTCGGCGGCCAGCAGGTTGTCGAAGCTGCCCTCAGCCACGATGTGGCCCCCATGCACCCCCGCCCCCGGACCGATGTCCACAATGTGATCAGCAGCTCTGATCGTGTCTTCGTCGTGCTCCACCACGATCAGGGTGTTGCCCAGATCCCGCAGTTTCAGCAGGGTGTTGAGCAGCCGGTCGTTGTCGCGCTGGTGCAGACCGATGCTCGGCTCATCGAGCACGTAGAGCACACCCGTTAATCCCGCACCGATCTGGGTGGCCAGCCGGATGCGCTGGGCTTCACCACCGCTGAGGGTCATCGCCGGGCGATCCAGGCTCAGGTAATCGAGCCCCACATCCAGCAGAAACTTCAACCGCAGGCGGATCTCGCGCAACACCAGATCGCCGATCTGGATCTGACGGGGCGTCAGCAAGGGCTCGGCCCCCGCGCTGGCGCCCACGCCCATCAGCGCCTCAATGCGGCTGAGGGTGTCACCCACACTTACGGCCGTGAGTTCGTGAATCGCATAGGGGCCCACCCGCACCGCCAGAGCTTCCGGCCGCAATCGCAGGCCATGGCAGGTGGCGCACGGCACCAACTCCAGGAATTTCTCCAGCTTCTGGCGGATCGACTCGCCGCTGGCGTCGCGCAGCTGGCGCTCGAGGATCGGCAGGATCCCCTCAAAAGGGCGCTCGAAGCCGGCGCTCTTGCGGTAGCGACTATCAGCCTGAATCAGGATCGGCTCACGGCTGCCGTTGAGCAGCACATCGCGCTGCTCGTCGCTGAGCTGGTTCCAGGGCGTCTTGATCTCGAAGTTGAACGCCTCACCGACGGAATAGAGCAGCGAGAAGTAATAAGAGTTGTCCTTGTCGGCCCAGGGGGCGATCGCCGCGTACACCGGCAGGTTCGGATCGGGCACAACCCGTTCGGCAGTGAACTTGCGCAGGTGGCCAATGCCGTGGCAGTCGGCGCAGGCGCCGTAGGGGCTGTTGAACGAAAACAGCCGCGGCGAGAGCTCCTCCATCACGGCTCCGTGCACCGGGCAGGCGAAGTTCTCCGAGTAGAGACGCTCCTGCTCCACCTCTTCGGGCAGCTCCTCACCGGCCTTCGGCACCACCTCCACCAGGGCCAGGCCATCGCCGCGCTTGAGGGCGGTTCGCAAAGAATCAGTCA
This sequence comes from Cyanobium sp. Alchichica 3B3-8F6, assembly GCF_024346435.1. NCBI lineage: Bacteria > Bacillati > Cyanobacteriota > Cyanophyceae > Synechococcales > Prochlorococcaceae > Cyanobium > Cyanobium sp. Alchichica 3B3-8F6. The sequence goes on along the minus strand of NZ_JAGQCZ010000003.1, from coordinate 109,014 downwards.
GCCGTTCCTGCACCCCCTCGCGGGCCACCAACCGGTCCACCACCACCTCAATGTTGTGGGCGTGGTTCTTGTCGAGCTCGATGTTGTCGGCCAGCTCGCGCACTTCACCGTTGATGCGCACCCGGGCGAAGCCCTCCGCCACCAGGCCCCCCAGCAGCCTCACGTGGGTGCCCTTCTTGCCACGCACCACCGGTGCCAGCAGCTGGTAGCGGGTGCCCTCCGGCAGGGCCAGGATCTGATCCACCATCTCGTCGATGGTCTGGGGCCGGATCGAGCGGTCGCACTGAGGACAGTGGGGTTCGCCGGCGCGGCCGAACAGCAGGCGCAGATAGTCCTGGATCTCCGTCACCGTGCCGACGGTGGAGCGGGGGTTGTGGCTGGTGGATTTCTGGTCGATCGAGATGGCCGGCGACAGCCCCTCAATCGCATCCACATCGGGCTTGTCCACCTGCCCCAGAAACTGGCGCGCGTAGGCCGACAGGCTCTCGACGTAGCGGCGCTGGCCCTCGGCGAAGATCGTGTCGAAGGCCAGGGAGCTCTTGCCGCTGCCGCTCACGCCGGTGAACACCACCAGGCGGTTGCGGGGGATCGTCAGATCGACGTTCTTGAGGTTGTGCTGGCGGGCACCCCGCACCCGGATCACATCCTCCAACGTGCCACCGCTCAGCACCCGGCTGGGATCGAGGGCCTTCTCATGAATCGTCTGGGCGAGGGTTCTGCTGGGTCCAGCAGAGCTCTTGGCGCGGGGCATCCAGACGGCTCGGGAACAGCCAATTGTACGGACGCCGGCTCAGGCCTCAGGGGCGAAGGCTGGGCAGGCTCGGCGGCAGAGCTCCTCGCTCACCTGCCAGAGGCGCTCTCCCTGGGCCAGATCGAGGGCCGCCGGGGCCGGCCGCACCGCCGCCGGCCAACCGCGCATGCCGCCGAACTGGTTGGGACCGTAGTGACCAGCAGGCTCGACTTCCGCTGCGGTGGCGGCAAACAACTGGGGCAGGGCCCCCTGGGCGGCACTCTGGAACAGGGGATCGAGCAACCGATAGATCGTGCCCTCAAAGCGGGCGCCGCTGGCGGCGATCGAGGCGGGCTGCAGGTTGGTGCGGGCCAGGCCTGGATGGGCTGCCGCCGAAAGCAGCCCGGGGAAACGCCGCTGAAGTTCGTGGGCCAACACCACATTGGCCAGCTTGCTCTGGCCATAGGCAGCCCAGCGGTCGTAGCGCCGCTCACCCTGGAGATCGTCGAAATCCAGCCGGCCGAAATACTGCGCCCCTGAGGTCACCTGCACCACCCGCGCCCCGGAGCTGGCCTCGAGCAAGGGCAGCAGCAACCGGGTGAGGGCGAAGTGGCCCAGGTGATTGACGCCGAACTGCAGCTCGAAACCCTGACGGGTGAGCTGGCGGGGCGGGGCCATCACCCCGGCGTTGTTGAGCAGCAGATCGAGGCGGCCATGGCGCTCGGCCACCGTGGCGGCAGCCCGCACCACGCTGTCGAGGTCGGCCAGGTCGAGCTCCAGCAGCTCTATCGCGCCCGTGCCGCTACCAGCGGAGCCGGCGCCAGCCAGCAGCTCCAGACGGGCAGCCTCAGCCCGCTCCAGGCTGCGGCAGGCCAGCAGCACCGTGGCCCCCCGAGCCAGCAGGGCACGAGCACTCTCCAGGCCCAGGCCGCTGTTGGCGCCGGTGATCAGGGCCAGCCGACCGCTCTGGTCCGGAATGGCGGCCCCACTCCAGCGGGCCGGAACGGCAACAGCCTGAGATGGCGCCATCGAGCTCATGCAGCAAACGCTGGGGCGGTTCTAGCGACCGTGCTGGTCCAACAGGCTCGCGGCATAGCTGCGGGCTTCGCCGGAATCGCCGCCGGCCAGTTCCGCCAGCTCGGCCTGGCGGGCCTGAGTGTCCCGCAGGTGGGACACCCGCGTGTGGGTGATCCCCTCCAGCACCTGCTTCGACACCCGGAAGTGGTGGTCGGCCGCCGCGGCCACCAGCGGCTGGTGGGTAACGCAGAACACCTGGCGCTGCCGGGCCAAACGCTGCAGCAACTCAGCCATGGCACCGCTCACCCGACCGCTGACACCGGTGTCGATCTCATCGAACAGCAGGGTGACGTGGGAATCGGCGGCGGCCAGGCAGGTTTTCAGGGCCAGCAGAAAGCGCGACATCTCACCGCCGGAGGCCACCTCCGCCAGCGGCGCCAGCGGCACGCCGGGGTTGGCGGAAAACTGAAACTGCACCACATCAGCGCCCTCCTCCCCCGGCTGCCCGGGCGTGATCGCCACCGCAAACCGCACGTTGGCCAGGCCCATGGGGCGCAGCGCCTCCATCAGCTGTTCTTCCAGCTGCCGGGCCGCCGCCTCCCGGGCAGCCGTGAGCCGCCCATTGGCCTGGTCGCGGGCCTGGCGGGCCGTGTGCTCCGCCAACTCCAGGGCCTCGAGGGAGGCCTCAGCGCCGCCGGGGGCCAGCTGCTCCCGCAGGCGATCGCGCAGGGCGATCAGCTGTCCCAACTCCTGACCATGGCGCCGCTCCAGACCCTTGAGCTGGGCGATGCGCTCCTGCAGGGCCTCGAGGCTTTCGGGATCACTTTCAAGAGCGGCGCCATAGCGCTCCAGGTCGCGCACCAGATCCTGAAGCGCCGCCAACCCATCGGTGCAGCCGCTGCGCAGGGCGCCGACGTCGCCATCGAGGGCTTCCATCTGAGCCAGTTCCTGCTCGCAGGCGGCCAGGTGATCCAGCACCGACGGCGCCTGATCGGCCCCCTCCAGCAACCGGCCCAGCAGCACCATCACACCCTCCTGCAGCCGCACCCCGTGAGCAAGGCGGTTTTCCTCGGCCTGCAACCGCTGCCGCTCCAGGGGATCCTCCAGCTGGGCCGCCTCCAGATCGGCGAGCAGCTGCTCCTGCTGGGCGCGCTGCGCCTGCACCTGGTCCCAATCGGCCCGCGCTTGCTCCAACGTCGCCGCCGCCTGTTTCCATTGGCGCCAGGCCGCCGCCACCGGATCCAGCAGGGCCTGAATGCTGTCACCGGCAAAGCGGTCCAGCCAGCGCCGCTGCTGACCCGGCCGGGCGAGCTGCTGGGTCTGGCCCTGCACGGTGAGATCGAGCAGCAGGGGGCGCAGCTCCTGGATCTGGGCGCGGCTCACCACGACCCCGTTGAGGCGGTTGCGGCTGCTGAGGCGTTCGTCGCTGAGGCGCCACTCCCGGCTGAGCAGCAGCTCCTCCTCGTCAGCGTCCAGCTCCTGCTGCCGCATCCAGGCCTGCAGAGGCGGCGTCAGCGTGAAGCTGGCCTCGATCACGCCCCGCTCCGCCCCCCGGCGCAGCAAACGGGCACCGGCACTGCCCTGGGCTCCACCCAGCAGGGCATCGAGGGCATCGAGCAGGATCGACTTGCCAGCACCGGTCTCGCCGGTGAGCACGGTAAAACCCTCGCGGAAGCTGAGCTCGAGCCGCTCGATCAGGGCGATGTTGCTGAGGCGCAGTCCAGTCAGCACAGGCGCGGGAGGCGGCAGTCAGCGGCCACCGGGTGTTGAAGCCGACCGTAGCGGCTGTGTCTTTCGTTTAGAAGAGGGGGACGACCTTCAGATGGCCCCCCTGGCGGCCTGGCCCCCAGCATGGCGAGCGCCTCTCCTGAAACCTCCGCCGAACTCAGCGACTTTCTGGAGGTCGCCGGCCTACTGGAGTACGACCCAGCCACCATCACCCGCATCTATGCGGGCCACCCGCAACGGCTGATCCGGCGGCTCTGGGAAACCCTCGTGCCGATCGGTCTTTATCTGTTGGGGGTTGGTTTCGACTGGTTCACAGGTCGGCTCAAGAGCCCCGGCCGGGCCCGCGACCGCGCCAAGGAAGCCGCCGATCTGGTGGCCTCCCTGGGCCCCGCCTTCATCAAGGCCGGCCAGGCCCTCTCGACCCGGCCCGACATCGTGCCGCCGCTGCTGCTGGAGGAACTTGCCCAGCTGCAGGACCAACTGCCCGGCTTCGACTCGGCGCTGGCCATGGCCTGCATCGAGGAGGACCTGGGCGCCCCGGTGCTCGACGTCTACGAGCAGCTCGACGCCGAACCGATCTCCGCTGCTTCCCTCGGCCAGGTGCACAAGGGGGTGCTCAAGGGCGGCCAACCGGTGGCCGTGAAGGTGCAGCGCCCCGGCCTGCGCGAGCAGATCACGCTCGACCTCTACATCGTGCGCAACATCGCCGCCTGGCTCAACCAGAACATCGGTCTGATCCGCAGCGATCTGGTGGCCCTGATCGATGAGCTGGGCAAGCGGGTGTTCGAGGAGATGGACTACTTCAACGAAGCCGCCAACGCCGAACGCTTCGCCGAACTGCATGCCCACAACCCCCGCATCGCTGTTCCCCGCATCTACCACCAGGCCACCAGCCGCCGGGTGCTGACCATGGAGTGGATCGAGGGGGTGAAACTCACCAACCTCGAAGCCGTGCGCGGCATCGGCGTCGACCCCGACGACATGGTGAGCGTGGGGGTGAACTGCAGCCTGCAGCAACTGCTGGAGCACGGCTTCTTTCACGCCGACCCCCACCCCGGCAACCTGCTGGCCCTGTCGGATGGCCGCCTGGCCTATCTGGATTTCGGGATGATGAGCGAGGTGAGCCGCGAGTCGCGCACCGGCCTGATCCAGGCGGTGGTGCACCTGGTCAACCGCAGCTTCAGCAAGCTCAGCAAGGATTTTGTGAGCCTGGGCTTCCTGGCCGAGGACGTGAACCTTGAGCCGATCGTGCCCGCCTTTGAAACGGTGTTTGGCCAGGCGATCGAGCAGGGCGTCAGCCGCATGGACTTCAAGGCCGTCACCGACGACCTCAGCGGCGTGATGTATCGCTTCCCATTCCAGGTGCCGCCTTACTACGCCCTGATCATCCGCTCGCTGGTGACGCTCGAAGGCATCGCCCTCAGCGTGGATCCTGAGTTCAAGATCCTCGGCGCCGCCTATCCCTATTTCGCTCGGCGACTGATGGAGGATCCCGATCCCAGCCTGCGCCAAAGCCTCAAGGAGATGCTCTTCGACGGCGACATCTTCCGCTGGCAACGGCTCGACAACCTGATCACCAGCGCGTCCCAGGGTGCCCAGCTGGATCTGGACGGGCTGCTCGATCAAGTGCTCAGCTTCCTGTTCTCTCCCAACGGCGGCCTGCTGCGCCAGCAGCTGGTGGACGCAATGGTGGCCCGCATGGATGCGGTGGCCTGGCAGACCACACTGCGGCTGGGAAAACGCCTGCCGGAACGCCTCCAACCACCGGGCCTGCGGCGCCACCGGCTCAGCGAGGCCAACGAACCGCTGCTCGATCTCGAGCCGGTGCGGCAGTTGATGGGCATCCTTCAAGCGCTGCCGGGCTTTGAGCCCCAAATGGTGCTGCGGCGTTTGCCCCGACTACTTGGGGAACCGCAACTGCGCCAGATGGGGGTTCAACTGGCCCGCGGATTGGCGGAACGGGGGGTGGTGCGGCTGGTGCGCGATGTGCTCGTTCCGGCCTGACTACAGAAACAACCGCCGTAGGCTGGGTCGCATGCAAAGCGCCTTCCGCCACTCAAATCCAGGCCGCAAGCGTCAGGGCCTGGCCGCGATTGCCCTGGGCTTCAGCCTGATGGGTTTGCTGCCCTCAGCAACACTGGCTCCGGTGGCCGCGGCGGAAAACCTGGTGTTTGTCAGTGGTGCCTTCCGGCGCTCCATCGCCGTGGCTGAGCTGGAGCACCTGGCCCAAACCGGCGAGGCCCAAGGGCTGCTGGTCGACGTCTTGCGCCTCAGCAAACAAAATCCCAAGGACGTTGCCAAGCTGCTGAACCAGTCGATCAGCCTGCCGGTCACCCTGGTGAGCCGACTGCTGAACACCCGGATCGGTGAAGCGATCCTGGAGCGTCTGGCCCAAATTGTGTACCCGCTCAAGGCATCCAAGGTTGGTGTGCCCGCCCTGCGCTCAGCGATGGTGATGGGAGTGGTGGCTGGCAACGGTTCGATCTCGCCGCTCACCTTTTTCCAGGCCTATCCGGCCCAAGAGATGGAGGTGAGCATCCCCGCCCTGATGAACCTGCTGAGCAAGGCCAATTCCATCGCCGACCTGGTGCGCTTCTTCTCCGAATCACCGCTCGACGGCTTGCGGGGCGATGCCTCTGGAGCCGCGCCGTAGATTCACCCCAGCCACTGCTCTAACCCGTGCCCTTGCTCCGTTCCCTGAGGCGTTTGAGCAAGGGACCCTTCGGACCCCGTCCGACGATGCAGGATTGGCCCGGTTTGATCGAGGCCTACCGGCGCTGGCTACCGGTGTCCGGCAAGACGCCAGTGATCAGCCTGCATGAAGGGGCCACGCCGCTGATCCCAGCCCCGGTGATCGCCGAACGGATCGGTAGGGGCGTCAAGGTGTTTCTCAAATACGACGGCCTCAACCCCACCGGATCCTTCAAGGATCGGGGCATGACCATGGCCATTTCCAAAGCCAAGGAGGCGAGCTCGGAAGCGGTGATCTGCGCCAGCACCGGCAACACCTCAGCCGCCGCCGCCGCCTATGCCCGCCGGGGTGGGATGCGCGCCTTCGTGCTGATTCCCGATGGCTACGTGGCCCAAGGAAAACTGGCCCAGGCCCTGCTCTACGGCGCCGAGGTGATTGCCATCCAGGGCAACTTCGATCGGGCCCTGGCAATCGTGCAGGACGTGGCCAACCAGTACCCGATCACCCTGGTGAATTCGGTGAACCCCTACCGGTTGCAGGGCCAGAAAACGGCCGCCTTCGAAGTGGTGGATGCCCTGGGGGAGGCCCCGGATTGGCTCTGCATTCCCGTCGGCAACGCCGGCAACATCAGCGCCTACTGGATGGGGTTTAACGAATACCGAAACGCCGGGCACTGCCGCAACCTGCCGCGAATGATGGGGTTCCAGGCAGCAGGATCGGCACCCCTGGTGCTCGGCCACACGGTGGATCAACCGGACACCATTGCCACGGCGATTCGGATCGGCAACCCGGTGAACCGCGACAAGGCGCTGAATGTGAGGAGCGAGAGCGGCGGCGGTTTCATGGCCGTCACCGACGCCGAAATCATCGAGGCTTACAAGCTGCTGGGCGGCGGTGAAGGGGTGTTCTGCGAACCCGCCAGCGCCGCTTCGGTGGCGGGCTTGCTCAAGCGGAAAGACGAGGTGCCTGCGGGAGCCACGGTGGTGTGTGTGCTCACCGGCAATGGTCTGAAGGACCCGACCACGGCCATCGAGCACAACGACGCCCGTTTCCACACCGGCCTGGAGGCTGATACGGCCAAGGTGGCTGCCGTGATGGGCTTCTAACTCGGCCGCTTCGGGGCTAACCAATTGGCAAAGCGTCTGAGGGAAAGCGTGGGAAAAACTCCTTTCTGCCGGGGAGAAGCGCATGCCCAAGAACAGCGATGGAGCACCCTCTTTTTCCACAACACTGGGAAAAGGTGGAAAAACCGATCTTTCCCGCAGGTCCGGTTCAACAAGCCCCAGCCCTCGAAGCCGCACATCCCTCTTGCCTCCAGTGTTTTCTGGGTTTTCCCCGTTTCCCCCCAGCCCCTACGACGACGGTTTCATTCTTTCTGATGGAATCCATTAATCCCATGATCGAAAAGGCTGTTGAAGCCGGTTCACCGACGTTGCGGAATCAGCCGGCCTGTGGAAGCGTGGGGGCTCCCCGTTTCCAGCCGTCAGGCTTCTCGACACCCACACCATGAAGCTGGTCTGTTCCCAGTCCGAACTCAGCACCAGCCTTCAGCTGGTGAGCCGGGCCGTGGCCAGCCGGCCCACCCATCCGGTGCTGGCCAACGTGCTGCTCACCGCCGATGCGGGCACCGGTCGGCTCAGCCTGACCGGCTTTGACCTCAGCCTCGGCATTCAGACCAGCCTGCCCGCCAGCGTTGAAACCAGTGGTGCCATCACCCTGCCGGCTCGGTTGTTTGGTGAAATCGTGTCGCGGCTCTCGAGCGACAGCCCCATCACCCTGCACTGTCCGGAAGGTTCCGAACAGGTGGAGCTGACCAGCTTGTCGGGCAGCTACCAGATGCGGGGTATGCCGGCGGAGGATTTCCCCGACTTGCCCCTGGTGCAGAGCGGCACGCCGATCCGGCTGGAGGCGGATGCCCTGGTCAAGGGTCTGCGCGCCACATTGTTTGCCAGCAGTGGCGATGAGGCCAAGCAGCTCCTCACCGGAGTGCACCTGCGACTCGACCCCAGTGGCCTCGAGTGTGCAGCCACCGACGGCCATCGCCTGGCCGTGCTCTGCCTGCCCCATGCCAGCGCCGCCGTCGAGGGGGATGGCGGCGATCCCTTTGCCGTTACCGTTCCCGCCCGCTCTCTGCGGGAGCTGGAGCGCCTGCTCTCCGGTCGCCAGTCCGCCGAGCCGCTGAGCCTGTTCTACGACCGTGGCCAGGTGGTGTTCCTGTGGGCTGATCAGGTGCTCACCAGCCGCAGCCTTGATGGCACCTACCCCAACTACCGCCAGCTGATCCCCGACAGCTTCAGCCGCACCATCGCCCTCGATCGCCGCGCCCTGGTGTCTGGCCTGGAACGGGTGGCGGTGCTGGCTGATCAGCACAACAACGTGGTGAAGCTCAGTGCCGAACCGGCCACGGGTCAGTTGCTGATCCAGGCCGATGCTCAGGATGTGGGCAGTGGCTCGGAAGGCCTGGCAGCGTCGATCACGGGGGACGCCATCCAGATCGCCTTCAACGTGCGTTATCTGCTCGATGGGCTCAAGGCCATGGCCTGTGATCAGGTGCTGCTGCAGTGCAATGCACCCACCACTCCGGCAATCCTGACGCCGGCGGAGGGAGATCAGTTCACCTATCTGGTGATGCCCGTTCAGATTCGTAGTTGACCGTGGTGGCTCTTCCGGAGCAGTTGCTGCTGAGCGAGCTGCTGCGTCGGCGGGTTCGTTGTGATCAGGGCCTCGACCACGGCGCCGGCTTTCAGGTGTGGATGCATCCACCGGTGCATCGGGTGCTGGGTTGGGTGTCCAAGCCTTCGGCCTTTGGTTCCCGCCGGCTGGTGTGGCGGCTCAACCAACTGCGCGGACTCACCGACCTGGAGGTGCTGGTGCAGGGAGAGCCTGCTGAAACCGAGCAGGACGTGGTGGAGCGGCTCCCCAACCTGATTGAGGCGGTGGTGCTCGATCGCCGTCAGCAGCCCATCGGCAGCCTGGCCGATGCCGCCATCGAGCTGCGCACGGGCCGCATCCGTCATTACTTGGTGAGCCGCAGCGATCCCCGCTTGCCCGGCAGCAGCCGCTGGCGCCTGAGCCTGGATCGCTTGGTCGATCAACAGCCTGGTCAGGTGTTTACGGCCCTGGAAAGCCTCGACGACCTTCCCCTGGCCCGGGCCAGTGTGCGCCAGGAGTTCTTGCGTCGCTCCCGCCGCTGGCGCGATCAGATGCAGGAGGCCGGCAGCCGCGTTGAAGAGCGGCTGGAGGGGTGGTTGGAGGAGCCGCCTTGGAATGAGCCGCTGGACGACTCCAGCCAGGCCGATGCTTGGGAGGAGGAGGAGGAGGCTTTTTTACGCGACAGCTCGGACCAGCGCCTTGAGTCTGAAATTTGGGACGGCTGGTCGGACCCCGATGCTCCAGCGGATCGCGGCTGGCCAACCGAGCTTGAGGATTCGAGGGACCCTTGGGTGTGAATCTGCAGGTTGGATAGGGTGATGGTCTAGGCCACGTTCTGTTTTGGCGTTCTGGGGAAGACCTGATGTGTTACCGATGCCTAGTTGCTGGTTTCGACACGATTTCCCTATCCAAAACCCATTGGACTTCCGATCAACTCAACTTTCGGTTGATCCCTCCCCAGCAGCTTATCTCACCAGACTTCCAGCGTTTCACCAGCCAGCAGGTGGTACGCGATGGCGTGATGGATGTTTATTTGCATCGGCCATCTGGACGAACTGAGATCAATGGAGGCGGTTTTGATCGTCAAACGATCCAGACTCTGCACTTAGATGACGATCTTTATGGTTTTTTGCTAAATGCCCTGGTTGAGTTAGATGCTTTAATTGATCTAGATTTTCGGTTGGTGAATAACCCGGATTTTGCCGATCTTTCTTTTTATCTTGATAGTGAAATTAATCTTGGTGACTCTGACGGGCTGACATTAGGTATTGCTCTCACTAACAATGTAGATGGCCGTGGTTTTTGGGAGGTAATGCTCAATACACCAGCGTTTGGTCGGGATGCTAATTATTTGCGTTATGCCGCTCTGCACGAAATCGGACATGCGCTCGGATTGGAGCATCCTTTTGATGATAGTGATGGAGATTTTTTTCTAAGTCGTGATCCTTGGTTGAGTGCTTTTCCGGAAGACACGGTGATGGCTTATCGCTCTCCTCAAGGTGGTGTTTGGCCTACCGCTTTCAGTGCTAATGATCTGGCTGCGCTGCGTTTGATCTGGGGCGTTGAATTCGAGGTTTCAAAAGTTCCCTTGGGGCAGCGGTTGATCGGTACTGACAGCGATGACATTCTCATCGGTGGGCCCGGGCCAGATCTTTTGCGTGGTGAGTTCGGCAATGACCAGTTGATTGGTGGTGGCGGTGGCGATGAGTTGTGGGGTGGTTCTGGTAGCAACCTCTTCCGCAGTTCCGCAGATGGTGTGGAAGATTGGATATTCATCAGCCGCGACGGTTCCCGCAAGATTTCTCAGGCGGCCGCCAGCGTTGACGTGATCCGAGAACTGGGTTCCGAGGATCGGATTGGCATCCTTGGGGCGCGTACCAAGCAGTTGCGGTTTAAGCCTGTGAATTTGGAGAGTGCGAGCTGGGGGCCTGTGGATGGCATTGGAATTTTTGCCATGAACAGGCTGGAGGCCATCTACACAGGCGGGGACCTCACCCGTACGGAGTTGCGCGGGGTGACCGTGGGACTCGCCGCAAACTTCACGGGTGATCTGGCTTGAGCACCGTCCGGTTCGGGGCTTGGGTCACCGTTCGGTGAAACTGGGTTCAACTTGCCCTGGTGTCTGTGGCCGCTGCTGCTGACTCGTCCTCCACTGCCTTTGCAGCTCCCAACTATGCGGTTGCTGAGGCCCTGAAAAAGGAAAACCTGAGCCAGGCCGACTACGACGAGATCTGCCGCCGCCTTGGCCGTGCCCCCAACCGGGCCGAGCTGGGCATGTTTGGGGTGATGTGGTCGGAGCACTGTTGCTACCGCAATTCGCGGCCGCTCCTGCAGGGCTTCCCCACCAGCGGGCCGCGCATCCTGGTGGGGCCCGGCGAGAACGCCGGCGTGGTGGATCTGGGTGAGGGCCAGCGCCTGGCCTTCAAGATCGAGAGCCACAACCACCCCTCGGCGGTGGAGCCGTTCCAGGGCGCGGCCACGGGCGTGGGCGGCATCCTGCGCGACATCTTCACCATGGGTGCCCGGCCGATCGCCCTGCTCAACGCCCTGCGCTTCGGCCCGCTGGAAGACGAGCGCAACGTGGGCCTGATGGAGGGGGTGGTGGCTGGCATCGCCCACTACGGCAACTGCGTGGGCGTGCCCACCGTGGGCGGCGAGGTGGCGTTCGATGCCAGCTACTCCGGCAATCCGCTGGTGAATGCCATGGCCCTGGGGCTGATGGAAACCGAGGAGATCGTCTGCTCCGGCGCCGAGGGCGTGGGCTTTCCGGTGGTGTACGTGGGCAGCACCACCGGCCGCGATGGCATGGGCGGCGCCAGCTTTGCCAGCGCCGAGCTCACCGAGGCCTCCCTTGACGACCGCCCTGCTGTGCAGGTGGGCGACCCCTTCCTGGAGAAGGGCCTGATCGAGGCTTGCCTGGAGGCCTTCCAGAGCGGCGATGTGGTGGCCGCCCAGGACATGGGCGCCGCCGGTCTCACCTGCAGCTGCTCGGAGATGGCCGCCAAGGGGGGCCTGGGCATCGAGCTGGATCTCGACCGGGTGCCCGCCCGCGAGGCCGGCATGACGGCCTACGAGTTTTTGCTGAGCGAATCCCAGGAGCGGATGCTGTTTGTGGTGAAGCCCGGCCGGGAGCAGGCGCTGATGGGGCGTTTCACCCGCTGGGGGTTGCAGGCCGCCGTGGTGGGCCGGGTGCTGGAAGACAACGTGGTGCGGGTGCTCCAGAACGGTGCGGTGGCCGCCGAGGTGCCCGCCAGCGCCCTGGCCGACGACACGCCGATCAACCACCATGAGCTGATCAGCGAACCTCCCGCCGAGATCCAGGCCCACTGGCGCTGGAGCGAGGCTGAGCTGCCCGCCGCCAGTGCCGCGGGCATTAACGGCCTCAGTTGGAACGACGCCCTGCTGCAGCTGCTCGACGATCCCACCATCGCCTCCAAGCGCTGGGTGTACCGCCAGTACGACCACCAGGTGCAGGCCAACACCGTGGTGCCCCCCGGCGGCGCCGATGCGGCCGTGGTGCGGTTGCGCCCCCAGCAGGGCGAGGGCGCCATGGCGGCGGCCACGCGTGGGGTGGCGGCGGTGGTGGACTGTCCCAACCGCTGGGTGGCCCTCGACCCCGAGCGCGGCGGCATGGCGGCGGTGGCCGAGGCGGCCCGCAACCTCAGCTGTGTGGGCGCCGAGCCCTTGGCGATCACCGACAACCTCAACTTCCCCTCTCCCGAAACCCCCACCGGCTATTGGCAGTTGGCAATGGCCTGCCGCGGCCTCTCGGCTGCCTGCAGCGCCCTGGAGACACCAGTCACCGGCGGCAATGTGTCCCTCTACAACGAGACCCGCCTGCCCAATGGCACCATGCAGCCCATCCACCCCACGCCGGTGGTGGGCATGGTGGGCCTGGTGCACGATCTCGCCCAGGTGCGCGGCCAGGCCTGGCGTGCGGCCGGCGACGCCATTTGGCTGCTGGGGGTGCCGCTGGAAACAGGCGAGGCTCCAGCCGATCTCCGCCTGGGCCTGGCCGGCAGCAGCTATCTGGAGCGGCTGCATGGAGCCGTCACGGGGCGCCCGCCCGAGATCGATCTGGCACTGGAGCGCTCGGTGCAGGGCTTCCTGCGTCAGGCGATCGCCCAGGGCTTGGTGGCTTCCGCCCACGACCTCAGCGACGGCGGCCTGGCGGTGGCCGCGGCTGAGTGCTGCATGGCCACCGCCGAGCTCCTCGGTGCTGAGTTGGAGCTGCCCGCCAGCAGCGCCCGCACCGATCGGCTGCTGTTTGCCGAGGGCGGCGCCCGCATCCTCGTGAGTGTGCCGCCTGATCAGGCCGAGGCCTGGCAGCAGGCCGTGGCTGCTGCAGGGGTGCCCGCCGAGCGGATTGGTGTGGTGACAGCTGCGGCCAATCTGGTGATCAGCCAGGGCGGTAGCGCGGTGGTCCACCAGAGTCTTCAGGCTTTGCAAACCTGCTACGAGCAGGCCATCCCGCGGCGCATGGGCGTTGATCTGCCCCCCACGGCTTGAGTGGGGCGTGGATCGGGCGCTCTCATGCAGAATGAATCTGCACCACGATCGTTGATGGGCCTGTGCTGGTGATGCATTCGGAGCCCAACGATCAGGCAGCAGAGCACGATCTGGACCAGCGCCCCGACAAGCCCGAAGAGGCCTGCGGCGTCTACGCCGTGTTGGCACCAGGGCAGCCGGTGGCCAACCTCACCTATTTCGGGCTCTACGCCCTTCAGCATCGCGGCCAGGAATCAGCCGGCATTGCCGTGTTTGATGCCAACCGCAAGGTGCGGCTGCACAAGGACATGGGCCTGGTCAGTCAAGTGTTTGACCAGGCCGTGCTGGAGCGCCTCACCGGCGATCTGGCCATTGGTCACAACCGTTATTCCACCACCGGCAGCAGCAAGGTTTGCAATGCCCAGCCGGTGGTGCTCAACACCCGGATCGGGCCGTTTGCCCTGGCGCACAACGGCAACCTGGTGAATGCCGGCGAGCTGCGGCACGACCTCGCCGCCATCGCCAGCGAGCTCACCTCCACCACCGATTCCGAGCTGATTGCCTTTGCCGTCCAACAGGCGGTGAACCGTGGCCTCGATTGGGACCGCGCGATCCGGCAGGCGGCGGAGTGCTGCCGCGGCGCCTTCAGTCTGGTGATCGGCACCCCGGAGGGGCTGTTTGCCCTGCGCGATGGCCACGGCATCCGGCCCCTGGTGTTTGGCCATATCGGTGGACCCAGCGAGGCCCAGTGGGTGGTGAGCAGCGAGTCGTGCGGACTCGACATCATCGGCGCCGCCTTCGATGGCGACGTGGAGCCTGGGGAGATCATCCACTTCCGCCAGGGGGATCCCAACCCCAGCTGCAGCCGGTGGTGTGAGCAGCCCGCGAAGCTGTGTGTGTTCGAGATGATCTATTTCGCCCGGCCAGACAGCCGCTTTTTTGGCGAGTCGCTTTACAGCTACCGGGTGCGGATCGGCGAGGCCCTGGCCCGCGAAACGCCGGTGGACGCCGACATCGTCATCGGCGTACCCGATTCCGGCATCCCGGCGGCGATCGGCTACTCCCAGTTCAGCGGCATCCCCTTTGGCGATGGCCTGATCAAAAACCGCTATGTCGGCCGCACCTTCATCCAGCCCACCCAGGCGATGCGGGAGGCGGGAATTCGCGTGAAACTCAACCCCCTGCCCGATGTGCTGGCGGGCAAGCGTGTGGTGGTGATCGATGACTCGATCGTGCGGGGCACCACCAGCCGCAAGTTGGTGCAGGCCCTGCGGGATGCCGGCGCCACGGAGGTGCACATGCGGATCAGTTCACCGCCGGTCACCCACCCATGTTTCTACGGGATCGACACCGACACCCAGGATCAACTGATTGCGGCTCGACTCACCCTGGCTGAAATCACAGCCCATCTGGGGGTGGATTCCCTGGCCTACCTGAGCAAGCAGGGCATGGTGGACGCGGCTCTGGCCAATTCCGCGAACTTCTGCACCGCTTGTTTTGACGGCGCCTATCCGATTGAGATGCCCGAGCAGGTGCGCTCCAGCAAGCTGATGCTCGAGCCGGCCGGCATTGCGGCAGCTGTTTTGCGAGAGCACCCAGTTTCTTAACGGATTAAGGGCACCAGCTGCTGCAGCACCTGGCCTGGCGGCAGGGCGATTGAGATCCCGATGCCGCTGCAGTCTTCGGCCTGCAGCTGGCTTAGGTCGAGCCTTGCGCTCCAGCCCTTTTCGGTCAGCAGGCTCAGCACCGCGGCGTCGGCTGGCTGCAGGTCGATCACGCGATCTCCCCGTTGTTGCAGTCGCAAGCCGATCTGACCCATTTCGCCGCGCTGGCAAAGCCGCAGGTTGGACACCTCTAGCCGCTTCACCTGCCCCCCCTCAGTTGCCAGCAGCACCGAGGCGCTGGCAGTGCTGGCTGCAACGCAGGCGGCACCCACCACGGCTTCCCCAGGCAGCAGCCGCATCAGCATGGGGCCCTGGGCGGCGCGGCCCATCAGCGGTAATTCGGTTTCGTTGAAGCTGAGGCGCAGCATCCGGCCGGTGCTGCTCGCCACCACCAGCGTGTCGCCCTCGTGGCCACTCACCACTCGCCGCAGGCTGACGCCCTCCTTGAGCTTCAGCACCGTGGCCGCCCGCCCCGACAACTCCTGAAAGTCTTCGACGGGCAGCCGTTTGAAGCGGCCGTCGCTGCTCAGCAGGCCCAGGCTGCCCTGGGCGGGCAGGGGCAGCACCTGCACCACCGGCTCTCCCTCGAGGCTGTCGGGAAGGAAGCGCTCCAGCTTGCCCGGCTGTTGCCCGGCTAATTCCCAGCGCAGCAGGGCGACTCGCCCGCTTCCCGTGAAGGCCAGCAGCAGCGGTTGTTCGGCAATTGGCAGGATTAGGCGGGCTGGGGAGGGGTGCTCCCCCAGCGCGATGGCCTCATCGAGGTGCAGCCGTCCCAGCATCTGGGAGCTGAGGATCTTCACCGCCCCATCCGCCTGGATCAGCAGCCGGCTTTCCGGGGCCAGGGCTGCAAAGGCCTGCTGGCGCTGGAGTTCGGCGTTGGGACGGATCGCCGCCGCCCGCTGGGCCACCAGCGCATCGCCTCCCTCCACCAAGCGGGTGCGCCGGGGTGTGGCAAAGCGCTTGCGCAGCGCCTTCAACTCCGACACCAGCGTGTCGAGCAGCACCGTGCGGTCGTCGAGCAGGTGACGCAGCCGGCCCCGCTCCTCGATCAGCTCGGACGCTTCTTTGCGCAAACTCTCCTGCTCCAGGCCTGTCAAGCGCCGCAGGGGCATGGCCAGCACCGCATCGGCCTGGCGCTCGCTCAGGTTGAGTTGCACCTGCAGGGCAGCCCGGGCGCTGGCCGCATCGCTGGCGGCGGTGATCAGGGCGATCACGTGCTGAAGCGCATCGAGGGCCTTGATCAGGCCTTCCACCACCTCGAGCCGGTCTTCGCAGCGCTTGAGGGCGTGGCGCGTGCGCCGGATCAGGGTGAGTTCCCGGTATTCCAGGAATTCCTGCAGCAGCCGCCGCAGGCTCAGCTGAACCGGCTGACCGTTGACCAGGGCCAGCAGGATGGCGCCGAAGTTGCTCTGCAGGGCCGTGCGCCGCTGCAGATCGGCCAGCACGGTTTCCGGGTTGGCATCGCGGCGCAGCTCCACCACCACCCGCATGCCTTCGCGATCGCTTTCGTCGCGGATGTCGGCGATGCCGCCGATCTTGCCGTCGTTCACCTGCTCGGCCAGCTTCTCGATCCAGCCCGCCTTGCTCAGCTGGTAGGGGAGCTCGGTGATCACCACGGCGCCGCGCTTGTGACGGCCTTTGCCGGGTTGCACCTCCTCGATGTGGGCTACACCCCGCATCGGGATGCTGCCGCGGCCCGTGAGGTAGGTGTCTCGCACGCCCTGGCCCACCAGCACTTCGCCACCGGTGGGGAAATCGGGGCCGGGCACCAGTTGCAGGAGTTTGCCGTCGGAGAGATCTGGCTTGCGCACCAGGGCGATCAGGGCATCCACCACTTCGCCAAGGTTGTGGGGCGGGATGTTGGTGGCCATGCCCACGGCGATGCCGGTGCAGCCGTTGAGGATCAGAAACGGCAGCTGGGCTGGCAGCACCGTGGGCTCCTGCTGGGAGCCATCGAAGTTGGCGGCGAAATCAACGGTGTCGGCCCCGATCTCATCGAGCAGGCCCTCGTTGGCGATGGGCGCCAGCCGCGTTTCGGTGTATCGCATGGCCGCCGGCGGATCGTCGTCGACGGAGCCGAAGTTGCCGTGGCCATCGAGCAGTGGGTGGCGGCTGGCGAAGGTCTGCACCTGACGCACCAGCGCGTCGTAGACCGCCTGGTCGCCGTGGGGGTGGTATTTGCCAAGCACGTCGCCCACCACACGGGCGCATTTGCGGTAGGGCCGATCCGGGGTGAGGCCCAGTTCGTGCATCGCGAAGAGGATGCGGCGCTGCACGGGCTTGAGGCCGTCGCGTACATCCGGCAGGGCCCGCCCCACGATCACGCTCATCGCGTATTCGAGGTACGAGCGCTGCATCTCCTGGTGCAGCGCAATCGGTTGAATGCGCGGGTCGTTGCCCGGTCCGCTCCGCTCCCCTGGGCGCTCCTCGGCCATCCGGTGTCGTGGTCTGGGGTCGGAAGGTGGGGCTCAGCCTACAGATGCTGTCGAGGGCTGCCGCTTCCAGCGGGACTTACTCCTCCTCGCTGCTCTCGCCTTCCGGGCTGGCATTGGCGAGGGCCCGATCCACCACGGCTTTGAGATCGCCCTGTTGCAGCAGCTCCTGGGTGGTGCTGCGCAGTTTGGATCCCCAGAGTTGTTCCTTCTGGTAGCTCTCCAGCACGTAATTGGGGTCGTTGTCGAGGGCTTTGCCGGCCAGCTCCAGGGCTTCGCTGCGGCCGGCCGCCCCCTGGGCGAACAGTCCTGCGGCCAGCGCCAGCATCGGTTCTGCCGCATCGGGCTTGATGGTCAGAACCCGCCGCCAGCGCTGGATGGCGTCTTTGGTTTTGCCCTGTTCAAACAGCACCAGACCCTGGTTGTTGAGGGCTTCCCAGAAGTTCTTGTGCAGGGAGGAGGCCCGCTCGAAGGCCGCCAGGGCCTGTCCGCTCTGGCCGAGCAGGATGCGGGCGTTGCCCAGGTCGAAGTAGGCACCGGCATTGCCTTTGTCGAGCTTCAGCCCCTGCTCCAGCAGGCCGATCGCATCCTCGGGTTTGCCGGCCCGAAGGGCCAGGGAGCCCTCGGCAAACCAGATGCCCGGGTTGCGTGGATCCAGTTGCTTGGCCTTGGCCAGCGATACGCCGGCTTGTTTGAGCTGGTTGCTGCGCAGCTGGGCCTCGGCCAGCAGCACCCAGCCGCGGGGGTCGTCGGGCAGCAGTTGCACGGTGAGGGCCGCCAGACGGGCGGCATCACTGGCCTGGCCCAGCCGCAGCAATCGAGCCGCTGCCTGGGCAATGCCCAGACCGGCGCCTTCCAGCTCCTGGCGTTGGGGGACGTACACGTAGGGCACCAGCGCCCGGGCGGGCAGAACTGGCGTCAGCAGCAACCCCAGTGCACCCACCAGAACCGCGCTCGACCGGTGAGCCTTCCAGAGGCGGGTTGTTGTCAAACCAGTGAGCCACTGGCCCATGCGCCTCTGGATGCGCCACGGGTCGATGCGCAATTGGCGCGGTGCCATCGCTTGGGGACAGATCCGCTCAGCCTAGGCAGTGCCGCCCTGGCTGACCCGCAGGTTGCGTCGCCACATCCAGGGTTTGATGCGGCGCAGGGCCGAGGCCCGCAGGCGTTGATCCCAGTCGGCATCGCTCCAGAGCAGGGCCTCGTCAGCCTGCAGATCGAGCAACCAGGGCCGGGGCTGCAGATCCGGATCATCGCTGCTCTCCAGCGGTTGTTGATTCCACGGGCAAACCTCCTGGCAGATGTCGCAGCCGGCCACCCAGCCCTGCAGTGCCGTGGCCATGGCCGCGGGCAGCTCTGGATCCCGATTCTCAATCGTGTGGAAGGCGATGCAGCGGCGGCTGTCCACCACGAAGGGCTCGGTGATGGCGCCGGTGGGGCAGGCCGGCAGGCAGCGGCTGCAGCTGCCGCAGAGGGGTGTGGCGGGGGTATCCGCCGGCAGATCCAGGCTGGTGAGCAGGTGGCCCAACAGCAGCCAGGAGCCGCGGCGGCGGTGGATCAGGTTGCCGTGTTTGCCGATCCAGCCGAGGCCGGCCTGCTCGGCCCAGGCTTTGTCCATCAGCGGGGCGCTATCGACGCAGGCCCGCCAGCGCACCCCGGGCACCTGCTGCTCCAGCCAGCGGCCCAGCCGGCGCAGCCGCCCCTCGATCAGCCGGTGGTAGTCGCGGCCCCAGCCGTAGCGGGCCACCTTCAGGGAGCCGGGGGCGCGCTCGGCCGCCACGTAGTAGTTGAGCCCCACCGCCAGCAGGCTGCGCACCCCCGGCAACAGCTGCTCCACCGCGCGCCGGCGCGGGTCGGCCATCCAGGCCATGTCGGCCTGATAGCCGGCCGCCAGCCAGCGCTCCAGGGCCGCCGTCCGCAGGCTTAGGCGCTCCCCGGCGGGCACGGCGGCGAGGCCCACCGGGTCAAACCCCAGCTGCCGGGCCTGCTCTTTGAGCTGGTGTGCCAGCTCGTGATGGGCGTGCTGCGTCATCGCCCGTACAGTTGCGCCGTCTCCTCAATCTGCCGCGAGCCCCTCCTGTGAGCACTGCCTCCTTCGGCCGCCTGGGCCATCTGCTGCGCTGGCTCGGCCTCACCCTGGTGGTGTTGCTGGTGCTTCAGCTGCTGGTGCTCTTGGGCTCCTGGAACTGGGGCGAGGAGGGTTACCGCCAGCTGCTGATGGACCGGTTGGTGACCCAGTCGCCGATGGCGTTGGTGGGCCTGCTGCTGATGCTGTTCGGCAGCCGCCTCGACCATCCCGCCGCCGGCCGCACGCCCCTGCGCTGGCTGGTGGCGGTGCTCAGCATCCTGCTGGCTCTGGCGATGCTCGTGGCGGTGCCGGTGTCGATCAGTGGCGACCGCGCCCTTTCCGACCAGGCCGACCAGCAGCTCGAGGCCCGCAAGGCCCAGCTGGCGGCGGCCCGCTCCCAGATGGACAACCCCCAGGTGATCGACCAGTTGATTGCCCAGGCCGAGCAGGCTGGCCAGATCCCTGCCACCGCAACGGCCGAGCAGAAGCAGCAGGCCGCCAAGGCGTTCATGGAGCGCCAGCTCAAGCAGGCCGACGACCAATTGCAGCAGCAGCAGCGCGCCCGGGATCTCACCGTCAACCAGCGCCGCTACGGCGGCACCGGCACCGCCGTGGTGCTGGCCATCGGCTTTGTGCTGGCGGCCCTGGTGGCCCTGCTTTGAGCCTGGCTGGCTAAGTTGCCAACAGGTAGCGAATGGGCCGGACGTCCGGGTTGTCAGTTGGTTCAATCCAGTCCCAAATCTGATCAGCCCCTGGGGGACCGGCTTCAGGCCGACCTCAAGAATGACCTGATCGCCGGCCTGCTGGTCGTCATTCCCCTGGCGACCACCATCTGGCTGGCGACCACGGTGAGCCGCTTTGTGCTGGCGTTTCTCACCTCGATCCCGAAGCAGTTCAACCCGTTCAACACTCTCAACCCGTTGCTGCAGGAGCTGATCAACCTGGGGGTGGGTCTTCTGGTGCCCCTGCTCGGCATCCTGTTGATCGGCCTGATGGCCCGCAACATCGTCGGGCGCTGGTTGTTGGAGTTTGGCGAGGGCACCCTGCTGCGGATTCCCCTGGCGGGCTCGGTCTACAAGACCCTCAAGCAGTTGCTGGAAACTTTCCTGCAGGGCAGTTCCAGCAAGTTTCGCCGGGTGGTGCTTGTGGAATATCCGCGGGAGGGGTTGTTTGCCCTGGGTTTTGTCACCGGTGCGATCGGCACGGCGCTCCAGGCTGGTTTCAGCGAACCGATGCTGAGCGTGTTCATCCCCACAGCCCCCAATCCCACCACCGGCTGGTACACCGTGGTGCCCGAGCGGTCGGTCAAGGACCTGGACATCTCGGTGGAGGATGCTTTCCGCACGATCATTTCCGCCGGCATCGTCAATCCCGACGAGCGCTCCACGCCCAACCGCAGCTTCTCCAGCCTGCTGGCTCAGCTGCGCACCTCCCAACTTTCCTGAGGCCAAGTCGTTTTGATGCAGAGCCGCACCCTCTCGCGCGAACTGGCCCTGCTGATGCTCGGCCAGACCAGTGACCGCGCCGGCGCCTCCTCCGTAGCCCAGCCCATCGCGATGGAGGGTCTGTTGCAGCAGGTGCTCGCCACCCTCAGCCAGCACGTGCGCGAGGCCCTCGACCGCTCTGCTGAGGACCTGCAGGCCGCCCAGCAGGACCTGCTGGACAGTGAGCTGCAGGACCAGGGCGAGCAGCAGTTGCCGCGGGTGCGCCAGCACCTCAATGCCGGACTGGCGGCGGCGGAGCAGGCCATCAACCGCCTTTCCGCCAGCCTGGAACTGCCCCGGCTGTTGCTTCTAGCCGACCAGGACGAGGTGCGCCGCGGCGCTATCGACCGGGTGGAGGCGGTGCTGCGCGATCGGGAGTCCATCGATGCCCGACTCGACGGGGTGATGGAGGGCTGGCGGCTCACCCGCCTGCCTCGCATCGACCGCGACATCCTGCGTCTGGCAGCCGTGGATCTGGACCGTTTCCGCACCCCCGCCGCGGTGGCCTGCAACGAGGCCGTGGAGTTGGCCAACCGCTACAGCGACGAGCAGGGCCGCCGCATGATTAACGGCGTGCTGAGGCGCTTCACGGCCGCCCGGCCCGTGGCGGAGGCCTGAGGGCGCCATGGTGTACGACTGGTTCAATCGCACCGGGCCTGACGCAGCCGACGGCGAGACGCCGCCCAGCCAGGCATCTGGGCCTTCGCTTGCCCCGGATGATCCGACCCCAGCGGCTTCTGCTGCTGCCCAGCCCGAAGGCAGCTCGGCTGATCCCAACCCGGATCCCAATGCGGAGGCCCTCGAGTGGGCGCGTCAGGCCTACGCCCGCCTGAAAGCTCAGCAGGAAGCCCAGAAGCAGGCCCAGCAGGAGCCTGCGCCGAACCTCCCTGCCGAACCGCAGGCCGGTTCCCAGGCAGATCCTCAGGCGGATCTCCAGACGGATCTCCAGGCACAACCGCCCCTGTCCAGCTCCCGTCCCGATCCTGTACAAGCTGTACAGAATCCTGCAGAGGGCTTCACTGCGCCGGCTTCTGCTGAGCCATCTCAAGGCCTGTCGCTGTTGGAGCAGGCCGCCGCCCAGCGGGCTGAGCGCCAGCAGGCCATCACCGCCAGTGCTGCCGTCGCTCCGGTCGAGGCAGCCCCCGCAGACTCCGCCGAGCCCAGCCTGGGCGACTTCGACACCACCTTCACCTGGTCGGCGGAGGTGCTGGCGGCCCAGGGCAAGCGGGTCGATCAGGTGTCGCTCGAGGAGATCGACTGGCTGGGGCGCCTGCGCCAGGGCCTGGAGCAGACCCGGCAGGGTTTTGTCACCCAGCTGCTGGACACCCTCGGCGACGATCCGCTCACCCCCGAGGTGGTCGACGACCTGGAAACCACATTGCTGCGGGCCGATGTGGGCGTGCAGGCCACTGATCAGGTGCTGGACGCCCTGCGCAAACGCATGAACGAGGAGGTGGTGGATCCGGCCGAGGGGCTGCGCTTCCTCAAGGAACAGCTCCAGGACCTGCTGGATGCCCCGACCCGGGCCAGCGGTTCCCCCCTGCTGGCCCCCGAACGCGATCGGCTCAACGTGTGGCTGATGGTGGGCGTCAACGGCGTCGGCAAGACCACCACCCTCGGCAAGCTGGCCAACCTGGCGGTGCGCAGCGGCTACAGCTGTTTGATTGCCGCCGCCGATACCTTCCGGGCTGCGGCGGTGCAGCAGGTGCAGGTGTGGGGCGACCGCAGCAACGTGCCGGTGATTGCCAATCCCAGCGCCAACGCCGATCCGGCCGCCGTTGTGTACGACGCCATCGGTGCTGCCCAGGCCAAGGGCACCGAGCTGGTGCTGGTGGACACGGCCGGCCGCCTGCAGACCAAGCACAACCTGATGGAGGAGCTCAGCAAGGTGCGCCGCATCGTCGACAAGCTGGCGCCGGAGGCGGTGGTGGAGTCGCTGCTGGTGCTCGATGCCAGCCAGGGCCAGAACGGCCTGCGCCAGGCCATGGCCTTTGCCAAAGCAGCTGGGCTCACGGGCGTGGTGCTCACCAAGCTCGATGGCAGTGCCCGTGGTGGGGTGGCCCTGGCGGTGGCCTCCGAGGCGGGTCTGCCGATCCGCTTCATCGGCGCCGGCGAAGGCATCCGCGACCTGCGGCCCTTCAACAGCTTCGAATTTGTGGAGGCCCTGTTGGCCCGTTAAGCCGATCAGGCACCGCCGGATTCGAGAGCTATCTTGCGGGCTCGCCGCGGCCGTCCCGTGAGCAATCGGTGAGCAACAAGCCGCCCCCCCACCCGCTCCAGCAGGCCGCGTCTGCCGCCGCCCCGGTGCTCTCGGCTGCGGCCTCGCTGCGTCAGTTGCTCGACAGCCTCAACCGGGAGCAGCGGCGCAACCAGGAGCTGCTCGCCTCGTTGGCCTTCGCCCTGCGCAGCTTCACCAACCTGGGCCGGTTTCTGGAGCTGGTGCCCGTGGTGGCTACCCGCCTGGTGGAGGCGAAAGGGGCCGTGCTGGTGGTGTTCCACGAGGACGGTCGCCTCTGGCGCGAGCAACTGCAGGCCACCCCGGTGGAGCGCTGCGCTGAGTTGGTGCGCCAGTTGGCGGCCCTCGGTGATGCCGAGCTGGCGGCCCTCAGCGGCGAAGCGGCGGTGGTCGCCCTGCTCGACCAGCGCATCGGCCGGCTGCTGGGGGGGGAGCAGGTGTTTGCCACGTCGGTGGTGTCCCGCAGCCTGCAGCGGGGTCGTTTGTATGTCTTCAGTGGCCGCAAGGGGTTTGCCTGGAGCGAAGTGCACCGCCGCCACCTGCAGCTGGTGGCCGATCTCACCGCCGTGGCCCTGGAAAACGAGGCGCTGCTGCAAACCATGCGGCGCCACGAGCGCTTGGACCGTCAGCTCAGCATTGGCGCCGAGATCCAGGCCCAGCTGTTGCCGGATCGCTGTCCGCTGATCGACGGCGTGGAGCTGGCGGCCCGCTGCCGCCCCGCCTTCCAGGTGGGGGGTGATTACTACGACTTCATCCCCACCCGGCCCCAGCTGTTGGGCCGCCGCCGTGAGCAGGCTCGCTGGGCTCTGGTGATGGGGGACGTGATGGGCAAGGGAGTGCCGGCCGGCCTGCTGATGACCCTGCTGCGCGGCATGTTGCGGGCCGAGGTGCTGAGCGGCCACTCCCCCGAGCGGATCCTCCACGACCTCAACCAGCTGGCCCAGGAGGACCTGGCCCAGTCGCACCGGTTCGTCACCCTGTTCTATTCCGACTACGACCCCCGCACCCGCCTGCTGCGCTTTGCCAATGCGGCCCACAATCCGCCCTTGATCTGGCGCCGCCAGCGCAACCAGGTGGAGCGCCTCGATGCCCCCGGGCTGCTGATCGGTTTGCAGAGCGAAGCCGATTACGGGCTCGAGCAGACCGTGCTCGATCCAGGCGATGTCCTGCTCTATTACACCGATGGCGTGACGGAAGCCACGGGCTTCAGTGGCGACCGTTTCGACGAGGAGCGGTTGGTGCGGCACCTGCAGGGGGCCTGCCGCTCCGGCATCGGCGCCCAGGGGATTCTCGATCAGCTGTTCGCCCGGCTCGATCGTTTTGTGGGGGCCGATCGGCAGCTCGACGATGACGCCTCGATGGTGGTGCTCAAGGTGCGGGAGGAGGTGATGCTGCCCTCCCTGCCAAGCTGATTGCCTGCGAAGCAAACCTTCTGCCCCGCGCAGCTTGCCAAGTCCCGAATGGCCGTTGATTCCACCGCCTCCACCTGGAGCCAGCGCTTCGAGCAGGGTCTGCATCCGGCCATCGAGCGTTTCAACGCCTCGATCGGCTTCGACATCACGTTGTTGCAGCAGGACCTCGATGGCTCGATCGCCCATGCCCGCATGCTGGGTCGCTGTGGCGTGATTGCCGAGGACGAAGCCAGCCGGTTGATCGAGGGGTTGGAGGCGATCCGCGCTGAAGCCGCCAGGGGTGACTTCAACCCAGGGCTGGAGGCCGAAGACGTCCATTTCGCCGTGGAGCGGCGCCTGATCGAGCTCCTGGGGCCCCTGGGCAAAAAGCTCCACACCGGCCGCTCCCGCAACGACCAGGTGGGCACTGATCTGCGCCTTTGGTTGCGGGGCCAGATCGACGCCATCGATGCGGCGCTGCTGCGTTTTGAGCGGGCCCTGCTGGCCCAGGCCGAGCGTCACAGCAGCGTTTTAATCCCCGGCTACACCCACCTGCAGCGGGCCCAGCCGGTGTGCCTGGCCCACCACCTGCTGGCCTACATCGAGATGGCAGAGCGGGATCGCTCCCGGTTTGCCGATGTACGCCAGAGGGTCAACATCTGCCCGCTGGGGGCGGCGGCCCTGGCCGGCACTCCCGTGCCGATCGATCGGCGCCAGACGGCCGAGGAGCTGGGCTTCGAGGCCATCTACGCCAACAGCCTCGATGCGGTCAGCGACCGGGATTTTGCGGTGGAGTTCATGGCGGCCGCCAGCCTGGTGTTGGTGCACCTCAGCCGCCTCAGTGAGGAGGTGATTCTCTGGGCTTCCGAGGAGTTCGGCTTCGTGGGCCTCACCGACCGCTGCGCCACCGGCAGCAGCCTGATGCCCCAGAAAAAGAACCCCGACGTTCCGGAGCTGGTGCGGGGCAAGAGCGGCCGCGTGTTCGGCCACCTGATGGGGCTGCTCACCATGATCAAGGGCCTGCCCCTTGCCTACAACAAGGACTTCCAGGAGGACAAGGAAGCCCTGTTCGATGGGGTGCGCACCTGTCTTGATTGCCTGGAGGCGATGGCGATTCTGTTTGAGGAAGGTCTGGAGTTTCGGCCCCAGCGGCTGGAGGCGGCGGTGGCGGCGGATTTCTCCAATGCCACCGATGTGGCCGACTATCTGGTGGCGAAGGGTGTGCCCTTCCGCGAGGCCTATCAACTGGTCGGCGGCCTGGTGAAGGGATGTCTGGCGGAGGGGATTTTGCTGCGGGACCTGCCGCTGGAGCGCTGGCAGCAGCTCCATCCTGCTTTTGAAGCCGACATCTACGCCGCCATCACTCCCCAGCAGGTGGTGGCGGCCCGCCGCAGTGAGGGCGGCACCGGTTTCGAGCAGGTTCAGCAGCAGTTGCAGCGAATCCGGATCCGTGTTGCCCCCTGAGGGGAAGTAGGCCTCGCCGGGGGTCTTAGGCTGTTTTGGTTAGCGGCCCCTCTGGTTCGTGAGCATTTTTGTCGGCAACCTTCCCTTCCGCGCTGAGCAGGACGACGTAGCGGAATTGTTTGCACCCTTCGGTGAAGTGGTCAACTGTTCGCTGCCCCTCGAACGCGAGACCGGGCGCAAGCGTGGTTTTGCGTTTGTGGAAATGTCGGATGACACCGCGGAAAGCAAAGCCATTGATTCGCTGCAAGGCGCCGAGCTGATGGGCCGCCCCCTGCGCATCAACAAGGCGGAGCCCCGGGGAGCTGGTGGTGGCGGAGGAGGAGGAGGTCAGCGTCGTGGTGGCTACGGCGGTGGCGGCGGCTATGCAGGCGCTGGTGGTTATGGCGGCGGCGGGGGCTACAACCGCGGAGATAGCGGCGGGGGCTACGCCGGTGCCGGTGGTGGTGGAGATCGGGGTTCAGGGGCTCGGGGCTGGGAAGACCGCAGCTACGGCGCTGGCAGTGCTGCGCCGAGCGATGGCTTTGATGCCGGCCGCACCCGGCGCCGCCGCAGTGGCAGCGCCGAGGGTTAATACCCCCGTTCCTCCAGGGCCCGAGCGGCGGCCTCCAGCACCTCAGCACCGGCCTGCCGGTCTCCGGCGGCTTGGGTGAGCTGCTGGCGCCAGCGCCGGGCGCCGTTCACACCCTCCACCACGTGCACCAGGTGGCGCGCGATCGGCCAGAGCCGCTCGCCCCGGCTGCGCCACTGCTCGGCGTAGGGAATCAGCCCGCGCACCACGTGCGAAGCGCTGGCCGGAGGCCGGCTGGTGTCGGCGAACACCCGCTGATCCACTGCAGCCCACTGCAGGGGATGGGCATAGGCGGCCCGGCCCACCATGGCCCCATCCAGCTGCTCCAGGTGTGTCAAACAGCTCTCCAGGCTCTCCAGGCCCCCGTTGAGTTCGATGGTCAGCCCGGCCCGATCCCGTTTGAGCTGGTGCACGATGTCGTAACGCAGGGGCGGAATCGTGCGGTTTTGCTTGGGATCCAGCCCCTCCAGCCACGCCTTGCGCGCGTGCACCGCAAAGCGCTGAGCTCCCGCGGCAGCCACCGCATCCACGAAGGCCAGCAGCTCGGCGTAGGAGTCGCGGTCGTCGATGCCAATCCGGTGTTTCACCGTCACCGGCAGTGGGCTGGCGGCGGCCATGGCGGCGACGCCGCGTGCCACTTGGTCGGGTTCGGCCATCAGGCAGGCTCCGAAGCGACCCTTCTGGACTTTTTCGCTGGGGCAGCCCACGTTGAGGTTGATTTCGTCGTAGCCCCAGTCGGCCGCCAGCTGGGCGGCCTCCGCCAGCAAGGCCGGATCATCTCCGCCCACCTGCAGGGCCAGGGGTTTCTCGATCGGATCGAAGCCCAGGAGCCGCTCCAGCCGGCCCCCCGGCGCGCTGGCTCCGGGTTCCAGGCGGGCGTGGTGCAGGGCCTGGGCCACCACCATTTCGGTGTACAGCAGGCTGCGCCGGGTGATCTGCCGCATCAACACCCGGAAGTGCCGATCTGTGTAGTCCATCATCGGAGCCACACTGAAGCGAAAGCTGGCTGGATCGGTCTGGCCCATCACCCCATGCTGCCCACCCGTGTCCCCCGCCCTGCTGCTCCGTGAGCCTCCCGAGCCATGCCGCCGTGGTGGTGGCAGGTGGTGGCGCCGCCGGATTCATGGCCGCCATCGCAGCCGCTGAGGCGGGCGTCCGCAACATTGTTCTGCTCGAGGCCACCGCCGAGCCGCTGCACAAGGTGTTGATCAGTGGCGGCGGGCGCTGCAATGTCACCCATGCCTGCTGGGATCCGCGGGCGCTGGTGGGTCACTACCCCCGCGGCGGCCAGGCCCTGCGGGGCCCGTTCTCTCGCTTCGCCACGGGCGATGCGGTGGCCTGGTTCGACGCGCACGGCCTGGAGCTGGTGGAGGAGGCCGACGGCCGGCTGTTCCCTCGCTCCAACCGCTCCGAGTCGGTGGTCGCCACCCTGCGCCGGGCGGCCCTGCAGGCCGGCGTGCAGCTGCACACCGGGGTGGCGCTGCAGCAGGCCAGTCCCCGGGCTGGGAGCGGTTTTGACTTGCGGCTGCGCGGTGGCCAGACGATGGCCGCCGATCGGCTGGTGTTGGCCACGGGGAGTCACCCCAGCGGCCGCCAGCTTGCCGCCGCCCTCGGCCATGGGCTGGTGTCGCCCGTGCCGTCGCTGTTCACGCTCGCTCTGGCGGGCGATCCCCTGCTGGAGTTGGCGGGAGTGGTGATGGATCCCGTGGAGCTGGCCCTGCATCTGCCAGCGGATCCGCAAGCCGGCGGCGGTGGCGCTGAACAGTGTTTCCGCCAGCGCGGGCCGGTGCTGATCACCCACTGGGGGTTGTCCGGTCCGGCCACCCTGCGTCTCACCGCCTTTGCCGCCCGGGCCCTCAAGGCCGCCGGCTACCGGGGGGAGTTGCGGCTCGACTGGAGCGGCGGCCAGTCCCAGCAGGATCTCGACGCCCTGTTTGCCGAAGCGAAGCGGGTTCAGGCCAAGCGGCAGCTGGCCAATTGGCGGCCCTGGCCCGCCCTCAGCCGGCGCCTCTGGCTGGCCCTGCTGCAGCGCCATGGCCTCGATCCCCAGCAGCGCTGGGCCGACCTGGCCAAGCGACACCAGCAGCTGCTGATCACGGCGCTGCGCGACACCCGGGTGGCGGTCACGGGACGGGGCCCCTTCGGCGAGGAATTCGTGACGGCGGGCGGCATTCCCTTGGGGGAGGTGAATCTCGCGACGATGGAGAGCCGCCAGCACGCCGGCCTCTACCTGGCGGGTGAACTGCTGGATGTGGATGGCGTGACCGGGGGATTCAACTTTCAGCACTGCTGGAGCAGTGGTTGGCTGGCCGGTCAGGCTCTGGCAACTGAATAACCCCCAGCACTATTTGATATTTTCAAAAACGGCAAACATGGGCATATACATTGCCAGAAGAATGGAGCCAACGATTCCGCCCACTAGCACGATCATGGCTGGCTCCAACATCGAGGTGAGGGCTTTGACAATGGCCTCCACTTCGTCTTCGTAGAAGTCGGCAACCTTGGAGAGCATGGCATCCATCTCGCCCGTTTCTTCGCCGATCGAGAGCATGCTGATTGACATATCTGGAAAGACATTCATGCGTCCGAGGGCCACGCTCAATGGAATGCCCTGGAGAACATCTTCGCGACTGTTGGTGATCGCGTCTGAAATGATGGAGTTGTTGGTGATTTCTCGCACAATGTCCAGCGACATCAAAATCGGGACACCAGCTCGGGTTAGGGAGCTGAAGGTTCGGCAGAATTGAGCTGTGGCTGTCTTTTGAATCAGTTCGCCAAACAGAGGAAGTTTGAGAATGATGGCATCCACCCGGCGACGGCCAATGGGAGTGGCATAGAATTTGCTGAAGAGATAGACGAAAACAATCAGACCGAGCCCTAGGTAGAGCGAAAAGGTTGAGCGCAGAAGACTGCTGAGATCCACCATCATTTGGGTGAACCAAGGCAGATCGGCGCCCAGGCTGTCAAAAATCTCAGCGAAAGTAGGAACGAGGAAGATTGTCATTCCTAGAAAAACTGCAACAGCGATGACAAGCACTGCCACCGGGTAGCCCAGGGCGCCTTTGATCTGGTTCTGCAACTTGGCGTTGTCCTCCAGCAGCTTGGCCAGCCGCCTGAGCGATTCATCAAGGACGCCACCGGCCTCACCGGCTTCCACCATGGCGATGCTCAGCTTGTCGAACACCTTGGGCCAACGGCGCAGCGCTTCACCCAACGACATTCCTTGGTTTACTTCTAGACTGACCGACTGGAGGGCACGTTTGAACAACGGCATCTTCTGCTGGGATGCCATCAGGTCGATGCTGCGCACAATCGGTACCCCGGCATTGACGAGGGCGGCCATCTTGCTGGCAAATACAGCTTTCTCCTTGATGCCGGGCTTGGCCTCCAGCAGTTCATTCAGCTTGGAAAACCTCAGCTTGTTGTTCAGTTGGGCAGCTGCACTTGAGCTGGTGGCGGTCGCATTTGGTTTGACTTTGATTTTGGTGGCTCGAATGCCCCGCAGGCGCAGGCTGCGTTTGGCCTGGATTGGATCGGCTGCCTCAACGTCGATCAGCGCCGACTTGCCCTGGGGATTGATGTAGGTGGCGATGAATGTGGCCATGGCTCTGGGGGTGGCCGAAGATCAGCTCAGTTGGGTCACGAGGCGTTTGAGTTCCTCGGGCCGAGAGGTTTTCAGCAGGGCTTCGTCCATGGTCACCTGGTTGCTGAGCACCAGATCGCCCAGGGCTTTTTCAAGGGTTTGCATGGAGAGCTGGCCACCGGTCTGGATCTGGGAGTAGAGCTGAGCCGTTTTGCCCTCCCGAATCAGGTTGGCGGTGGCCGGCGTGTTGATCATGATTTCCTGGGCCATCACCCGTCCAAATTGACCAGGACTTGGGTTGTGGCGTTTGCAGAGGGTCTGGGCGAACACGGCCACGAGGCTGCTGCTCAGCTGGACGCGAATCTGGGTCTGCTGGCTGGGTGGAAAGACGTCCACCATGCGATCGACCGTTTGGGCTGCGGAACTGGTGTGCAGGGTGCCGAACACCAGGTGACCGGTTTCTGCCGCTGTGATGGCTAGCTGGATGGTTTCCAGATCGCGCAGTTCTCCCACCAGGATTACATCCGGATCTTCCCGCAGGGCGGCTTTCAGGGCGTTGGCAAAGCTACGGGTGTCGTCGTTGAGTTGACGCTGGTGGATCACACTCTTGACAGGTTTGTAGCTAAATTCGATCGGATCTTCGATGGTGAGGATGTGTTCAGCACGTGTTTGGTTGATGTGCTCCAGAATGGCAGCCAGGGTCGTTGTTTTGCCTGAGCCGGTGGGTCCGGTAACAAGAATTAGCCCCTTTGGCATGTGACTCATTTCCTCAACAATTGGAGGCAGACCGAGGTTTTCCAGGGTGGGTACGCTGTTGCCGAGAGCTCTCAGGCAGGCAGCATAGGTCCCCCGCTGGCGATACACATTGACCCGGAATCGTGCGACCCCTTTGAGACCGTAGGCGCAGTCCAGTTCCCAGGTTTGCTCGAGTTGTTTGCGCTGGGCATTGTTGAGCATTGAGAAGATCAGCTTGTTGCAATCTTCTTCAGCTAATGGTTCATCCTGTAGGGCCCTGAGTTGACCATTGAAACGCCCGTAGGGTGGCACCCCGGCGCTGATGTGGAGATCACTGCCACCATCTCTCACCAGTTGGCTCATCAGGTCTTCGATCATCACGGCCATGGGGCGTTCAGCGGCTGGTCAGACAGTAGGGACATTCAAGCCATTCATCCTGCAGTCCTGCACCGCAGCAGTTGCAGGTGAGCGTGCTGAGCGAGCGAGACCGACGTTCTGATTCGAGCCCGGAGTCGGTCAACAGCATGCGCTCAACTTCCGCCAACGTTGTGAGACCTTCTCGGACGAGTTGGAGTCCATAGCCTAAAAGGGTTTTCATGCCGCCTTCCAGGGCCATCCGGCGGATCACATCTGTGGTTTCCCGTTTGGCCACAGCCGCAGCGAGCGTGTCGTTCATTCGTAGAACTTCGTAGACACCGACGCGCCCCTTGTAACCAGACCCGTTGCAGGTTGGGCAGCACCCCTCCTGGCTGTTCTGCTGGGTGTTTGCCCGAAAGAAGTTCACATTCGTTTCGTGGCTGCTCAAGAGGCCAAAACGGCCGAGATCTTCATGGCTGGGCTTGTAAGGTATGCGGCAATCGGGGCACACGCGTCGTACCAGCCGCTGGGAGACGATGCCCAGCAGCGAGGCGCTCACCATGAAGGGCTCCACGCCCATTTCGTCCAGTCTGGCGATAGCACTGGCCGTGTCGTTGCAGTGCAGAGTGGTCATCACCAGGTGGCCGGTGAGTGCGGCTTCAATCGCGGTTTTTGCTGTCTCTAAGTCGCGCGTTTCTCCCACCAAGAGCACGTCCGGGTCTTGACGCATGAAGGCACGTAGGGCTGTGCTGAAGTCGAGGCCCTTTTCGCGGTTGACCTGGGTTTGGGTGATGCCGTGGAGGGTGTATTCGATCGGGTCTTCAACGGTGGAGATGTTGATGCCGGGGTCGTTGCGTTCCGACAGCAAGGCGTAGAGCGTGGTCGATTTGCCCGAGCCGGTTGGACCCGTGACCAAAAGCATCCCGTAGGGCTTGGAACCCAAGTTCCGCACGATTTTTCGGGCTTCTGAGTCGGTGATGAGCGTATCCAGGCCCAGTTGGGTGGCGCCGCTGTCGAGCAGCCGCATGCAGATCTTTTCGCCGTTGCGGCTGGGCAACGTGCTCACCCGGAAATCCATTTTGCGGCCCCGAAACAGGCGTCGGACCCGGCCGTCTTGGGGCAAGCGCCGTTCGGCGATGTCCAAGTCAGCCATGATCTTGATTCTTGAGGTCACGGCCGGCGTCAGGCTCTTCGGCAGATCGTCAAACTGCTTCTGCAGCACCCCGTCAAGGCGAAAGCGGATCTCCAGGGAGTTTTCCTGGGGTTCCACATGTATGTCACTGGCTCCCGAAGTCAGCGCCTCGATCAGAATCCGGTCCACCAAGCTGATGATGGGGGAGGCGTTCGCGCTCGCTGTCGCGGTGTCGTCGATTTCGAGGTTTTCGATAGCGGCGGTCTCCTGGAGATCGCCGTCCGATGCACCGGGGATGTCCAGATCCTGGGTGAGGGATCGGGGGGCGTTCGTGGCGGAGGGCTTGGCGTGGAGAACTGCGGTCAGGTTGCTGGCCAAGGCCAGCTGGAGATCGGCGCCGAACCCCGCCCGTTGCAGTTCCTCGCGTAGCTCCTGGCGCTGCTGGGGGGTCCAGTGGCTGGGAACAGCCACGACCAGCCGGCCATCGGACTCGTGGAGGGGTAGGGCCCCCAGCTCGCGCCAGCGATCGGTGCACAGTCCCTTGCCGCTCAGAAGCAGGTCTTGGCCGACAGCTTGCAGCTGGATGTCCTCCAGCACCGGTTCGCCCATCAGCAGTTCCACCTCCAGGCGTTGCTGCTCCTCGCTGGCGGCTTCAGGAACAGGACGCGAGGGTGTGAGAGTCATGGCGTCAGGAGGTGCGGGCTTCCGCCGCTTGTGGGAGGTGGGCCCTGAGCTTCAACATGTCTAGAAACAAAGTCTGACCATGTCAGCCATGAGCGGGGACACCTCGATGAGCGGTGATAGCAATCCGGGAGCCGAGGTCTCCCATCCCGGCGAATCCATCGAGACCCCGCCCAGCCCGGGGAGTGCCTCAGAACAGGCCGTGGACGCCGATCAGACTGATGGAGCTGAGGCCACTGGTTTGGACCGGGCCGCCCAGCTCGAGGTCCAGCTGGCAACACTGAAGACCGAGCACGAGGCCCTCAATGGCCAGTACATGCGGCTGGCGGCCGACTTTGACAACTTCCGCAAGCGTCAGAGCCGTGACAGCGAGGACCTGCGCCTGCAGATCACCTGTTCAACGCTCGGCGAAATCCTGCCGGTGGTCGACAACTTCGATCGAGCCCGTCAGCAGCTCAACCCCCAGCATGAGGAGGCCCAAAGCCTGCACCGCAGCTACCAGGGCCTCTACAAGCAGTTGGTGGATGTGTTCAAGCTGCTCGGCGTCTCGCCGATGCGGGTGGAGGGTGAGCCCTTCGACCCCAGCCTGCACGAAGCGGTGCTGCGCGAACCGAGCGACGCCCACTCGGAAGATGTGGTGATCGAGGAGTTGCAGCGTGGTTACCACCTCAATGGCCGGGTGCTGCGGCATGCCCTGGTCAAGGTGTCGATGGGCCCTGGTCCGGCCGATGCTGGTGCAGCGACCGTTTCGGAGAGCGGCCCGGTTGAGGAGCAAGGCGGCTGATGGCCGACTACTACGACCTGCTGGGCATCGCCCGCGATGCTGATCCCGACACCCTCAAGCGGGCTTACCGGCGTCTGGCGCGTCAGTACCACCCGGATGTCAACAAGGATCCGGGCGCTGAGGACAAATTCAAGGAGATCGGCCGGGCCTATGAGGTGCTGAGCGATCCCCAGACCCGCGCTCGCTACGACCAGTTTGGTGAGGCGGGCCTGGGCGGCGGCGGTGGCATGCCCGACATGGGCGACATGGGCGGCTTCGCCGATCTGTTTGAAACTTTCTTCAGCGGTTTTGGCGGTGCCTCCCCCGGTGCGTCGGGCCCCCGGCGCCGAGGGCCCCGGCAGGGCGACGACCTGCGCCTCGATCTCAGCATCAGCTTCCAGGAGGCCGTGTTCGGCATCGAGAAGGAGGTGCAGATCCGCCATCTCGAAACCTGCACCACCTGCCAGGGCTCCGGTGCGAAGGCGGGCAGCGGTCCCACCAGCTGCGGCACCTGCGGTGGCGCCGGTCAGGTGCGGCGCGCCACCCGCACTCCCTTCGGCAGCTTCACCCAGGTGGCGGCCTGTCCCACCTGTGAAGGCTCAGGTCAGGTGATCGCCGACCCCTGCAGCGCCTGCGGCGGCCAGGGGCTCCAGCAGGTGCGCAAGAAGCTGCGGATCAACATCCCCGCCGGCGTCGATTCGGGCACGCGGCTGCGGGTCGCCAATGAAGGCAACGCCGGCCAGCGGGGTGGCCCGGCCGGCGATCTGTATGTGTTCCTGAGTGTGCAGTCGGCCTCCGGCTTGCGCCGCGATGGCATCCACATCCACTCCGAGGTGACCCTCAATTACCTCCAGGCCATCCTGGGCGACACCATTGAGGTGACCACGGTCGATGGCCAGGAGCAGCTGGAGATTCCAGCCGGCACCCAGCCTGGTGCCGTGCTCACCCTGCAGGGCAAGGGGGTGCCCAAGCTCGGCAATCCCGTGGCCCGCGGCAACCATCTGGTGAGCATCAAAGTGCAGTTGCCCACCAAGCTCAACAGCGAGGAACGGGAGTTGCTGGAGCAGCTGGCCGGCCACCACACCAGCAAAGGGCAGAAACACCCCCACAAGAGTGGCCTGTTTGGAGGTTTGTTCGGTTGACGCTGGGGTGCGCTGATGACGAACCGGCCGCCCAGCTCGACTTGCGGGGCACCCCCTGCCCGCTCAACTTCATCCGCACCAAGCTCGCCCTGGAGCAGGTTGCCCCTGGCAGCTGTCTCCAGGTGGATCTCGATGCTGGCGAGCCCCAGCAGCTGGTGACCCAGGGCTTGGAGAGTGCCGGCCACGGGGTCGACTGCCAGCCCCATCCTGACCAGGACGGGGCGGTGCGGCTGCGGATCCGGCGCCATGGGGGCTGAACCCGGGCACAGCGAACCCGGGCTGGTGGTGGCCCTGCTGGCCAATTACTGCTGGGTCGAGCTGGAGCGGGCGGGCCCGAGTGGCGTGAGCCGGTTGCTGTGCACCCGCCGCACCCGGCTGGGCAAGAGTGGCCAGACCATCGCCGTGGGCGATCGGGTTCGGGTTGACGGCATCGATTGGTCGGCAGGCCGTGGGGCCGTGGCGGCCCTGGAGCCCCGCAACGGCCTGTTGGAGCGGCCCGCGGTGGCCAATGTGGCGCGGGTGGTGGTGGTGGTCGCCTTGGCTGAGCCCGCGCTCGACCCCCTGCAACTCACCCGCTTCCTGCTCACCGCCGAGGCCACGGGCCGGCCGGTGTTGTTGGTGTTTTCCAAGGCCGATCTGGTGCCCCCAGACGTGGCCGACGACTGGTGCGGGCGGGCCAGCGCCTGGGGGTACGAGGCCCTGGCGGTGTCCACCCGCACCGGCCAGGGCCTGGAGCGGCTGCAGCAGCGTCTGGCCCAGCCGGGCATTGCCGTGCTCTGTGGCCCCTCCGGGGTGGGCAAAAGCAGCGTGCTCAACGGGCTTTGCCCGGAGCTGGGTCTGCGGGTGGCGGCGGTATCGGGGCGGCTGCAGCGGGGGCGGCATACCACCCGCCATGTGGAGCTCTTCCCCCTGGCGCCCGGGGCCCTGTTGGCCGATACGCCCGGCTTCAACCGTCCGCGCCTACCCGCTGATCCCGCCGCCCTGGGGGCCTTGTTCCCAGAGATCCGGCAGCGGCTCGGTTCCGCGTCCTGTCGGTTCAGCAATTGCCTGCACCAGGGTGATCCGGGCTGTGCCGTGGGCTGCGACTGGGAGCGGTACGGGCTGTATGGCCAATGCCTCGCCGATCTGCTGCTGGAGGGCGAGCGGGCCGGCCGCAGCCATGGCCGGTCCGCGGAGCCCGGTCTGCGTCGCCGCAGTCAGGGGTTGGAGCCGCGCTTGGCTCCAGGCTTGCGTCAGTCTTCCCGGCGGCGTCAGCGCCAACAACTGCTCGACGGGGAACCAGACCAGGAATCAGACGGGCAATCGGGTGCCGAAGACGGGCAAGACCCCAGCAGCGAGCTCAGCTCCCCAGACCCGGCAAATTGAGATTGAGACCGCCGGTGAGCTCTTCCATTCGGCCTTTCATGGTGCCGGTGGAGAGCTCATAGGCCGCCTTCAGGGCTTCGAGCACAGCGGCCTCGCTGGCTGCGGCCCCTTCGGCCACCAGCTCCGGCGCCAGCTGCACCCGCAGGGGCTGCTGGTTGCCGGAGAGCCAGACGCTGGCTCGGCCATCGCTGCTGCGGCCTTCCAGTTCCATGCCATCGAGCTCCTCCTGGAGCTTCTGGGCGTTCTGCTGGAGTTCCTGGGCCTTCTTGAAGGCCTCGGTGAGCTGACCGAAGTTGGGGAGTCCGAAGCCAGCCATGCCAAGGGAGGTGTTTGTTGCAGGCTAAGGGTCGGCTAGGGGGCTGGCTGGAAGCCCAGCCGTTTCACTTCCGGGTGAAGGGCGATGCCGTGGCTGGCCATCACCCGATGTTGCACCTCCAGGATCAGGGCATCGATGTCGGCGGCGGTGGCCTGGCCCGTGTTGACGATGAAATTGGCATGGATCGGCGACACCTGGGCCTCACCGATTTGCAGCCCCTTGAGTCCCAGCTCCTCGATCAGGCGCCCGGCTTTGTGCGGTTCTGGGTTGCGAAACACACTGCCGCAACTGGGTTGCTGGTAGGGCTGGGTGCTGGTGCGGCTGTGCAGGTTGGCGCTGGTGCGCGCCGTGATCGCCACGGGATCGTGGCCGGGCTCCAGCTGGAAGCAGGCCGACAGCACGATCCAGGATTCGGCCTGGAGGCGGCTGTGGCGGTAGGCGAACGCCAGCTCGTCGGCCGGCAGTTCGAAGGGCGTTTCGGGTTGGGCGGGATCCAGTACGCGTACCGTCCGCAGCCAGTCGGCGGTGCAGCCACCCTGGGCTCCCGCATTCATCACCACAGCCCCCCCCACGGTGCCGGGGATGCCCACCGCCCACTCCAGCCCGCTGAGCCCCAGGCGGGCTGCCTTGCGCGCCAGGCTGGGAATCGGCTCGCCGGCCTCCGCCTCCACCAGGCCGCTGCTGGCCTCAAGCCGGCTGCCTTGCAGGCGGCGGTTGCAGAGGGTGAGGCCCGGCAGCCCGGCATCGGCGATCAGCAGGTTGGAGCCGGCGCCGATGCAACGCAGGGGCAGGCCCTGGATCTGGGCCCAGGTCGCCAGAGCGATCAGCTCGTCCTGGGTGCCAGGTTCGGCGAACCACTCGGCCGGGCCCCCCACTTTCCAGGTGGTGAAGGCGTGCAGCGCCACGGCCTGGCGCAGCGCGGGAGGGCAGCTGGAGGCCGCAACCATGGGGTCAGGCCGCCAGGGCGGTGTCCGCGTCGGCCGTGCTGCCATGAGCATCTGGTTGCCATTGGCCGAGGCGATCCCAGAGGCTGTTGACATCGCCTGCCCCCATCGCCAGCACCAGGTCGCCCTCGCGGCTGGCGCTGGCCAGCTGGGCTGCCAGTTCCTCGAGGCTGCCGGCCACTTGAACCGGCAGCTGCGGCGCCCGTTTGCGTACAGCGTCAGCCACCGCCGCGCTGCTGATGCCCGGGATCGGGGCCTCACCGGCCGCGTAGAGGGGCGCGATCAGCACGGAATCGGCCTCACTGAGGGCCGCGGCGAAGCCCTCCAGAAACTGGGCTGTGCGGCTGTAGCGATGGGGCTGAAACACCGCCACCACACGCCGAGGCGCCACGGGCAGGGAGCTGCATCCGCTCGTCACCATCAGGCGGGCCATGGCCAGGGTGGCCGCCACTTCGCTGGGATGGTGGGCATAGTCGTCGACCACCAGCCGGCCTTCCCAGAGCCCGCGGAAATCAAAGCGACGCCCGGGGGTTTTCAGGGCGGCGACGGCCTGGCGCAGCTCGGCAAACGACACCCCCTCCAGCCGGCAGGCGGCCATGGCGGCGACAGCATTGCTGAGGTTGTGGCGGCCGGGCAGGGGCAGCTCGAAGCAGCCCACCGCGACGCCGTCTTCGTAGAAGTCGGCCACGGTGCCGTTCCCACGCTCTTCGCGGGCAATCGCGGCAAACGAGACCCCTTCAGACGTTTCGATCGACCACCAGTGCGCCGGTTTGAACCGTTCCCGCAGGATCGGACAGTCCCGGTTGGCCAGCAGTCGCTCGGTGTTGCCGGCAAACCGCTGCAGGGTATGGATCAGGGCCTCGAGGTCGGGGTAGTGGTCGGTGTGATCAAGCTCAACGTTGGTGAGCACGCCCAGGGAGGCGCGGAATTTCACCAGCGATCCATCTGATTCATCAGCTTCGGCCACCAGCAGGCGCCCTTGCCCATGGCGGCCATTGCTGCTGAAGGCGGGCACGATGCCACCGATCACGGCGGTGGGGTCGTGGTGGGTGGCGGCCAACAGCGTGGCCACCAGAGAGCTGGTGGTGGTTTTGCCATGGCTGCCAGCCACGGCGATCGAAGCCTGGCTGTTGATCAGGGCGGCCAGCACATCGGAGCGATGGCAGATGGCCAGCCCCACGCGACGGGCTTCGACCAGCTCCGGATTGGTCTCCGGAACGGCGGAGCTGATCACCACCCGGGGAGCGACGGAGGTGCCGCTGCGGATTGCAGCCACGGTGGCGGCGCTCTGCTCGAGGAACACCCGCACGCCCAGCCGGCGCAGGCGGTCGAGCACGGCGTGATCGCGGGGATCCGAGCCGCTTACCGCATAGCCCCGTTCCGCCAGGATCCCAGCCAGGGCCGACATGCCGATGCCGCCAACCCCGATGAAATGAAGCGGCTGGTGGCGATCGAGCAGGGGTGCCAAGGGCAACTCCGGTTCAGGGCTTCGGTGAGCACGAAACTAAGCCGACAACGGCCCGTAAACCCTTACGAGATGCTGCGCGTCTGTGCATGGTCCGTCGTGAACGCCCCGTTTGCAAGAGGGGAGAGCGGATCAATTTCTGTATGATCTGCAGCCAAAACCACCTTTGCTAGCGGCTTTTGCCGTTTTCGGCCATGACTTTGCGCGTTGCGATCAATGGATTTGGCCGGATCGGTCGCAACTTCACGCGCTGCTGGCTGAGCCGTGGGGCCAATACCGGCATCGAACTAGTGGGCATCAATGGCTCCGGTGACACCAACACCAACGCCCACCTGCTCAAGTACGACTCGATGCTGGGCCCCCTGCGGGGCGTTGACGTCACCACGACCCAAGACACGATCGTTGTCAACGGCAAGACGATCAAAACCTTCTACGACCGCAACCCTGCCAACCTTCCTTGGAAGGAATGGGGCGTCGATCTGGTGATCGAGTCCACCGGCGTGTTCAACGACGATGTGGGAGCCAGCAAGCACTTTGAAGCTGGTGCCAAGAAGGTGATTCTCACGGCTCCCGGTAAGGGAGCCAAAGTCGGCACTTTTGTTGTCGGCGTCAACGCTGATCAATACCGCCACGAAGACTGGGACATCCTCAGCAATGCCAGCTGTACCACCAACTGCATGGCTCCCGTCATCAAGGTGCTGGACCAGGAGTTCGGCATCATCAAGGGCACGATGACCACCACCCACAGCTATACCGGCGACCAACGCATTTTGGATGCGGCCCACCGCGACCTGCGCCGTGCCCGTGCCGCTGCGGTGAACATCGTGCCCACCAGCACCGGGGCCGCCCAGGCTGTGGCGTTGGTCTACCCGCCGATCAAGGGCAAGCTCAGCGGCATTGCCATGCGGGTGCCAACCCCCAACGTGTCGGTGGTCGACATGGTGCTCGATATCAGCCGCGACACCACCAAGGATGAAGTGAACGCTGTGCTCAAGGCGGCATCGGAAACGTCCATGAAGGGCATCATCAAGTACTGCGATCTGCCCCTGGTGTCAAGCGACCACGGTGGCACTGATGAATCCACGATCATCGATTCTCTTCTCACCCTGGTGATGGGCGGCAATATGGTCAAAGTCATCGCCTGGTATGACAACGAATGGGGTTACAGCCAGCGCGTTGTCGATCTCGCCGAAATCGTTGCCAAGAACTGGAAGTGAGTTGAGCCGATCAGCTCTGGTTCAAAGCCGCCCCACAGGGCGGCTTTTTCATGCCCGTTCGTTTCAACCTTGGGGCTTGAGGTTTTCGCCACCTGCCAGCACCCGAGCTTTGACGATCCCG
Source organism: Cyanobium sp. Alchichica 3B3-8F6 (assembly GCF_024346435.1). NCBI lineage: Bacteria > Bacillati > Cyanobacteriota > Cyanophyceae > Synechococcales > Prochlorococcaceae > Cyanobium > Cyanobium sp. Alchichica 3B3-8F6. Next base: position 68,579 of record NZ_JAGQCZ010000003.1, on the reverse strand, counting down.
TCATCGGCGGTGAGTTCCTCGAGCACGTCAAAGCCATCCACCACATAGCCAAAGGCGGCGTAGCGGCCATCGATCAGATTGAGGCCGGCGGGGGTCAGTTCCGGTTCGAACAGAAACAGGAAGAACTGGGAGGAACCATCGTCGAGCACTTCGTCGGAGTGGGCCCAACCGAGGGTGCCCTTGGTCGAGAAGGGCAGCTCCGGGGCAGCCTTGAACAGGCCCAGGTCTTCGAAGGTCTCGTTGTAGAAGGGCGCCGGCTGACCGGGAACCTTGATCTCCAAGGGGACTCGGCGCACGGATTTGGTGTTGGGGTCGATGAATCCGTCTTCCGGGCCGGCTGGATCACCGGTTTGCAGCACGTAAAAGTCTTCGGCGCGGATGAAGGGCAGGCCGTCGTAGAAGCCGCGCTGCACCAGATCCACGAAGGCGCCGGCGGTCAGGGGCGCGTTGTAGCCGTCCACCACGGTGGTGAGGTCGCCCTTGGTGGTGGTGAGCTGCACGGTGGCCCGGCCCAGCAGCCGCGGCAGACCAGCAAATTCGGCTGGAATCTCAAAGGGGAAGGGGCCCACCAGCAGGTCTTCCGCGTCCCCGATCGTGGCGAGGGCATCGCGGCGGGCGGCCAGGAAGGGATCGCGTTCCTGCTGTTCGGCGGCCGCGGCGAGCACCTGCAGCTGGTCTTCCAGCTGGTCGAGCAGGGTGGCGGCCTGGGGTCTGGTGTCGTTGGAGAAGCCCTCCAGGATGGCGGCCTTGCGGGTGCCGAGCAGGGAGCCGCAGCGCCGCACCGTGCTGTTCAGGGCTGGCCAGCGCTTGGCCCGGAGGTCGTCGCTGGTGCTCTCCAGCCGGTGCTGGAGATCCTGCAGGTCGGGGGCCTGGATCGGCAGGGCATTGCGCAGCAAAGCCGCCGGATCAGTGACGGCATTGCCCTGGGGCAGGTCTGCCCAGGCGGCGGGGGCTGACAGCGTCAGGAGCACCATCAGGCTGATCAGGCCGGCCCATAGAGGCGCCCATCCGGACCGATGCGTCCACCCGGATTGGCGCCGTACCATGGCAATGCTGTGTTGTTGAGCGGACTTTGGCACAACTCTCCAGCCCTCGGGATGCCCGGCGTCGGGCCCGCTCTGGTAGCCAGCCGTACAATCGCCCAGATCTGAACTGCCGGAATGATCTCCAGCAACGACTTTCGCACTGGTACTTCAATTGAGCTGGATGGCCAGGTCTGGAGGGTCGTTGAGTTTTTGCACGTGAAGCCCGGCAAGGGATCGGCTTTCGTGCGCACCAAGCTCAAGGCGGTGCAGAGCGGCAACGTTGTGGAAAAGACCTTCCGGGCGGGCGAGATGCTGCCCCAGGCCGTGCTCGAGAAGAGCACCCTCCAGCACACCTACATGGAGGGCGACGACTACGTGTTCATGGACATGGGCACCTATGAGGAAACCCGGCTCACCGCCAAGCAAATCGGTGACAGCCGCAAGTACCTCAAAGAGGGCATGGAGGTGAACGTGGTGGCGTGGAACGGCAAGCCTCTCGAGGTGGAGCTTCCCAACTCGGTGGTGCTCGAGATCACCCAGACCGATCCTGGCGTCAAGGGCGACACCGCCACCGGCGGTACCAAGCCCGCCATTGTCGAAACCGGAGCTCAGGTGATGGTGCCCCTGTTCCTCTCGATCGGCGAGAAGATCAAGATCGACACGCGCACCGACAGCTACCTCGGTCGGGAGAACTGATCGCCATGCAGCTCAACCAAGACCAGCTACACCAGCTCCTGGCCCTTCTGGGAGACAGTGACATCCAGGAATTAAAGCTCGAGGGCGACGATTTCCGTCTGGAGGTGCGTCGCAATCTCCCCGGCGTGGCACCGGCGGCGGTGGTTCAGGCCGCAGCGGCTCCTCCCCAAGCGATGTCACTGCCCGCGGCCGCTCCCCTGCCCGCCACCCCTTCAGCCCCGCCTCCGCCCGCCGCGGCCAGCCGCGGCGATCTGCTGGAGGTCACGGCTCCGATGGTGGCGACGTTCTATCGGGCCGCGGCTCCTGGCGAGCCTCCGTTCGTGGAGGTGGGTGCTCGCATCAAGGTGGGCCAAACCGTCTGCATCCTCGAGGCGATGAAGCTCATGAACGAGCTCGAGTCGGAGGTGGGTGGCGAGGTTGTCGAAATCCTGGTGGAAAACGGCACCCCAGTGGAATTTGGACAGGTGCTGATGCGGGTGCGGCCGGCCTGATCGGTTGCGCTTAAATCCTCAGCCCAGATCCCGGGCCGTGCGCAGGGCTGCCGTCATGCTGTCGGCCCTGGCCAGGCCCTGGCCGGCGATGGCGAAGCCGGTGCCGTGATCCGGCGAGGTCCGCAGAAATGGCAGGCCCAGGGTGGTGTTCACCGCCGCATCAAAGGCCAGCAGCTTCACCGGAATCAGGCCTTGGTCGTGATACAGCGCCAGGTACCCATCCGGTCCCGAGCCTGAGCCCCTCCAGGCGCTTGCTGCGCTGAGCCAGCAGGTGTCGGGCGGCAGCGGCCCCTCCAGCCGCACCTGGGGATGCCGCTGGCGCCAGGCGTCCAGGGCCGCTTCCAGCCAGGTGGATTCTTCGCCGCCCAGTTGACCCGCCTCCCCCGCATGGGGATTAAGCCCGGCCACCACCAGGTGGGGGGAGGCGCTGAAGCGCTGGCAGAAGGCCAGCAGGGCATCGAGCTTGCGCTGCACCAGGGCTGCATTGAGCTGCAGGGGCACGGCGGCCAGGGGGATGTGGGTGGTGGCCAGCAGGGTGTTCAGGCGCCACTGGCCTACGGGCGCCAGGGCGGTGAACAGCATCGAGGCCTCCGGGCTGCCTGTCAGTTCGGCCAGCCGCTCGGTCTGGCCTGGGTAGGTGTGACCCGCGGCATGCCAGCTGGCCTTGGCGATCGGCGCGGTGACCAGGGCCTGGCAGCGACCGCTTTGCACCAGCTCGACGGCGTCGGTGAGCCAGGCGAAGCTGGCGTCCCCGCAGGCCGGCGTGCTGAGGCCAGGCCGGCAGGCCTCCGCCAGGGGCCTGTCGATGATCTCGAGCTCAGCGGGATCCCGCAGCGGTTCGAGGCCGTTGCTGGCAGCTGCGTGGCGGCGCAATTGCTGGTAGCTGGTTTCCAGCCAGCGGCGACAGCCCACCAGCAGGGGCTGGCAGGCCTCGGCCGAGGTCCATTCCGGTTGGGCCAGGGCTTTGAGGGTCACCTCGGCACCGATGCCGGCGGGATCCCCCAAGGCAATGGCCAGCCGGACGGGCCTGGGGTTGGATGGGGCCTGGCTGCTGGTGGACGAGCCCATGCTGCGCTGGTTGGTGCTGGGGGGGTTGGTGCTGGGTCTGGGGACGGGATTCAGCAAGGGCTGGCTTGAGCTGCGCTGGGGTCGCTTGCTGGGCGACCTGGGCTTGCCCTATGTGGCGGATCCTGGTGATCTGGGGGACTGCCCGCCCCCCCGGCCTTCAGCCGCTCCTGCTCCCCCTTCCTCAGCCAGGCAGGCTCGGTAGCCCTCCCGGTAGCTGGGGTAGCGCAGCACGTAGCCGAGGCTCTGGCGCAGCAGCTGGTTGCTGGCTCTCCGGTTTTCGGCCCAGAAGCTGCGGGCCATGGGGCTCATGCTGGCGGCAATGGTGTCGTAGCGCTCCATCGGCGGCAGGGTTTGCCCCAGCAGGTGGGCGGCGTAGCCCAGGGTCTCGCTGGAGGGGCAGGGGCAGTCGTCGGCCACGTTGACCACAGGCGGGCGTTGCTCCAGTAGCAGGTTGAGGCAATGCAGCAGGCAGCCGACGATGTCATCCACGTGCACGCGCGAAAACACCTGGCCGGGCTTGTGGATCAGGCGGCTCTGGCCGGCCCGTAGGGCCGCAAACGGCGAGCGGCCGGGGCCGTAGATCGCCGGCAAGCGGAACAGCTGCACAGGCAGCCCACTGGCCAACCAGGCCTGCTCCGCCTCGAGGCGGAGCAGGCTGCGGCCGGCTCGGGCGGGGGTGGGGGCGGTTTCGTCCACCCAGGCCCCGCCGGTGTTGCCATAGACGCCGGTGGTGGAGAGGTAGCCCAGCCACTGCAGTGGCAGCTCCCGCAGCATCGGCCCCAGCAGCCGCAGCACCGGATCGCCCAAGCCCGGCTCCGGGGGCACCGACACCACCACGTCGGTGGTGTCGGCCAGGGCTGCGGCTGGCGGCAGGACGAGCGCTTCGGGATCGCTGTTGAAGGGGAGCCAGGCCAGGCCGCCCGCGTCTGGGCGCGGTTGACGGCTGGTCAGCTTGACCGCCATGCCCTGTTGGCGGGCTGCCCTGGCGAGACGCACACCGGTGTAGCCACCGCCAATCACCAGCAACCGCCGCTCGGACTTGACAAGCTCCCGGGTCATGAGTACATCTGTATCAACGCTTTGCAATGCTCGCCATGACAGCTTCTCTCGCTCCCACTTCTCTGACTCCGGCTTCCCTCTCCCGTCCCCGCATCGCCCGGGTCTCCCGTTCCCTGCGCAGCCAGTCTGGGCCGTTGTCCGCCTCCCCGTCGCGTCCTGCTGCTTCGGGTGTCATGGTCCCGGCGGCCCTGGCCGCGGTGTTGCTGGTGGTGGCGGTGGTGCTGGCCCCCGAGCGGCCCCAGGATCAGGAAGCCATCTGCCAGCGCCACAACGGGGTGGACGCCTGTCGCGTTTGGTGAGGCCCTGGAGCCGCCTGGGGCTGGTCGGGATGGGCCCACTGCAACAGGCGTAGGGCTAGGCGCAGATCTCCGTCGGTCCAGGCCCGGATGGCCATGGCGCGGCGCGGGTCGTAGAAGGGCTGGCGGCGATACCACTCAAAGGCGTCGGCGTCGCCTTTGTGGCCGTTGCAGGCCAGGCAGGCCGGTACACAGTTTTCGGTCACGCTCAGACCGCCCCGGCTTTGGGGATGCACGTGGTCGATGGATTCCGACCGCTCGCCGCAATAGATGCAGCGTTGGTCGGTGGCGTAATGCAGGGATTGGCGCCAGCGTCTGACGCGCAACTTGGGGCAGAGATCTTCAAGGAAAACCGCATCCCTGGCCTGCATCGGCGCGTCTCGGTTGGCGGCAGTTTGCCCCCAGCGTCTGGGCTGTCAATGTGTCGAGGGTTGCACTTCCGCGGATGCGCTGTCTGCTGCGGTTGGGGGCGACGGGCCAGATCGAGGTGGTCAGTCCCTACGACGCGGTGACCCAGGCCCAGTTGCGGGCGATTCGCCCCCGGGGCGTCTGGTCGGGCCGGCAGCGCTGTTGGCACTTTCCCCTGGAGGCCGCCCCAGCGCTGCAGCGGGTGCTGGCGGGCTGCTTCCCCGTGGAGCCCGAGCTGGCCCAGTGGCTGGCCTGGATGGAGCAACCGCTGCCCCCTCTGCCACTCCACCGGCAGCTGGTGGCGGCGGCCGATCTGCAGCGGCCCTTGCCGGATGGTCGTCAGCTGTTTGCCCACCAGCGGGCGGCGGTGCGGTGGTTGCTGGCCCGGCGTGGGGCGGTGCTGGCGGACGCCATGGGCCTCGGCAAGACCCTCTCCGCTCTGGCGGCAGCCCGGGCGATGGTGCGGCTGGCGGATTGCCGCATCCTGGTGATTGCCCCGGTTGGTCTGCATGGTCATTGGCAGAGCGAGGCGGCGGCCCTCGGCCTGCGGCTGGAGCTGCACAGCTGGGCGCGCCTGCCGCAGGCGCTGCCCCCGGCTGGCACCGTGCTGATTGCAGACGAGGCCCATTACGCCCAGAACGGCCAGACCCGACGCAGCCAGGGGCTGTTGCGGTTGGCCCGTCACCCCCGCTTGCGGGCCATCTGGCTGCTGACGGGGACTCCGATGAAAAATGGCCGGCCGGCCCAGCTGTTTCCACTGCTGGCCGCCATCGGCCATCCCCTGGCCCGCGACCAACGGTCCTTCGAGGAGGTGTTCTGTCAGGGCCACTGGCGCGAGCAGGGGGGACGCCGCCTCTGGCAGGCCAGTGGCGCCAGCCATCTCGAGGAGCTGCAGCGGCTGGTTCGGCCCCTGGTGCTGCATCGGCGCAAGCAGGATTGTCTCGATCTGCCCCCCAAGCACCGGCAGCTGTGGCCTGTGGCGTTGGACGACCTCCAGGCCCGTGGCTTTCAACACCGCCTGCAGATCAAGGTGGACGACTACCGCCGCCGAGCAGCTAGCGGTGAGGTGCGCCGCGATGCCGAGGTGTTGGCGGTGCTGACGGCCCTGCGCCAGATCGGCTCCGACTACAAGCTGCCGGCCACCTGCTCGTTGGTGGCGTCGTTGCTGGCCCAGGGCGAGGCGGTGGTGGTGTTCACCGCTTTCGTGGCCACCGCCCAGTTGCTGCATCGCCGTTTCGCCGCCAGTGCACTGCTCACCGGGGCCCTGCCGCCGGCCCAGCGGCAGGCGCAGGTGGATGCCTTTCAACGGGGCGATCACCCCCTGCTGATTGCCACCTATGGCACCGGCGGGCTGGGCTTCACGCTGCATCGGGCCCGGCATGTGGTGTTGGTGGAGCGCCCCTGGACGCCGGGTGATGCGGAGCAGGCCGAAGATCGCTGCCACCGCATCGGCATGGGAGCCGCCCTGACCAGCCACTGGTTGCAGTTGGGGGTGGCCGATCAGTTGGTGGATGGCTTGATCGCCAGCAAGGCCGAGCGCATTGCCCTGTTGTTGCAGCGCCGCCCCCATCAGCTCGAGCGCCGCAGTTTGCCGGCCATGGTGCGCGATCTGATCGATCGCTGGTAATGGTTTCAGCGGCCGGGGCGTGGTTCCCGGCAGAGCTCCTGGCGCAAGGTCAGATCGGTGCGCAGCTGGGGGTCGAGGCGGTTGGCCGGCAGCGCGCGGGCCAGGGCTGCCGCCCGGGCGATGTCGGCGCAGGCGGCCACCTCGTTGCCCGCCAGGCTGTGCAGCAAATAGCGGTCGTTCAGCGGGGCGGGGTTGGTTGGGAAGGCGGCCACTACGGCGTCGCAGCGGCGGATCTGCTCGGCCAGCTGGTCGAGCTGCACGGCCTGGAGACAGTCATCGCTGCGCACCTGCCGCTGGGGCAGGGGTTCCTCCGCACAGCCCGTGGCCAGGAGCAGCAGCCCGCTCAGGCCGGCCAGGCTGATGCGCCGCCATGGGTCATGGGCCGACCTATTGCCCGAGTCGATCGCTGCGGGTGACGCCGCTGGGGGCCGTGTTGGTGCTGGCCTCTGGCTTGGGTTCGGGCTTTGTGAACAGGTCACCGAGATACCGGCCGCAGTCGGGAAAGACACTGGGGTTCTGGACCACCGCTTCGGTGATCATCACCGCGGCGTGCTCCGGCGAGGTCTTGAACAGCTTGTCGCTCTGGCGCTTGATCACGGCATAGGCCGCATCCCAGCTCACCTGATGGTTGTTGCCGCTGTTGCGCATGAAGCAATAGATCTGGGCGCCCTTGCCACCGGGCCCGGCGTTGGCGGCAGCGGTGTTGTTTTCCGCTGTCTGGGCCCGAACGGGCAGGCCACCGAGGCCCAGTCCCGCACCACCAAGGGCGCTGATCAGGCCCACGCGGAGCAGGGCCCGGCGCAGCCGAGGACACAGCGGAGAAGACAGGCTCAGAGCCATGGCTGGGGGCAACGTCGAACAACCTGGCCCCAACGTATCGATCGGCCCGGCCTGGGTCGAGCCCTGGAGCAGCAGTCTGGTCTTGGCTTGGTCTTGGCCGTGGCGGCTGGGTGTGTTGTCATCGGTTCCTCTGCTCGTTGCACCGTGGTTTCTGAGTCCGTGTCCTTCCGCATCAGCCGCAACGCTGAAGATCTGGCCCACACCGTGCATGCCCTGTCGCAGCGGTTGGTGAAGTTGGAGCAGCGCCTGGAAGCCCTGGAGCTGCAACTGGATCGCCAGGTCGAACGGGATCCGCAGGAGATCAGCAGTCTCGACAATGTGGAGCGGTTGTTGCTCGACTGCCGCGCCCTGCTCGAGATGGCAGAGCCGGCCGAGGACGTGTCCTACGCGACGGCAGCTTGAACACGGGGGCTGGCCAGCGGTGTCACAATGGGAAGAAAGTGGACATGGCTTACCCCACTGCTTCTCATCCGGGTCCGTCTCACCTTGGCTCCCAGCACGGATCCTCCAGCCGTTTCACCCAAGCTTCTCGCCCTGGATTTCCCCCCTCGTCTGGTGAGGGAGAGCATCAGTTGGAGAAACTAGAATTTGCCCTGGCTGTGGCCCTCACCCGCGGCGATCTTCAGCGCTCCCAGGCTCTGAGAGATCAAATTGCGGCATTGGGTGGCAATCAGGAAGAGCCCGGTACGTGATGGCTGATCCCGTGGCCTGAGAGCCCATCCAGGCCACGGTTTGGGGTTCGCCCTTCTTGGCGACAACTTTTGACAGCAGGCGTTGCGATGACAGCTATTTTTTCCACGCCCATGCGATCGCCATCGGCAGCTCCCATTCCTGACGAGCGTCGCGGCCAGCTGAAGCAAGCCATTCGAGACCATGAGGCCCGGGCTCAGCTCGCGGCTGAACAGGGGGATCTGGCTCAGTCTGCGCGCTTCATTTTGGCGGCTTTGGACGGTGAACGCCGCATGGCATCAACGGGTCCCCAGGTGCTGCAACTGATCAAGCCCCGGAGCTGAGGTGCTTTGTTGCTTGTATCAGATTGTTGCTTGAATCCGGCGCTATTTCTAACGACTGCGAAATAAAGCTGTTTGCGAACCGAAGCGGGTGACCGGACTCGAACCGGCGACGTTCAGCTTGGGAAGCTTTCGATCAGGCGCTTGCCATCGATAGCTGATCTGTAAGCAGCGCATAGCCCATGGCCCGATAGCCCCGCAACCTGCGCTCCCACATCCGTTGTGTGATCGGATGGCCGAGATCAAGCCAATCGATGATGCGCACGCTTGTCTTGCCGCTCTGTTGTCGATGCAGGCGGCCGGCGTATTGCTGCAGTGTGCCCTTCCACGACACGGGCATCGCCAGCAGCAGCGTGTTGAGTGGCGGATGGTCGAAGCCTTCACCCACCAGACGGCCGGTGGCCAGCACGATGCGGGGTGCATCAGGAGGTAACGCTTCCAGCGCCGCCAGGGTGGCGCTGCGCTGGCGTGCGCTCAGCCGCCCATGCAAAAGGAACAGGTTCGGCACCTCCCCAGCCAGAGCAGCGGCGATCGGCGTGATGTGATCGGTGCGCTCGCTCAGGAGCAACAAGCTGCGGCCGTCACCCCAGCAGGCGAGAGCCTCCTCCACGATCTGCTAGGTGCGGCTCACCAGCTCCAGGATCTGGGGCGCTCCGGCAGGCCGCTGGGCGGTGTGGCGAATGGGGCCGCACTGCATGAACAGGATTGGCTGCAGGCCGTCGCGGCGCACCAGGGTGGCGGACAGCCCCAGCACGTAGCGGGCCTTCACCTGGCGCAGGATGGCCTCAAAGGACGCCGCCGCGATGTGGTGGCATTCGTCGACAATCACCTGCCCGTAGGTCTGCACCAAGGGATTCACCTCGCCCTTGCGCACCAGCGACTGCATCACGGCGATGTCGAGTTGGCCGGTGGGCTTGGCTTTGCCTCCACCGATGTAACCGATCGCCCCAGGAGCGACATCCAGAAAGGTGTGGAGCCGCTCCTGCCATTGGCGCAGCAGCTCCGCCCGATGCACTAGCACCAGGGTGTTCACGCCCCGCCGAGCCAGGATCGCTGCTGCCACAACCGTTTTTCCGAAGGCCGTCGGTGCCCGCAGCACGCCGATGTCGTGGCGCAGCATCGCGTCCACGGCGGCCTCCTGGTCACCCCGAAGTTCGCCCGTGAACACCAGCTCCAGCGGTGTTCCGTTCTGGCGCTCATCCACCAGCTCCCAGCTGATCCCCTGCTCCTGCAGCAGGGTCTGTACTGGTTCCAGGCAGCCCCGGGGCAGGGCGATGTGCTGGGGAAAGTTTTCGGCGCAGCCGATCACCCGCGGCTTGTCCCACACCGACAGGCGCATCGCCTGGGCTTTGTAAAAGGCCGGGTTGGCGAAGGCGGCAAGGCGGATCAGGCGATTGAGCAGTGGCTGCGGCAGGCTCGAGCGCTCCACATAGAGGCGATCAGCCAGGGTGAGCGTGACGGAAGTGGGCAGCGGTCCTCTGAGCCGCGATAGCGGCACCGCTGACTTCCATGGAGTCGCCAGGTCCTCCTCATCGATGAACGCCAGATCGAGGGGATGGCCACCGCCGGTGGCGCTCTGGATCAAGGTCTGCAGCCCGGCCACCGATAGCCTCCGCAGGGCTGCCAGATAGGCCCACTGATCGGGATAGGGCTGCAGGTCGTCATCCACGAACACGCTGCAGCCCCGCTGCCGGGGTTCCTTCTGCAGCGGGAGGGCGATCAGGTTGCCGAAGCCGCCTTTCGGCAGGATGTCCTGGTTGGGAAACAGCCGGTCGTAGGAGCTCAACTGCAGCTGACGCGTGGCGTTGCAGGTGTGGCTGATCAGGGCCGCCCCCAGCTGGCGGGCCTCCCGCGCCGATACGGCCTCCTCGGTCATTGTCCAGCAAAGGGTAGAGGCCGATGGTGTGGTCTCCGGCCAGATGGCCGTAGATCTCTGCATCGCTGAGCGGCAGCAGCTCGCGATGGTTGCAGTCGCGGCAGGAGATCCGTGGCTTCTCGCAGATGCCTGGGCGCCACTCATTGGCGCAGGCCGGTGCATAGCCCGAGCGCCCGTTGCTGTTGCTCTGCCAGCGCAGGGCGTAGACGTCGTCGCGACCGCGGAACAGGTGCCGGAACAGCGCCACCTTCTCCTGCGTGGAACTGGGGCCGTTGGCAGGTGCTGCCTTCGCAATCGGCGCGGTTTCCATTGGGGCAGGTTCGCCGGATCGCCAGGCGATGCCGTGGGCCTCCAGAAGCCCAATCAAGCGGGCGTTCTCCCGGCGCAGCCGATCTAGATCAGAGGGTTTGGCGTCGGCCATGCGGCATGCGCTTCAGCGCTGATCGGCATGCTGGTAGACAACATTGCGCTCCCGCTTGCCCACCGCCACGACAAGGACGAGGAGCTCATGGTCACGCACCTCGTAGACCAGACGGTACCCGGCGGCCCGTAACTTGATCTTGTAGCGGTTGGAGGATCCACGCAATTTGCTCGCTGGGATCCTGGGCTCAGTCAGCCGCTCGGCCAACTTGTTCTTGAACTGCTCCCGGATTCCTGGCGTCAGCTTCCGCCACTCCCGAAGGGCTTCCGGGTGAAAGGCCAGCTCAAAGGGCATCGAGGCTGACCCGCACCGGCTCCTGGCCGTCTGTCAGCCGGGCATCGGCGATGCGGCCCAGCTCCAGGTCGTCCACCAGATCCATCAGTTCTTCGTAGGCCCTGGCTGGCACGCAGTAGAAGGCCGGCTCGTTGCGGTTGAGCACCGCGACGGCCATCCCCTCTCCTGCCGCCAGGGTGGCCATGGGGTTTTTCTTGTGTTCCGAGATGCTCACGGCTGTTTCGGCGAGTACGCGGTGGGCCATCAGCGGGACAGGAAGGCAATACACCACACTCTAGGTCTCCAGCTAGGTCGCTGGAAAGGTCTCTGGACAGGTCTGGATCGAGTGGGTGGTGCCCGGCTGGTCTCCAGCAATTTTGGAGACCGTTCTGGGGAATTGTTTCCCTGTACTTGCACTGTCAGGCGACCGGGCGTTGATGCTGAAGCGGCTTGCCCTGATCACCTCCGGATACGATGTTGGGACGAATTCAGTTGACAACCTCGGCCCAGCCGAGATTCCGGACGATCCACTGCGGGACGGCCCATGAGTTCACCCCGCGCAGGTGAATACCTGACTCATCAATGGCGCAGTCGTGAGAGAAGCTCTGTGAGAAGGTCGCTGCCACTCCCTGGCATTGCCTGTCATCGCCCGGTTCCCACTGGCCTTCTGCCAGCTGATGCGAGAACGGCCGTACGCTTGGCCTTCAGCGATTTCTCAGTACTGAACGAGAAGCGGGTGACCGGACTCGAACCGGCGACGTTCAGCTTGGGAAGCTGACATTCTACCACTGAATTACACCCGCAGAAGTGAAGTAAAGCCGTTTGGAATTTGCTTCACTTCACCAATGTACCCGGTCAGGACATCAGCCGGTCAGGGCTGCAGCGCAGGCGGCCACGCCAGCGCCTGGTGTGCCCTTGTGCAGGCCCAGATCGGCGAGGGTGGCTTCGATGGCGGCCACGGCGGTGAGCACGTCGCGATCGCACACGAAGCCCAGGTGGCCGATGCGAAACACGTGACCCTTGAGATGGTCCTGGCCGCCGGCCAGCAGGATGTCGAACTTCTCCTTCACGGCCTTGCGCAGGGCCTCGGCGTCGATGCCCTCGGGGGCCACGGCGGTGATGGCGGGGCTGCCCGTGCCCTCAGCGGCGTAGAGGGGCAGGCCGATGGCCTTCATGCCGGCCTGGGCGGCGGCGCGGTGGCGGCTGTGGCGGGCAAAGATCGCCTCCAGTCCCTCGGTCTGCATCATCTCCAGGGCCGCCTCGAGGGCGAAGTAGAGGTTGATGGCGGGCGTGAAGGGGTTGCTGTCGGCTTGGGCCGATTTGCGGTACTTGCCCAGATCCAGATAGAACTTCGGCAGGTCGGAGCGCTCGTAGGCGGCCCAGGCGCGCTCGTTCATGGCCACGAAGGCCAGGCCCGGCGGCATCATGTAGCCCTTCTGGGAGCCGGATCCGATCACATCGAGGCCCCAGGCATCCATCGGCACGTTGCAGGCGCCGAGGCTGGTGACGCAGTCGGCAATCGTGAGTGCCGTGCCATGGGCACGCACGTGCTCGGCGATGGTTTCCAGGTCGTTGATCACGCCCGTGGAGGTTTCCGAGTGGGTGAGGATCACCGCCTTGATCGCCTTGGCCGTGTCGGCCTCCAGGGCAGCGCGGAAGGCCTCGGGATCGAGGGGCTGGCCCCACTCAGCCTTGATCACCTGCACATCCAGGCCATAGGCCTGGGCCACCTTCACCCAACGCTCCCCAAACTTGCCGTTGTCGCCGCAGAGCACCGTGTCGCCCTTGCTCAGCACGTTGATGATCCCGGCTTCCATGGCGGCGGTGCCGCTGCCGGTGATCACCAGCACGTCGCTGCTGGTTTGATGCAGCCACTGCAGCTGCTCGGTGGTGCGCTTGACGATCTTCTGAAAGTCGGCGCTGCGGTGGCCGATCGGGTGGCGGCCCATCGCCTGCAGGACGGTTTCCGGCACCGGGGTTGGGCCGGGGATCATCAGGGTGAGCTTGTCCTGCATGGGTAGGGGGGCGCTGCGGCGGGCGGCGGCGGACCGCACAATCGACCACCATAAAAAACAGTGCTCCCCAGGCCCTTGGCCGAGTCGATCCAACCCCAGAACACCGCCGGGGATTTCACCGGGGGTTACACCGGGGGCTACACCGTGCCGGTGTGGCTCACGGCGGCGGCGAGGGCAGCCCTGCTGACCCTGCGCAGTGAACCCTGGGAGCGGCTCCAGCCGCTCTGGCTTGATCCCGCAGCCGCCCCTGGTGCACCTGGTAGCGAGCCCCGGCGCGTGCCGGTGGAGGCGGCTGCCCCCCTGGCGGATGGCTGGGTGCTGGCCATCGCCCGCTGCGATCCCGGCCCTGGCGTGCTCGATCTCACCCGCGACCTGGCCCTGTGGGTGCTGCTGCGTTGGCAAGAGGGGCCCGGCGACTGGCTCACCTTGCGGGCCGGCGCGGGCGTGGGGGTGCTGCAGGCCAGCGGCGAGCCCTGTCTGTCGACCTATGCCCGCCAGTTGCTGGAGGCCAATCTGCGCCCCCTTGTGCCGCCGGGGCGTCGTTTGGAGCTGCAGGTGGTGATTCCCGAGGGACGCCGGCTGGCGGAGCGCACCAGCAACGCCGCCTTCGGGGTGGTGGAGGGCCTGGCCCTGATCGGCACCCAGGCCGAGGTGCAGCGCAGTGCCGCCCCCGATCAGCTGGAGGCGGCTCTGGCGGCGCTGCGCCAGCGAGCGGCAGCTCCGCAGTTCGCTGGCGATCTGGTGCTGGTGATCGGCGAGAACGGCCTCGATCTGGCGCCGCGTCTGGGCTTGCCGCTCGAGCTGGTGGTGAAGGCGGGCAACTGGCTCGGCCCGTTGTTGGTGGCCGCGGCGGAAGCGGGGGTGCAACGGCTGCTGCTGCTGGGCTACCAGGGCAAGCTGATCAAGCTGGCCGGGGGCATCTTCCACACCCATCACCACCTGGCCGATGGCCGCGCCGAGGTGCTCACGGCCCTGGCGGCCCTGGCGGGCCTGGGGGGTGAGGCGCTGCAGGCCCTGCACGACGCCCCCACGGTGGAGGCGGCCCTGGCCGAGGTGGCCCAGCGCGATCGCCCCCGGGCTGATCAGCTCCGCCAGCGCATTGCCGCGGCGGTAGAGCAGCGCAGCCAGCGCTACCTGGCCCGCTATGGACAGGAGTCGATGGCGGTAGGGGCGGTGTTGTTTGATCGGTCCCGCCAGATCTGCGGCCAGGGCCCGGTGGGTCTGGATCTGCTCACGGCGCTGCGGGGTGTTGCCTGAGGGCGCCGCCTAGTGTGGTCCGAATGCCCCTGGGCCCAGCGTTGTCGATGTCTCAAACCGCGTCTCCCCGGCTCGACGCCGCCTCCCAGTCGACGCGCCATCCGGCGATTGTGATCCTGGATTTCGGCTCCCAGTATTCGGAGCTGATCGCCCGGCGGGTGCGGGAAACGGAAGTGTTTTCCCTGGTGATGGCTTACACCATCACCGCCGAGGAGCTGCGGGCGATTGCGCCGAAGGGGATCATCCTCAGCGGCGGCCCCAGTTCGGTTTACGAGGCGGGTGCGCCGGTGTGCGACCCCGGCATCTGGGAGTTGGGCATTCCGGTGCTGGGGGTTTGTTACGGCATGCAGCTGATGGTGCAGCAGCTGGGCGGCTCGGTGGTGGCCGCGGGTCGCGCCGAATACGGCAAAGCGCCGCTGCACGTGGATGATCCGGTGGATCTGCTCACCAACGTCGACGACGGCTCGACGATGTGGATGAGCCATGGCGACTCGGTGGAGCGCCTGCCGGAGGGGTTTGCGCGCCTGGCCCACACCGACAACACGCCCGAAGCGGCGGTGGCCGATCACCAGCGCCGGCTGTATGGCGTGCAGTTTCACCCCGAGGTGGTGCACTCCATCTGCGGCATGGCGATGTTGCGCAATTTCGTGTACCACATCTGTGGATGCGAAGCCGACTGGACCACTGCCGCCTTCATCGACGAAGCGGTCGCCGATGTGCGCGCCCAGGTGGGCGACAAGCGGGTGCTGTTGGCTCTTTCGGGCGGCGTTGACTCCTCCACCCTCGCCTTTTTGCTGCACAAGGCGATCGGTGATCAGCTCACCTGCATGTTCATCGACCAGGGTTTCATGCGCAAAGGCGAGCCCGAGTTTTTGGTGGAGTTCTTCGACAAGCGTTTCCACATCAACGTCGAATACATCAACGCCCGTGAGCGCTTCATCAGCAAGCTCGATGGCGTGACCGATCCGGAGGAGAAGCGCAAGCTGATCGGCACCGAGTTCATTCGCGTCTTTGAGGAGGAGAGCAAGCGCCTCGGTCCCTTCGACTACCTGGCCCAGGGCACCCTCTATCCCGATGTGATCGAGAGCGCGGGCACGGGCATCGACCCGAAAACCGGTGAGCGGGTGGCGGTGAAGATCAAGAGCCACCACAACGTGGGCGGCCTGCCCAAGGATCTGCAGTTCAAGTTGGTGGAGCCCCTGCGCAAACTGTTCAAAGACGAGGTGCGCAAGGTGGGCCGCAGCCTGGGCCTGCCTGAGGAGATCGTCGGCCGCCACCCCTTCCCGGGGCCGGGTCTGGCGATCCGCATCCTGGGCGAGGTCAACAGCGAGAAGCTCAACATCCTGCGCGATGCCGACCTGATCGTGCGTGAGGAGGTGAAGGAAGCTGGGCTCTACAACGAGATCTGGCAGGCCTTCGCCGTGCTGCTGCCGGTGCGCAGCGTGGGCGTGATGGGCGACAAGCGCACCTATGCCTTCCCGATCGTGCTGCGCTGCGTGTCGTCGGAAGACGGCATGACGGCGGATTGGTCACGCCTGCCCTACGACCTGCTGGAGACCATCTCCAACCGCATCGTCAATGAGGTGAAGGGCGTCAACCGGGTGGTGCTCGACATCACCAGCAAGCCCCCCGGCACAATCGAGTGGGAGTAGGAAGTGGGAGTAGCCCCGGCGGTCGACGTTCGATACCATCGGCTCCCAGCCCAGCCGTCGTGACTGCCGCCTCCGCGCCCCCCAGCTCGACACCCCCGGATCCCGACATGCAGCGCCGGTTGCAGCAGGACAGCATCGTGCTGGGCGGGAAAACGGTTTACCTCAACCCCTTTCTCTACTGGCGCCGCTTCGACGCCAACACCGACCGATGGCTGCGGGAGCCTGGTCAGTTGATGGAGGATCAGATCGCCAGCAATCGGGCGCGCTTCTACCCCGAGATCGACTGGGAGTTGCTTGATGACGCCGAACGGGCTGCCAAGGATGGCGCCGTGGAGATGTTTCTCAAGAGCCTGGAGCTGATCAGCACCTTCAACCCCGAGCTCACGGCCGGCCACCTGCTTGAGGTGGAGCGCAAGATGGCGGTCACCAAGAAGAAGTCGTTTGAGCGCTGGGTGGCCCGCTCCCTGCGCCGGCGCCAGCAGGAGGAGGACAAGGCCCGGCGCCGCTTCGATCGGGAGCGCACCCTGCGGGCCTGGGGCGAGTGGCTGGCCTTGGATGTGACCCGCCAGGCCCTGGTGCCGCTGGCCTCGCTGCTGGTGATCGCCGTGGGGGCAGGCTGGTGGTGGGGCAGCCAGCAGAATTGCCGCCAGGTGATCGTCGATCCGGGCATCCAGCGCCCGGCTCCCTAACGCCGACCCGGCGCGCGTCAGACTGGAGGTCCTGTGCCTGGATCGCCGCCATGGCCACCGACCCCCTCGATGCCCTCCGGCTCACCCTCATGCAGGACGTGCTGCCCGTGGGGCTGGCCGTGGTGGAGCGGGCCCGCAAAGGCGGTGCCCAGGAGGTGATGGCGGCCTTCGATGGCCGCTCCGCCGATCCCCTCGGCACGTTGCGCCAGGAAGGGGAGCCCGCCGCCAGCGAGCTGCGCCAGGGGCTGGATCGTGTGCGGCCCGGCCTGGGCAATCCCGTGATGAAGGTGGAGGTGCACGATGTCGCTGCCGAAACGGCTGATCCCCAGGACGCCCTGGAGCTGCAGCACGGGTTGGCCCGCATTGCCGAGCGGTTGGAGCAGCTGGAGCAGCGGCTCGGCAGCCCAGAGCGTTTGGCCGCCGGCAGCAACTGAGCATGGCGTTTGGTCCGGCAGCGTCGCGCCACACCGGCATGGGCCGTCAACCGGCTGTGTTGCTGGTGGTGGTGGTGCTGTTCAGCAGCGCCATGGTGGCGCGCCTGGCCTGGCTGCAGCTGGCCCACGGCGCTGAGAACCGCGCCCGGGCCGATGAAAACCGGATTCGGTTGATGCCCCGCAATCCAATCAGGGGCCGGCTGTTGGATCGCCATGGCCAGGTGCTGGCCACCAGTCGCCTCACCTACAACCTCTACATCCAGCCCCGGGAGGTGGGCGATGCCCAGTGGCCGGCCCTGCGGGAGCGGCTGGCGGCGGTGATCGGCGTTGCGCCGTCCCAGCTGGAGGAGCGGCGCCGCAGCGGCGCCAATGCGGAAGGATTTCGCATCGCCCTAGCCAGTGGCCTCAAGCCCGAGCAGGTGCTGCGCTTCCGCGAGCAGTCCGCCGGACTGACGGGCGCCGAGGTGGATGTGGACATCCTGCGCAGCTATCCCCATGGTCGGCTGGCGGCCCACGTGCTGGGTTACACCAGCGGCATCACCGAGGAGGAATACGACCAGCTGCAGGCCAAGGGCTACCGGATCCGCGATCGGGTCGGCCGCAGTGGGCTGGAGAAGCAGTTTGAACGCCACCTGCGCGGCGAGTGGGGTGGCCAGCAGGTGGAGGTGAATGCGGCGGGTCAGGTGCAGCGGATCCTGGGGGAGAAGCCCGCCCGGGCCGGCCAGGACCTGCGCCTCACCCTCGATCTGGCCTTGCAGCAAGCGGCGGAGCGGGCCCTCGATGGGGTGCGCAAGGGGGCGATCGTGGCGCTCGACCCCCAGACCGGGGCGATCCGGGCCCTGGCCAGCCGCCCCAGCTTTGATCCCAACGTCTTTTCACCTGGTCCCAGCAGCCGCGAGTGGGCCAATCTCAACGCCCCGGACGCGCCCTTGCTCAACCGCGCCTTCCAGGGCTTCCCCCCCGCCAGCACCTTCAAGATCGTCACCTCCGTGGCGGGGCTGGAATCGGGCCGCTATGCGGCCGATTCCAAGGTGATGACGATGAATTCGTTCTGCTACGCCGGCCTTTGTTACGGCGACCATGGCGCCCATGGGGCCATCGGCTTTCCCTTCGCCCTGGCGGTGAGCAGCAACACCTTCTATTACCAAGTGGGGCTGAAAGTCGGCCCCGATGAGCTGTTCAAGGCGGCGCGTCGCATGGGCTACGGCCGGGTCACCGGCGTGGAGCTGGTGGAGGAGGAGACCCCAGGGTTGCTGGGTGATCAGGCCTGGAAACGGGAGGTGCTGGGTGAGGGCTGGACGCCGGTCGACACCATCACCTCGGCGATTGGCCAGGGGGCCCTGCAGGTGACCCCGATCCAGATGGCCCGGCTCTACGCCGCGGTGGCCAATGGCGGCTGGCTGGTGACGCCCCACTTGGTGGAGCGCCCCGCCGAACGCACCTGGATCGGCCTCAAGCCAGCCACCCTTCAGGTGCTGCGGGATGGGTTGCGCCAGGTGGTGACCAACGGCACCGCCACCATGCTCAACGATCCCAGCCTGCCGCCGGTGGCGGGCAAGACCGGCACCGGCGAGGATCCACCCCGGCCCGACCATGCCTGGTTCGGCGGCTATGCGCCGGCCGACAAACCCACCTTGGTGATCATTGCCTTTGGAGAAAATTCCGGCGGCTATGGCGGCACCGTGGCGGTGCCGATGGTGAAGGCCCTGATGATGACCTGGTTCCGAGGCAGCCTGCCCAGCGCGGCCGCCCGAACCTGATTCAGGCCACCAGCTGCAGTTTCGGTTGCTCCAGCAGCGTGCGGTAGTAGCCGCGCAGCTGCTCGGTGGCCCCGGCCCAACCCCAGCGTTCGGCTTCCTCGCGGGCGTTCTGGCGCAATTGGGCCCGTTGGCTCGCATCCCCGAGCAGGCGTTCCACGGCGGCGGCCAGGCTGCCCTCCTGGTTGGGCTCGTACAGACAGCCGTTCACCCCGTCGCTAACGATGTCGGGAATGCCGCCCCGGTTGGCGCCCACCACCGGGCAGCCTGCAGCCATGGCTTCGAGCAGCACCAGCCCCAGGGTTTCGGTGCTCGACGGGAACAGGAAGGCATCACCGCTGGCGTAGGCGGCCGCCAGATCTTGGCCGGCCAGGTAGCCGACGAAATGGGTGGGGGTGCCGGCAAAGATCTTTTCCAGTTGCTGGCGGTAGGGGCCGTCGCCCACCAGGGCCAGGCGCGCATCGGGCATGGCGTCGAGCACCGGCCGGATCCGCTCGATCTGCTTCTCGGCCGAGAGGCGGCCGATGTAGAGCAGCAGCTTGCCCGTGTCGCGCTGGCCGTTGAGCAGCCGTGCCCGCATGGCGTCGGAGCGCAGCGAGGGCTGGAACAGCTCGGTGTCGACACCGCGTTGCCACAGGTCGGTGTGCTGGATGCCCTTCTCGCTTAGTTCCTGCACCATCGCTGTGGAGGTGCAGAGGTTGAGGCGGGCCTGGTTGTGGGCGGCCTTGAGCAGCTCCCACAGCAGGGGCTCCAGCATGCCCATGCCGTAGTGCTCGAGGTACTTGGGCAGGTGGGTGTGATAGCTGGCCACCAGGGGGTAGGCCTTGGTTTTCGCCAGCCAGATGCCGCCCAGGCCCAGCACCGCCGGGTTCACCACGTGCACCAGGTCGGGCTGGAAGCGATCGAGGGCTTCGGCCACCGCTGGCCGCGGCAGGGCCAGTTTCAGCTCGGGGTAGAGGGGCAGCGGCATGGCCGGCACCCCCACCACCCGGGCTCCCATGTAGGTGTCCGGCGCGCCTTCGGGACAGAAGATCAACACTTCATCGCCGGCGGCCACGAGGTGCTGCACCGTCTTGGTGAGGCGCGTGACGATGCCGTCCACCTTGGGCAGGAAGGTCTCGGTGAAAAAGGCGATCTTCAAGGGTGGGGGGCCGGCGTCAGACCGTTTGGATGGCCTGGGCCTGGGTGCGGGTCCAGGCGGACTGGCAGGGGATGCGGCTGCGGTCGCAGCGGTCGGCCCAGCGGCGGGCCACATCCACCACCTCCGCCAGCAGGCCGTCGTCGAGGGTGGTGGGGTTGAGGCCCAGCTCGATGAAGCAGCGGTTGTCGACGATCAGGTCGTTTTCGACGGCCTCATTGCGGGGGTTGGGCAGGTAGTTGAGCTCGGCACCCGTCAGGGCGGCCACCTTGCGGGCCAGTTCACCCACCTGGTGGCTCTCGGTCATCTGGTTGAAGATCTTGACCCGTTCGCCCCGGGCTGGCGGGTTCTCCAGCGCCAGCTGCACGCACTTCACCGAGTCGCGGATGTGGATGAAGGCGCGGGTCTGGCCGCCGGTGCCATGCACCGTGAGCGGGTAGCCGATGGCTGCCTGCATCAGGAAGCGGTTGAGCACGGTGCCGTAGTCACCGTCGTAGTCGAAGCGGTTGGTGAGGCGCGGATCCCGCTCGGTGGCTTCGGTGTTGGTGCCCCAGACGATCCCCTGGTGCAGGTCGGTGATGCGGATCTGGTCGTTTTTGTTGTAGTAGAGGAAGAGCAGCTGATCCAGCGTCTTGGTCATGTGATAGACGCTGCCCGGGCTGGCCGGGTGCAGGATCTCCTCCTCGAAGCGGCTGCCGTCGGGCTGGGGCACCTCCACCTTGAGATAGCCCTCGGGGATGGTGGCGCCGCGGTGGGAGCCGTAGCCGTACACGCCCATCGTGCCCAGGTGCACGATGTGGATGTCGAGGCCGCTCTCCACAATGGCGGCCAGCAGGTTGTGGGTGCCGTTGACGTTGTTGTCGACGGTATAGCGCTTGGTGGCGCTGCTCTTCATCGAGTAGGGCGCGGCCCGCTGTTCGGCGAAGTGCACCACTGAGTCGGGGCGCTCGGCCACCAGCAGATCCACCAGCCGCTGGTACTCATGGGCCAGGTCGAGGTGCACGAAGCGCATCGACTTGCCGCCCACCTGCTCCCAGGCCCTGAGGCGGTCGCCCATGGTGGCGATTGGGGTGAGCGAGTCGACCTCCAGGTCGACGTCGATCTTGCGGCGGCTGAGGTTGTCGATGATCACCACCTCGTGGCCCGCGTCGGCGAGGTTCACCGCGCAGGGCCAACCACAGAAGCCGTCGCCACCGAGAACGAAGACCTTCATCCCAACCCCCATTCCGACCTCATTCCGAAAAACCCCAGACCCCTGCAGGACGAGCGGATGCTCTGCCTCGCAAGCTACTACAGGCGTTCGGCAGGGAGCTCAGCTGCCCACCCGACCGGCGCTGGGGGAACTGGAGCTGGCCTGGCCCCGGACCGGCAGCCGGCCGGCGTGGAAGGCCGTGCGACCAGCTTCCGTCGCCAGGGCCATGGCGCGGGCCATGCCAGGGGGATCGCCCGCCAGGGCGATGGCGCTGTTGATCAGCAGGGCGTCGGCCCCCATTTCCATGGCTTGGGCGGCCTCACTGGGCACACCGATGCCCGCGTCCACCACCACCGGCACCGTGGCGTTTTCGATGATCAGGGCGATGTTGGCGGCGTTGCGGATCCCCTGGCCCGAGCCGATCGGTGAGCCCAGCGGCATCACCGTGGCGCAGCCCGCCTCCTCCAGCCGCTTGGCCAACAGCGGATCGGCATTGATGTAGGGCAGCACGGTGAAGCCTTCCTTCACCAGTTGCTCGGCCGCCTCAAGGGTGCCGAAGGGGTCGGGCAGCAGATGCTTCGTGTCGGGGATTACTTCCAGCTTCACAAACGTGTTGTCTTCCTGGCCGGCCAACTTGGCCAGTTCCCGCCCCAGGCGGGCTACGCGGATCGCTTCCTCGGCAGTGGCACAGCCGGCGGTGTTGGGCAGCATCCAGATCCGCGTCCAGTCGATGGCGTCCATCAGGCCTTCATGGCCGGCGGCCTGGCTTTGCACACGCCGCACCGCCACGGTGACGATCTCGCAGGCGCTGGCGGCAAGGCTGGCTTGCATGGCCTGCAGGCTTGGGTACTTGCCGGTGCCGGTCATCAGGCGGCTGCGGAAGCGGCGACCGCCGATCACGAGCGGATCCCGGTCGGTGTGCGGATCGCTTGGACGGACGGGGGTGACCACGGAGCAGGCCCAGATCTCGGCAACGGTCCTAGCCTCCCATCAGTTGTTAACCCTTGTCGTGTCCATCGCCGTGCTTCGGGCCGCCTGGCCGTTGGCTGCTCTGCCCCTGGCTGTTCTGCCCCTGGCGGCGTCTGCCGCGATGGCCGCCACCCCCCTGGCCAGCGACGCATTTGTGCCGTTCACGCCCCCTGTTGCGTCAATTCTGGGCGGTGAGTCGCTCAGCGGCCTCGGTGGCGCCGAAACCTTTGATCCTGTGGCCAGAGCTCAGCTGTTGGCGCGGGAGATGCCGCTCAACTGGAGCGGGCGCTATCAGTCGTTTGGCCAGTCCCAGGCCGTCAACGCCGAGCTGCGGTTGGCCAGTGTTGTGCCGATGGGCCAGATGATTGACCTACGCGGTGAGCTCACGCTGGGCGGTGTCACCACGCCGGTGCAGGGCAATCTCAATGCGGAGTCGGACCAGCTCGATTTATTGATGCTCTGCCAGTGCGAGGTGGCAGGTCTCGAGCCCGGCGGGGTGTTCACGGGCTTGCAGGGGCTGCAGCTGTCCGGTTGGCAGGCGCCTCGGCTCACCAACCCAGGCGGGCGTCTGGATCTGAGCCCGGTGAGCGCCAGCAGCGCAGGCAGCCCTGGCGGGATGGGCAGTGCTTCTGGTGCAGCGGTGCGCGGACTCTGGTGAGCGCAGGGGATTGGCCGGTTCAGGCGGCTTGGTTGAGGCCAGCCTTGCGCTCGAGCAGCTTCAAGCGTTTGCGCGCTGTTTTGTTGCTGGCATCCAGGGCGATCACCTGCTCGTAGGTGGCCCGGGCTTCTTCAAGCTTGAGCTGCTTTTCGAGGGCGTAAGCCAAATTGTTGAGCGCCACGGGATAGGCCGGCTTGGCCTCCAGGGCCAGGCGGTAGTGGCGAAGGGCGCCCTTGTAGTTGTTTTGGGCAGCTAACGCAAAACCCAGGGCGTTTTGGATCACGGCCTGGGCTTCGGGAGGTTCCTTGGAGGCTTCAGCCTTTTTCAAGGCCTGTTTCAGAGACTCGGCCGCCTGACCGTAGAGCCGCTTGCGCAGTTGGACGGAGCCGAGTTCGTAGAGCGTTGCTGCATCGGAGGGCTTGGCTGCATCCTTCTGTTCCAGCTTGGCGAGGGTGACCTCATCGGCCCGCACCCGCCAGATCTGACGGGCCACCACCACAGCGGCGACCCCGAGGAGAACAATCAGCCCAATCAGGTAGGCCTGCGGCAGGAGGGCGTCCAAGGAGACCTACGGGTGAAACTCAGTTGTTGGCGGCACCCACCACGCTGGTGAAGCTGGCCGGATCGACCACGGCGAGCTGGGCCAGCATCTTGCGGTTGATGCGCACGTCAGCCTTTTTCAGACCCCCCATCAGGCGGCTGTAGCTGAGGCCGTTGAGGCGGGCGGCGGCGTTGATGCGGGCAATCCACAGACGGCGGAAGTCGCGCTTGCGGCGGCGACGGTCGCGGTAGGCGTTGCACAGCGCCTTCATCACCCGCTGGTTGGCGGTGCGGAAGAGGGAGCCGTTGCCGCCGCGGAAGCCGCGGGCGAGGCGAAGGATCTTGTTACGGCGTTTGCGGGCAACGTTGCCCCTCTTGACGCGAGCCATGGCAGGGAATCAGAAAAAATAAAAACTTGAAGATGCGGCGGCAGGCCTGCAGGTCAGGCGTAGGGGAGCATGGCGCTCACGTTGTCCGCATCGCGCTCGTCAACCACTGCCATGGTGCCCAGGTAGCGCTTGCGCTTGGGGCTCTTGTGGTCGAGCAGGTGGCTGCGGAAAGCCCGACGACGCAGGAACTTGCCGCTGCCGGTGGCCTTGAACCGCTTGGCGGCTGCTTTGCGGGTCTTGAGCTTCGGCATGTCTCGCGTCGCGGCGGGCACAGACAAGCAGAGTACGACGTGGCAGTGCCTTCCACCAAGACCCCCGACCCACCGCGATGCCCTCCTCCCGGATCTCCCCGCCCCAATTGCTGATGCCGGCGGCGGTCTGGATGGGTTCGCTGCTGCTGGCCGGGGGCTGTCGGGCGGCGGTGCCTCCGGTCCCTTCGGCGGTGGTGCCCCCCTCTGCTCTGCATTGGCCCGTACCGCCGCCGCCGGCGGTGGCCGCTGCCTCACCCGTGCTCTGGGTGGCCCTGGCGGCCCATCTGCGCCCGCCGGCTCCCCTGGAGCTGCGCAGTGCCGCCGGCAACCTCACCCTGCAAACCGCCAGCGGCCAGCGGTTTCAGGCGCCCCAGCTGCAGTTGCACTGGCGCAGCGAGCCCCTGGCCGATCCCCTCACCTTGCGGCGCCAGGTGTGGGGCCCCTTCGCCAGTCATGAAAGTGCCCAGGAGGCCGCAGCCCGCTGGCGCCAGGCCGGGGCCAGCCCGGTGATCGCCCATCCGGGGGAGTGGGAGGTGTGGGCCGCCGCCGATGCGCCGGTGCCTGCGGGGGTGACCGTTCGCCGGCTGGAGCAGCTGCAGCGCCAGCGCCTGGTGTTGGAGCTGCGGCGCCCCGCTGGCCCGCTGCTGCTGGAGGGTCCGCTGCGACTCGAGGCGCCGGGGGGCCTGCGCTGGCAGGGGGGAGTGTTTGCCGGCCCGTTCCGGCTGCAGAGCGATGCCTACGGCAGCTGGACGCTGGTGGAGGAGGTGCCCCTGGAGCGCTATCTGCTCGGCGTGGTGCCCCACGAGATCGGGGCCGGTGCTCCCCCGGCCGCCTTGGCAGCCCAGGCGGTGCTCGCCCGCACCTGGGCCGTGCGCAACCAGGAGCGGTTTGCGGTGGATGGCTACCACCTCTGCGCCGACACTCAATGCCAGGTGTATGGCGATCCGCGCCAGGCCGGTGCGGCGGTGCGCCAGGCGATCGGCGCCACCCGCCACCAGGTGTTGGCTTGGCAAGGCGCCCCGATTCATGCGGTGTATCACGCCACCAACGGCGGCATTGCGGCTGGGTTTGAGGAGGTGTGGAGCGGCGACGCGCTGCCCTACCTGCGGCCGCGGGTGGATGCTTCGCCTGCTGTGCAGGCTCGCGTCGCCCTACCCCTAGATCCGGCCGGCGTGCCGGCGGCCCTAGCTGCCACCGCCCGGGCCTACGGCTTCGACCATCCCCGCTTCCGCTGGAGCCGCAGCCTCGATGCGGTCCAGATCCAGCAGGCCCTCAGCCGTGCCGCCCTGCCACTGGCTGCCCCCACCCGTGTGGCGGTGCTGCAGCGGGGGCCCAGTGGCCGGGTGCTGGCCTTGGAGATCGAGGCGAAGGGCTCGGCAGGTGCGCCGCAGCGCCAGGTGCTGCGCCGCGATGCCATCCGCCGCACCCTGCGGCAGTTGCCCAGCACGTTGTTTGTGGTGCGGCCTGATGGTTTGGGGCGCTGGCGCTTTGAGGGCGGTGGTTTTGGCCATGGCGCCGGTTTGTCGCAGGCCGGTGCCATCGATCTGGCCCGGCGTGGCTGGAGCCTGGCGCGGATTCTCGAGCACTACTACCCGGGCACCAGTCTGCAGCCCTTGGGCGCCTTGCCAGGTGCGAACCCCACGGGGCCCAACAGCCCTGCCGCAAGCTCCCCTTAGAGTTTGGCCACTTCCGGGATCGCCATGGCTGCGGGTGACCGTTCCACCGATCACCGTCGTGGCAAGTCCGCCCTCTTCCTGATCGGTTGTAGCTGGGCGGGCCTGTCCCCCCACTGGCTGGCCGAATCGCTGCGCCTGATTCCCGCCCTCAGCCTGGCGCTGCTGCTGGGCAGCTACAGCTTGCGCACCGTGTTGCTGCAGGCTTTCAGACCCGCGTCTCCCCCTTTCATAGACCCCTCCCATCCGCCTGAGTCGCTGCCGGCGGTGGATGTGGTGGTGGCCGCCCGCGACGAGCAGGCCGTGATCGGCCGGCTGGTGGAGCGCATCGCCCAGCTGCGCTACCCGGAGGGCCAACTGCGGCTCTGGGTGATCGATGACGCCAGCCGCGACCGCACCCCTCAGGTGTTGGCGGAGCTGCAGGAGCGCCATCCTTTTCTGCGGGTGCTGCGCCGGGAGCCCGATGCCGGCGGTGGCAAATCCGGCGCCCTCAACCTCGTGCTTCAGCAGCTGCAGGGGCGCTGGATGTTTGTGCTCGATGCCGACGCCGATCTCCAGAGCGACACCCTGGAGCGGCTCATCCCCTACGCCGAGGCGGGTGGCTGGTCGGCGGTGCAGCTGCGCAAGGCGGAGGTGAATGCCAACGCCAACTGGCTCACCCGGGCCCAGGCCATGGAGATGGCCCTGGATGCGGTGATCCAGCAGGGCCGACTGGCGGTAGGCGGTGTGGCGGAGCTGCGGGGCAACGGCCAGTTGCTGCGCCGCGATGCCCTGCTCAGCAGCGGTGGCTTCAACGAGGCCACGGTCACCGACGACCTCGACCTCAGTTTCCGGTTGCTGCTTGATGGTCAGCCGATCGGGATCCTGTGGGACCCGCCGGTGCAGGAGGAGGCCGTGCTCAGCCTGGCGGCCCTGTGGCGCCAGCGTCAGCGCTGGGCTGAAGGGGGCCTGCAGCGCTTCTTCGACTACGGGCCGGGCCTGCTCTCGGATCGGCTCAATGGCACCCAGAAACTCGATCTGGCCTGCTTTTTCCTGCTTCAGTACGTGTTGCCCGTGGTGGCGATCGCCGATCTGCTCGGCGCCGTGCTCACCCGCACCCCGCCGACGATCTGGCCCCTCTCATTTGTGGCCTTTGGTCTCTCGGGCGGCGCGATCCTGGCGGGCTGCCGCCGTCCCAGCGAAGGCCCGGCGCTGCCGGCGATGAATCCCTGGAACCTGGCCCTGGGCATCGCCTACCTGGCCCACTGGTTTGTGGTGATTCCCTGGACCAGCCTGCGCATGGCGCTGTTGCCCAAGACCCTGGTGTGGGCCAAAACCATGCACCTCGGCGAAGACGAGGACACCCCGATCGAGGATCCGGCCACCGCCTGAGCCAGGGGGACCGTTTGAGCCCTGGCTGGTTCAGACCGCCGTGGTTCAGGCCGCCGCTTCGTTGGAGGGAATGCCGTCGAGCGGGCCATCGAGTTCGATCACCTCGCCGTTGAAGAACTCGGCCAGCCGCCTCGCCTTTTCATCGAGGGGGGCGGCCGGCGCTGGAGCTTGAGCTGGAGCGGGGGTTGGAGCAGGCGTTGGAATCGCAGCCGCAGCCGGCTGGGCCATTGGGGTCTGGGCCACCGGCGCTGAGGGACTCATGGCCGCGGGAGTCGGGGTTGGGGCTGGGGCAGGAGTTGCGGCAGGAGCTGGGGGCGCAATCACCCGGGTGACCGCTGGCGCTGGGGCGGCGCTGGGGGGGGGCGTGTGTTCGCCCCCGCCTTCCAAAACCAGCTGCCGCGGGCTGCCCAGGGCCTTGGCCATGGCGGCCTCCAACAGGGAGGCGCGGCTCTGCACCATGGCCATCCAGTTGCCGGCCACCTGCACCACCGCCCGGCGCTCGTCGAGGCGCACCAGCTGGGCCTGCTGGGACAGCAGCATGCGGGTGGAAGGCAGCTCCAGCCCAGCCAGGATCTGTTGCCACAGCTCTGGCAGGTTGGTGGCGTTTTCGGCGGCCGGAGCGACTGCTGGTGCGGCTGCTGGTGGTGCCGGGGTGGCCGACAGGGGGGCGGCCGCGGCCACGGGAACCGGAATTGGAGCTGGGGCGGGTGCGGGGGTTGATGCAGGCGCGGAGACTGGTGCGGCCACCGGAGCCGCTGTTGCTGTGGCAACCGGTTCGGCCAGCAGGCCCAGCAGCAGCACCTCCAGCCACAGGCGCGGGTTGACGCTGTGGCGCAGCTGCTGCTCGCTGCCTTTGAGCTGGGCCTGCCACTGCAGCAGGCGCGCCTTGCCGATGGAGCGGGCTAGATCGGGCAGCTCGGTGCGGAACTGGGGCGACACGCTGGTTAGCTCGAGCCGGTCGGGGGCGGTGCCGGCCAGCACCAGATCGCGCAGCAGACTGACCAACCCCTGCAGCACCGCGGCGGGCTCCCGGCCCCGCTCCAGCAGCTCCCGGCTGCCCTCCAGCAGGGCGAGGGGTTCGGCGCCAGCCAGGGCCCGGGCCAGCGCCAGCAGCTCCTGCTCTGGCACTGCCCCCAGCAGCTCCCACACCGCCATGGCCTCGATCGGCGCCGGCAGCAGGCTGAGCTGATCAAGCAGGCTCTCGGCGTCGCGCAGGCCCCCCTGGGCCCGCTGGGCCACCACGTGCAGGGCTTCAGGGGTGATGCCGATCGACTCCTGCTCGGCGATCCAGCCCAGGTGCTGCTCCAGAGCCTGCAGGGGGATGCGGCGGAAATCGAAGCGCTGGCAGCGGCTGAGGATCGTGGGCAGCACCCGCTGGGGGTCGGTGGTGGCCAGCACGAACACCACCCGCGGCGGCGGCTCCTCGAGGGTTTTGAGCAGGGCGTTGAAGGCGGCGGTGGAGAGCATGTGGCACTCGTCCACCACGTACACCTTCCAGCGGGCCTGCACCGGTGCGAAGCGGGAGCGTTCGATCAGCTCGCGGATGTTGTCGACGCCGGTGTTGGAGGCGGCGTCGATCTCGATCACATCGAGGGCATTGCCGGCGGCGATGGAGGTGCACAGCTCGCACACACCGCAGGGCTCAGGCGTGGGCCCATCACTGCCGATGCAGTTGAGCGAGCGGGCCAGGATGCGGGCGCTGGAGGTTTTGCCGGTGCCGCGCGGGCCGCAGAACAGGTAGGCCGGGGCGATTCGGCCGGTGCGCAGGGCGTTGCTCAGGGTGGCGGCGATCGCCTCCTGACCCACCAGCTGGTCGAAGCGCTGGGGCCGGTACTTGTGGTGGAGGGGCTGGTAGCTGGACATCGCCGCTTGAGGTTACTGGTCCTGTCCCGGTTCGAACTGACGCCGCAGCCGCTCTTCCAGCTCCTCCACCTCCGTGAGCCGGTCGGCCAGGTTCTGGGCGGCCAGCTGCAGGCTTTCGAAGCGATCCTGGCCCCAGCGCGCCTCGGCCCGGCTCAGCTCCTCCTCCAGCTTCTGCTGCAGGCTCAGGCGCAGCTGGTCGAGTTGGGCCAGGCTGCGGCGGGCCAGCTCCTTGCCCTGCTCGAATTGGATGTTCTGGCGCAGCAGCAGCCGGGCGCCGGTGAGCACAGCAGCTGGCATCCATTGGCCGAGGGCCAGGGCCCCGAGGCTGCCGGTGCGCAGCCAGTCTTCGACCTGGGCGCTGCGGTGGCGGCCGGTTTTGCACCAGTGGGCGAAGTGCTCGCAGTTGTTGAACAGCAGGTTGTAGTTCTGCTCGCCCAGCCGGCCCATGGCCCGCCGCAGGGTCACTCCGGCTGGCGAGCAGGTGCCTGCGGCGTAGGGCACCGCCGCCATCGGTTCGCCGCGGCTGAACTCAGCCACCGGGCTGCGCAGAATTTCGCGGCCCTCCAGGTAGTGGGCCACGCTGCCGTCGCCCAGGTCGATGCCGTGGTGCAGGAACAGGCCGTGCTGGCGCGGCACCTGCAGGTGGTCGGCGGCGGACATCGGTGCAGGGGCAGCGGGGCCCGGCCTCAGGCGCTGGCCTGTTGGGCTTCGTCGAGGTTGCCGGCGCTCAGCGGCACCACCTTGCCCTTGCTGCGCTGCTCCACCAGCTCCCGGGTCACGGTGAAGGCCTTGACATCCTTGCGGGAGGGCAGGTCGTACATCAGATCGAGCATCAGCTCCTCCACGATGCCCCGCAGGGCCCGGGCGCCGGTCTTGCGGCGGTGGGCCTCGATGGCGATGGCTTCGACGGCCCCCGGTTCGAACTCCAGTTCGACGTTGTCCATGCTCAGCAGCGTCTGGAACTGCTTGACCAGGGCGTCGCGCGGTTCAGTGAGGATGGCCTCCAGGGCGGGCGTGTCGAGGGGTTCGAGCACCGCGCTCACCGGCAGGCGCCCGATGAATTCGGGAATCAGGCCGTAGCGCACCAGGTCTTCGGGTTCGAGGTGGCGCAACACCTCGGCCGCATGGCGATCCTTGCCGCTGCGGGGCCGGCTGCTGCCATCGGCGTTGAGGAAGCCGATGGCGTTGCGGCCCATCCGCTTCTGCACCACATCTTCGAGGCCCACAAAGGCGCCGCCGCAGATGAACAGGATCTGGCTGGTGTCGATCTGGATGCAGTCTTGATAGGGATGCTTGCGTCCACCCTGGGGCGGCACGTTGGCCACGGTGCCCTCCAGCATCTTCAGCAGCGCCTGCTGCACCCCCTCGCCGGACACATCGCGGGTGATCGAGGGGTTTTCGCTCTTGCGGGCGATCTTGTCGATCTCGTCGATGTAGATGATGCCGCGCTGGGCCTGCTCCACATCCAGATCGGCCTTCTGCAGCAGGCGCAGCAGGATGTTTTCCACGTCTTCGCCGACGTAGCCCGCCTCGGTGAGGGTGGTGGCGTCGGCCACCGCAAAGGGCACGTCGAGCATGTCGGCCAGGGTTTGGGCCAGCAGGGTCTTGCCGCAGCCGGTGGGGCCGATCAGCAGGATGTTGCTCTTGTGCAGGCGCGTGGCGGTCTGGTCGGTTTCACCCTTGCCATCGCCTTGCCAGGCCAGGCGCTTGTAGTGGTTGTACACCGCCACGGACAGGTTCTTCTTGGCTTCTTCCTGACCCACCACCTGGCGGTCGAGGAAGGCCTTGATCTCCTGGGGCTTGGGCACCTCTGCCAGGGTGGGGGCAGGCTTGGAGGTTTTCTTGGTAGGCGCCTTGCTGCGGCTGGTGTCCGGGGTATGGCGCCCGCCACTGCCACTGCCACCGCTGCTGCCCTGGCCGTCCACCAGTTCCTCATCCAGGATCTCGTTG
Source organism: Cyanobium sp. Alchichica 3B3-8F6 (assembly GCF_024346435.1). Lineage (NCBI taxonomy): Bacteria > Bacillati > Cyanobacteriota > Cyanophyceae > Synechococcales > Prochlorococcaceae > Cyanobium > Cyanobium sp. Alchichica 3B3-8F6. Next base: position 37,691 of record NZ_JAGQCZ010000003.1, on the reverse strand, counting down.
CAGAGATCGATGCATTCATCGCAGATGTAAACGCCTGGACCAGCGATCAGCTTGCGCACCTGTTCCTGCGATTTGCCGCAGAACGAGCACTTCAGGTGGGCGTCGAACTTGGCCATTCGGGGCGACGACGGGCGGGCAGAGGGCCTGGATCCAGGATCGACGGGAAATGACGGTTCGTCAGCCGAACTTAAGGATCAAACCGGGCTCGAGTCAGTCACCACCCGGTCGATCAGGCCGTATTCAACCGCTTCCGCCGGCGAAAGGAAGTAGTCGCGGTCGGTGTCTTCGGTGATCTTCTCGAGCGGTTGGCCGGTGTGTTCAGCCATCAGGCCGTTGAGGGTGTCTTTGAGGAACAGGATTTCCTTGGCCTGGATTTCGATGTCGACGGCCTGGCCCTGGGCGCCGCCGAGGGGCTGGTGAATCATGATCCGGGCGTTGGGCAGGGCGAGCCGCTTGCCCTTGGTGCCCCCCGAGAGCAGGAAGGCGCCCATCGAGGCCGCCAGGCCGTAGCAGATGGTCACCACGTCGGGAGCCACCTGCTGCATGGTGTCGTAAATGGCCAGGCCGGCCGTCACCGAGCCCCCGGGCGAATTCACGTAGATCTGGATGTCCTTTTCCGGATCTTCGGCTTCAAGAAACAGCAGCTGGGCCACCAGGGAGTCGGCCACCTGGTCGTCGATGCCGGTGCCCAGGAAGATGATCCGCTCGCGCAGCAGGCGCGAGTAGATGTCGAAGGCACGGTCGCCTTTGCCCGACTGCTCCACCACCGTGGGCAGCACCCCGGGGGAGCCGCTGGGGCTCCAGCTGCTGTGGATGGGATGGCGGATGGTGGCGTCGATCACGCGCGGGGGAGGGCTCGTGGTTGCAATCTATGGGCTTTGACCCGGCACCGGGCCCGGATCAGGCGTCGGTGGTCGCGGCGGCCTTGCTTTCGGCCTTGGTTGCTTTCGCTTTGGCTTTCGCCTTGGGCTTGGCCTGATCACCGCTCATCGGAGCGTCCTCGGGAGCTTTTTCGGTGATGGTGCTGTTGGCTTCCAGCCACTCCAGCAGCTTGTCGCGCAGCAGGTCGTCGGCCACGGCCAGGCGCAGCTGTTCGGGATCGATGTTGCCCTGCTGGCTGAGGCCGCGGCTGATTTCCTTCACCTTGGTTTCCAGCTCCTGGGCTTCCACCTCGATCTTTTCGGCGGTGGCCAGGGCCTTGAGGGCCAGGCTGCGGCGCAGACGCTCCTCGGCCTCGGGGCGGGAGGTGTCCATCAGGCTGCGCACCAGGTCGGGGGTGAACAGCTTTTTGACGTCCATCCCCTGCTGGGCGATCTGGCCGGCGGTCTGCTCCACCAGGTTGCGGATTTCCTGCTGCACCAGGGTTTCGGGCAGCTCCACCTCGAGCTCTTCCACCAGGGCGGCGAGCAGGGCGTCGTGACGGCTGGCCTTGGCCCGGCGCTCGGCGTCGTCCTTGAGACGGGTTTCCAGATCGGCGCGCAGCTCCGCCAGGGTGGCCTTGTCGCTGGCCTGCTGGGCGAAGGCGTCGTCGAGGGCGGGCAGCTCCCGGCTCTTGAGGTCTTTGAGGCTGATCTCGAAGCGGGCCGCTCGACCGGCGGCGTCCTCCTGGGGGTAGCTCTCGGGGAACTGGCAGTCGATGGTTTTGCTGTCGCCCACCGCCATGCCGATCACGCCCTCAACGAAGCCCGGGATCATGCGGCCCTCCTCCAGCTCCACCTCCATGGCATCGCTGCTACCGCCGCTGATCGCCTCGTTGGTGTCGGTGTAAACGCCGCTGAAGCTGAGCACCGCCACATCGCCGCTGGCGGCGGGGCGGCCCTCCACCGGCACCAGGGTGGCGAGCTGCTTGCGCGATTGCTCGATCAACTCGTCCACGCGGGCGGGGTCGTAGGCAATCGCTTCGGCCTCGGCCTTGAGCCCCTTGGTGGCCTTGAGGCTGGGGGTGGGCTCGACGTCGAGCTCCAGGGTGATCGTGAGCGCGCTGCCGGGTTCGAAGCGCTCCAGCACGGCCTCAAAGCCCTCGCTCAGCTCCGGCCGGCCGATGGCCGCCACCGGCTCCTGCTCTAGGGCGTCGCGGAAGGCGGCATCCACCAGGTCTTCCAGGGCGGTGGCCCGGATGCGCAGGGGGCCGATCTGCTGCAGCAACACCGGGCGGGGCACCTTGCCCTTGCGGAAGCCGGGCAGCTTGATGCTGCGGCTCAGCTTCTCTACGGCCGCGTCGTAGCTGGCCTGGCTGCGGCCGCCGGGGATGGCCACCTCCAGGGCCACGCGGCTGCCCGGGCGGGGGGTGGCCTTGACGGTCAGCGTGGCGGTGGCGGCGGCAGAGCTCATGGAAAACAGTTGCAGCCTTTCATCTTAGAAACTGACCGTTCCGAGCTCTGAACGCGTATTGTTCGATCGGCGCACGACGAAGGCGATAGCTTCCCAATCAGCAAAGCTGCGGTCTGGATGCAGACCCGTTCTTTGCGGCAGCTTCTTGCCCCCGGCACGGGTCCGTTTCAGCCCGTTCCGCTTCCGCCATCAGCTTTTGATTCCATTCCCGCTCCCTTGACCGCCGCCCAGACCGCCCCTTCCCCCACCCCCATTTCCCTTCCCAACCGACCCCTGCGGGTGGCGGTATTAGGCGCCACTGGCGCGGTGGGTCAGGAGCTGCTGGAGTTGCTCGACGAGCGGCAGTTCCCCGTGGCGGAGCTGATCCCCTTGGCGTCGCCCCGCTCCGCGGGCCAGAGCCTGCACTGGCGCGACCAGGCGCTCACGATTCAGCCCGTGGAGGCCTCGGCCTTTGACGGGGTGGATGTGGTGCTGGCCTCCGCCGGTGGCTCGGTGTCGAAGCAGTGGGCCCCGGTGGCGGCGAGCGCCGGCGCCGTGGTGATCGACAACTCCAGTGCCTTCCGCATGGATCCTGAGGTGCCGCTAGTGGTGCCCGAGGTGAATCCGGAGGCTGCCTTCGGCCATCGCGGCATCATCGCCAACCCCAACTGCACCACGATCCTGCTCACCCTGGCCCTGGCTCCCCTGGCGGCCAAGCGGGCGATCCGTCGCGTGGTGGTGAGCACGTATCAGAGCGCCAGCGGGGCCGGGGCCCGCGCCATGGAGGAGCTGCGCAACCTCAGCCGCACGGTGCTCGACGGGGGCGAACCGGTGAGTGAGGTGCTGCCCCACTCGCTGGCCTTCAACCTGTTTCTGCACAACTCGCCGCTGCAGCCCAACGGCTACTGCGAGGAGGAGCTCAAGATGGTTAACGAGACCCGCAAGATCATGGGCACGCCCGAGCTGCGGCTCTCGGCCACCTGTGTGCGGGTGCCGGTGCTGCGGGCCCACTCGGAAGCCGTCAACATCGAGTTTCACGAGCCCTTCACGGTGGATGAGGCCCGCGCCCTGCTGGCGGTGGCGCCCGGCGTGGAGCTGCTGGAAAACTTCGAAGCCAACCGCTTCCCCATGCCCACCGACGTGACCGGTCGGGATCCGGTGGCCGTGGGCCGCATCCGCCAGGACCTCAGCGAACCCAACGCCCTGGAGCTGTGGCTCTGCGGTGATCAGATCCGCAAGGGTGCGGCCCTCAACGCCATCCAGATCGCCGAACTGCTGATCCAGGGCCCGACAGCCACGCCAGGAGGTGCCGCTTGAGCCACGCCTCTGGGTCGTCCGCGCCATTTGGGCGCGTGCTGACGGCGATGGTGACGCCGTTTGCCGCCGATGGTTCGGTGGATCTGGCGCTCACGGCCCGGTTGGCCGAGCACCTGGTGAGCCAGGGGTCCGATGGCTTGGTGGTGTGCGGCACCACCGGCGAGTCGCCCACCCTCAGCTGGGCTGAGCAGCATGCCTTGTTTGCGGCGGTGAAGGGTGCCGTGGGCGGCCGCGCCAAGCTGATTGCCGGCAGCGGCAGCAACTGCACCGCCGAGGCGGTGGAAGCCACCCGGGAGGCGGCGGCCCTAGGTGCCGACGGCGCCCTGGTGGTGGTGCCCTATTACAACAAGCCCCCCCAGGACGGCTTGGAAGCCCATTTCCGCGCCGTGGCCGCGGCAGCTCCCGAGCTGCCGTTGATGCTCTACAACATCCCGGGCCGCACCGGCACCAGCCTGGAGCCGGCCACCGTGGCCCGGCTGCTCGACTGCCCCAACGTGGTGAGCTTCAAGGCCGCCAGCGGCACCACCGAAGAGGTGAGTGCCCTGCGGGCCCTCTGCGGCGACCGCCTTGCCATCTACAGCGGCGACGACGCCCTCACCCTGCCGATGCTGGCGGTGGGGGCCGCGGGCGTGGTGAGTGTGGCCAGCCATCTGGCTGGGCCTCAGATCAGCGCCATGATCCGCGCCTTCCTCGCCGGCGATCTGGCCGAGGCCCTTGCCCTGCATGAGCAGCTGTTGCCCCTCTGCAAGGCGCTGTTCTGCACCACCAATCCCATCCCCGTCAAAGCCGCCCTGGAGCTCTGTGGCTGGCCGGTGGGTGCCCCCCGTCTTCCATTGCTTTCTGCCACCGCCGACGTGCGACAACGCCTCTCTGAAACCCTGGCCGCCCTGCGTCCTACCTGACGCCAAGGCTTGAGACCAGTTCCGTTCCGATTGTTTCCATTCCCCAAATCGTTTTTGTTTGTATGACCCATTCCAACGGCGCCAACCCATCCGGTATCAAGAAGCCGGCCCTGCGGGTGATCCCCCTCGGCGGCCTGCATGAGATCGGCAAGAACACCTGCGTGTTCGAGTACGGCGACGACATCATGCTGGTGGATGCCGGCCTGGCCTTCCCCAGCGATGGCATGCATGGCGTCAACGTGGTGATGCCGGACACCAGTTATCTGAAGGAAAACCAGAAGCGCATCCGCGGCATGATCGTGACCCACGGTCACGAAGATCACATCGGTGGCATTGCCCACCACCTCAAGAACTTCAACATCCCTGTGATTCACGGCCCGCGTCTGGCGCTGGCCATGCTCACCGGCAAGATGGAGGAGGCCGGTGTGATGGACCGCACCATCCTGCAAACCGTCGCCCCCCGCGATGTGGTGAAGGTGGGCCAGCACTTCTCGGTGGAGTTCATCCGCAACACCCACTCGATGGCTGACAGCTTCTCGCTGGCCATCACCAGCCCTGTGGGCACAGTGATTTTCACCGGCGACTTCAAGTTTGACCACACGCCGGTGGATGGCGAAACCTTCGACATGGCCCGCCTGGCCCACTACGGCGACCAGGGCGTGCTGTGCCTGTTCAGCGACTCCACCAACGCTGAGGTGCCGGGCTTCTGCCCCCCCGAGCGCTCGGTGTTCCCAGCGCTGGATCGTCACATCGCCCAGGCGGAAGGCCGGGTGATCATCACCACCTTCGCCAGCTCGATTCACCGGGTGTCGATGATCCTGGAGCTGGCCCTCAAGAACGGCCGCAAGGTGGGTCTGCTGGGCCGCTCCATGCTCAACGTGATCGCCAAGGCGCGCGAGTTGGGCTACATGCGCGCCCCCGACGATCTGTTTGTGCCGATCAAGCAGATCCGTGATCTGCCCGACCGCGAAACCCTGTTGCTGATGACCGGCAGTCAGGGTGAGCCCCTCGCCGCCCTGAGCCGCATTTCCCGCGGTGAGCATCCCCAGGTGCAGGTGAAGAGCTCCGACACGATCATCTTCTCGGCCAGCCCGATCCCCGGCAACACCATCTCGGTGGTGAACACTATCGACCGGCTGATGATGCTCGGCGCCAAGGTGGTGTACGGCAAGGGCGAAGGCATCCACGTGTCTGGCCACGGCTTCCAGGAAGACCAGAAGTTGATGCTGGCCCTCACCAAGCCCAAATACTTCGTGCCGGTGCACGGGGAGCACCGCATGTTGGTGGCCCATAGCAAAACCGCCCAATCGATGGGCGTGCCGGCCGACAACATCCTGATCATCGACAACGGTGATGTGGTGAAGCTCAGCCCCGATTCGATCAGCAAGGGCGATCCGGTGAAGGCCGGCATCGAGCTGCTCGATGCCTCCCGCAACGGCATCGTCGATGCGCGGGTGCTGAAGGAGCGACAGCAGTTGGCGGAAGACGGCGTGATCACCCTGCTGGCGGTGATCAGCACCGATGGGGTGATGGCCGCGCCGCCGCGGGTGAACATCCGCGGTGTGGTGACCACGGCCGATGCCCGCAAGCTCTCGATGTGGGCCGAGCGGGAAATCGGCTGGGTGCTCGAGAACCGTTGGAACCAGCTCTGCCGCAACACCGGCGGCAAGGCCCCCGATGTGGATTGGGTGGGTGTGCAGCGCGAGGTGGAGGTGGGCCTGCAGCGCCGCCTGCGCCGGGAGCTGCAGGTGGAGCCCCTGATCATCTGCCTGGTGCAGCCCGCTCCCGCCGGCACACCGGCCTACAAAGGCCGGGCCGATGCCGAGCCCGATAGCCGTCCGGCTCCCCGGGGTCGGGGTGGCCGCGATGGCGGCCGTGATGGAGGCGGCCGTGGCCGCGACGGGGCAGCTCCGGCACCCCAGCGTCAGCTTGCTGCCGTTGGCGCCCCGGCTGCCGCCGCGTCTGCCGCGCCTGCAGCTGCCCCCGCGGCGGCCACGGCTGTGGCTGTGAAAACACCGGCACCAGCCGAGCTCGAGCCCGCACCCGCCGGCCGCACCCGCCGTCGCCGCTCTGCCGCAGCCGTGGGCTGAGGCCCCGGTTCAGGCGGTCTCAGCGGATCACCACCCGCAACAGCCCCTTGGAGAGCTCGGCCATCTCCTCGGGGCTGAGCTTGTTGATCGGCTCGGCCGGGAGCTCCTGAACGGCAGCTGGCAGCTCCTGGCTGACGGCCACTTCGATCAGCTCGGGTTCTTCGATCACCTCCACTGCCAGCTGCGGCAGCTCCACCGCGAGCTCGGGCAGCGTTGATGGGGCTGCCGGATCAATGCCACCCAGTTGCTCCATCCAGGGCATGGCAGGCAGGGCGACGGGCCTCGCTTCTGCTGGGGCCGGCTCGGGTGTCGGCGGTGGGGTCACCGTTTGGCTGCTGCACTGCTGGAGTCCCAGGGTGGCGATCTCCACAAGCACCGGCTCCTGGGTGGCGGCCTGCACCCGGCTGTAGAAGCCGGATGCCGTAACGGCGTCTTGGTAGCCATACAGGTAGGTGTGACCGAGCAGCAGCTGCAGGCGCTGGCGCAGGGGATGGCCGGGGTCGTCGGGTAGCTCCAGCAGCAGTTCTTCGCTCCGCCGGGCCACGTCGTCCCACCGGCGTTCGCTGTACACCCGCTCAATCGCCTCGTAGCGCTGCTGCAGAGGGTCTGGTGTGGCGGCCATGGAGGCGGCGGTCATGGCGGCGGCTGTGGGGCAGGAGGGTCGAGCCACAGTGTGAAGCGATCCCAGCGCAGCTGCCAACCCGCGCCCAGATGGGCGCCGCCTGGAGCCTGGCCGGATTGCAGCCGCTGCCGCAGGTCCTCCAGCGGGCGGGCCGCCAGCACCTGCCCGGTGTGGCGCTCGAGCCAGCGGTGCAGCAGCTGGCGCTGGTTGGCGGGCGCCAGGGCCACCAGCAGCCGGCGTTGCAGGGCTGGCGTGGCTTGCGAGGCGCTGGTGCTGCCGAGGGCTTGCAGGGCCAGGTCCACCAGTTCGCCGCCACAGTCCACTTCGTCCACCAGCCGCTCGGCCTGGGCGCTGATGCGCACTGCGGCGCCGGGATGCAGGGCTTCCAGCACGGGCAGCACCTCGGCTCGGACGCGGTTGCGGCTGTAGCGGCGGTCGTTGTTGCACGGGTCGTGCAACAAGGGCAGATCCAGTTGCCCGCAGAGGCGGCCCGTGTCGGCGCGGGAGAAGGGCAGCAGGGGCCGGGCCAGCAGCAGCGGGCTCGGGCCGGAGGTGAGGGGGCGCAGGCTGCGCAGGCTGGCCAGGCCGCGGCGGTGGCTGCCGCGGGCCAGGTGCAGCAGCAGGGTTTCGGCCCGGTCGCTGGCGGTGTGGGCTGTCACCACATGGCTGGCCCCCAGCTCCCGGGCCCGGGCCTCCAGCTGGCTGTAGCGCCAGGCGCGGGCGCCGGCCTCACTGCGCTGATCTGTGGTGTTGGGCGCTGCGGGCGGTTGCTCCCAGCGATCGATGTGGAGGGTCAGCCCCTGGGCGGCGGTCCAGGCGGCCAGCTCGGCAGCTTGGCGGCCGGATTCGGGGCGCCAGCGGTGATCGCCGTGCCACAGCAGCAAGCGCCAGTGGTGCAGCCGCTGCAGGTCGTGCAGCAGGGCCAGCATTGCCATGGAATCCTGGCCGCCGGACACCGCCAGCAGCAGCGTGGCCCCTTCCGGCAGCAGCTCCGGGTGGCGCCGCAGGTGGCGGTGCAGGCGCAGGTGGTCGGGGCTCCAGCGTGGACCGGATGGGAGAATCACCCCACTATTCCAATGGTTGTGTCCCATGGTTGCGAAGTCGCGTCTCGATCAGCTGCCCAGCGCGCTGCAGGCCGCGTTGACCGAGCGTCGCCTGCTCAAGGTGATCGCCGGCCTCACCAACTTCGATGCCGCCGCCGTGGAGCGCATCAGCCAGGCGGCCGGCCAGGGCGGCGCCGACCTGATTGATGTGGCCTGTGATCCGGCGCTGGTGCGCCGCGCCGCCGAAGCCAGCCAGCTGCCGATCTGCGTCAGCGCCGTGGAGCCTGAGCTGTTCCCCGCCGCTGTGGCCGCCGGCGCCGCCATGGTGGAGATCGGCAACTACGACGCGTTCTACCCCCAGGGCCGGATCTTCGACGCCGCCGAGGTGCTGGAGCTCACCCGCCGCACCCGCGCGCTGCTGCCCCAGGTGGTGCTGAGCGTCACCGTGCCCCACGTGCTGCCCCTGGATCAGCAGGAGCAGCTGGCGGTGGATCTGGTGGCTGCCGGCGCCGACATCATTCAGACCGAGGGCGGCACCAGCGCCAAGCCCTTCAGCGCTGGCACCCTCGGCCTGATTGAGAAGGCAGCCCCCACCCTGGCGGCGGCCCATGCGATCAGCCGTGCCCTGCTCGCGGCCGGTTGCGAGGCTCCCGTGCTCTGCGCCTCCGGCCTGTCGGCTGTCACCCTGCCGCTAGCGATTGCCGCCGGCGCCGCCGGGGTGGGCGTGGGCTCGGCCGTCAACCGGCTGGCGGATCCGCTGGCGATGGTGGCGGTGGTGCGCAGCCTGCGGGAAGCCCTGGCAGCGCTGATCACCGCAGCTCCGGTGGCTTGACCCCGACAATGGGGGCATGGTTCCGTTCCAACTCCACGCCCCCTACAGCCCCAAGGGCGACCAGCCCACCGCCATCGCTGGGCTGGTTCAGGGCGTTGATGGCGGCGAGCGCTACCAGACCCTGCTGGGGGCCACCGGTACGGGCAAGACGTTCACGATCGCCAATGTGATCGCCCAAACCGGGCGTCCGGCGCTGGTGCTAGCCCACAACAAGACCCTGGCGGCCCAGCTCTGCAATGAGTTGCGGGAGTTTTTCCCGCACAACGCCGTTGAGTACTTCATCAGCTACTACGATTACTACCAGCCGGAGGCGTATGTGCCTGTCTCCGACACCTACATCGCCAAAACAGCGTCGATTAACGAAGAGATCGACATGCTGCGCCACTCGGCGACGCGCTCGTTGTTTGAGCGCAAGGATGTGATCGTGGTGGCCTCGATCAGCTGCATCTACGGCCTGGGGATTCCCTCGGAATACCTCAAGGCGGCCGTGAAATTCCAGGTGGGCGAAACGCTCAATCTGCGCGGCTCCCTGCGGGAGCTGGTGAACAACCAGTATTCCCGCAACGACCTGGAGATTTCGCGCGGCCGTTTCCGGGTGCGGGGCGATGTGCTGGAGATCGGCCCGGCCTACGAAGACCGCCTTGTGCGGGTTGAGCTGTTTGGCGATGAGGTGGAGGCGATCCGCTACGTGGATCCCACCACCGGCGAGATCCTGCAGAGCCTGGAGAGTATCAACATCTACCCGGCCAAGCACTTCGTGACCCCCAAGGAGCGGCTGGCCGAGGCGATCCAGGCGATTCGTACCGAAATGCGGGAACGGCTGGATGTGCTCAACGGCCAGGGCCGGCTGCTGGAGGCCCAGCGGCTGGAGCAGCGCACCACCTACGACCTGGAGATGCTCGAGCAGGTGGGCTACTGCAACGGCGTCGAGAACTACGCCCGCCACCTGGCGCGGCGGGAAGCGGGCACGCCGCCGGAGTGCCTGATCGACTACTTCCCCGACGACTGGTTGCTGGTGGTCGATGAGAGCCACGTCACCTGCTCCCAGCTGCAGGCCATGTACAACGGCGACCAGGCGCGCAAGCAGGTGCTGATCGAGCACGGCTTCCGCCTGCCCAGCGCCGCCGACAACCGGCCGCTCAAGGGTTCGGAGTTTTGGGAGAAGGCGAAGCAGACCATCTTTGTGAGCGCCACCCCCGGCAATTGGGAACTCGAGCAGAGCCATGGCCAGGTGGTGGAGCAGGTGATCCGCCCCACCGGTGTGCTCGATCCGATCGTGGAGGTGCGCCCCACCGAGGGGCAGGTGGACGACCTGCTGGGCGAGATCCGCACGCGGGCCGACAAGCAGGAGCGGGTGCTGGTGACGACGCTCACCAAGCGCATGGCCGAAGACCTCACCGACTACCTGGCTGAGAACGGTGTGCGGGTGCGCTACCTGCACTCGGAGATCCACTCGCTTGAGCGGATCGAGATCATTCAGGATTTGCGCAATGGTGAATACGACGTGCTGGTGGGCGTGAACCTGCTGCGCGAAGGCCTGGATCTGCCGGAGGTGTCGCTGGTGGCGATCCTCGATGCCGATAAGGAAGGCTTCCTGCGGGCTGAGCGCTCTTTGATTCAGACCATCGGCCGTGCGGCGCGCCACATCGAGGGGGTGGCGCTGCTCTACGCCGACAACCTCACCGATTCGATGGCCAAGGCCATCTCAGAAACGGAGCGTCGCCGTGCCATTCAGCACGCCTACAACGAGAAGCACGGCATTACGCCCAGCCCTGCCGGCAAGCGGGCCGGCAATTCGATCCTGGCCTTCCTGGAGGTGTCGCGCCGGCTAAACGACGACCAACTGGAGCAGGCCACCGAGCAGGCCGAGCACAACGAGGTGCCCCTCGATGCCCTGCCGGAGCTGATTCAGCAGCTCGAAGACAAAATGAAGACCGCCGCCAAGAGCCTGGAGTTTGAGGAGGCCGCCAACCTGCGCGACAAGATCAAGACCCTGCGCCAGAAGCTGGTGGGCAAGGCCTAAACGGCGGCTTCGGTGCCTTCGGCCCGGTGGCTGATCGCGCCACCCAGGCCAAAGGCGGCGTGCACGGCCTGCAGGGCCCGCACGCCGTCGGCTTCGGCCACCACGCAGCTGGTGCGGATTTCGCTGGTGGCGATCAGCTCGATGTTGATGCCGGCATCGGCCAGGCAGCGGAACATGCGGGCGGCGGTGCCGGGGGTGCAGGGCATGCCGGCACCGACGGCGCTGACGCGGGCGATGGCGGGCCCCTGCTCGAAGTGGGCGCCAGGCCACTGGCGCAGCAGGGGGGCCAGGGTCTGCTCGGCCCGGGCCAGATCGTCGCGCTTGAGCACGAAGCTCATGTCCCTGCTAGGGCCGTCATGGGTGCGCTCCGATTGGACGATCGCGTCGAGGCTGATGCCGGCATCGGCCAGGGTGCGGCACACGGCCGCGGCAGTGCCGGGACGATCCGGCAGGCGCTGCACCGCCACCTGGGCCTGGTCGCGGTCGAGGGCGACACCGCGCACGGCCGGATCGCCCAGATGGCAGAGGCCGGGATCGTGGCGCAGGTGCTGCTCCGGCAGCTCGAAGGCCTCGGCGGCGGCCCGCAGGGCCTTGGCAGCCTGGTGGCCGGCCACCAGCACGCTCACCTTCACCTCGCTGGTGGCGATCAGGCGCAGGTTGATGCCGGCGCGGGCCAGGGTGTCAAACAGGCGGGCGGCGACGCCCGGCCGGCCCATGATGCCGGCGCCGGAAATGCTGAGCTTGGCCAGGCCGGCTTCGGCGCTGAGCTGGGCGCCGCCATCGCCAAGCGCCGCCCCCATCCCGGCCAGCACCTCGCGGCACACCAGCTGGGCCCGGTCGCTCTCGGCGGCCGCCAGGGTGAAGGCGATGTCGTTGGAAGCCCCTTCGTGGGTGGCCTGCACGATCAGGTCGACGTTGAGGCCGGCCGCGCCCAGGGCTTCGAACAGCTGGGCAGCCACCCCGGGCCGGTCGGGCACATGGGAGAGGGCCAGAACGGCCTGGTCGGTGTCGAGCTCGGCGCCATCCACCGGCTTGCCCAGCTCCAGCCCCTCGTGGCCAATCGGCCGGGCTGTGCCGCTGGTAAGCAGGGTGCCGGGCTCCTCGTTCCAGCTGGAGCGCACCACCAGGGGCACGCCGTAGTTGCGGGCGATCTCCACCGCCCGCGGATGCAACACGGACGCTCCCAGGCTGGCCAGCTCGAGCATCTCGTCGCAGGTGACGGTGGCCATCAGCTGGGCATCGGCCACCTTGCGGGGGTCGGTGGTGAGCACACCGGGCACATCGGTGTAGATCTCGCAGGCGTCGGCCCCGAGCGCTGCGGCCAGGGCCACCGCCGAGGTGTCGGAGCCGCCGCGGCCCAGGGTGGTGATCTCGGGGGTGCCGCCGGCGCCGCTGCTGGTGCCCTGGAAGCCCGCCACCACCACCACCTGGCCTTCGGCCAGCAGGCGCTGCAGCCGTTCGGTGCGGATCTCGAGGATGCGGGCACGGCCGTGGGCCGACTCGGTGACGATCCCCGCCTGGGTGCCGGTCATCGACACCGCTGGCACGCCCTCGGCATGGAGCGCCATCGAGAGCAGGGCGATCGACACCTGCTCGCCCGTGGCCAGCAGCATGTCCATCTCCCGCTGGGGCGGATGGGCGCTGATCGCCCGGGCCAGGCCCGTGAGCTGGTCGGTGGTGTGGCCCATCGCCGACACCACGATCACCAGCTCATGGCCGTCTTCGCGGCAGCGGGCGACGCGGCGGGCCACCGCCTGGATCCGCTCCACATCGGCCACCGAGGTGCCACCAAATTTCTGAACCAGCAGGGCCATGGCGGGGGCGACGGTGGTGGGGGTCTGGGACAGAAGGGTTGATTATCCGTCCTGGTCTGTGGTGGGGGTTGGGCTTAGGAGCTGAGCAGGAAACCGTCGCGAAAGGCGTCGCCGGCTTCGGTGCCGCGTTTGAGGGCGGCTTCGACATCGAGGAGCTGGCTGAGCAGGCGCAGGAAGACGGCGGGCTGGCGGCCGCGGATCTGTTTGCGCATCACGTAGATGCGTTTGGGGTTGCCAATGCCGGCGGCCTTGGCGATCACGGCCACGTCCTGCTCGCCGGCCCGCTCCAGCAGCGTCACCCAGAGCCAGCCGCGGATCTGACTGGTGAGGGCGGCCACGATGCGCAGGGCCGGTTCGTTGGCCTCCAGCAGGGCATCCAGCCGGGCGATGGCCTCGGCCGGCTGGCCCGCCAACAGCGCATCGCCCACCGCCAGGGCGCTGGTGCTCTGGCCGCCCACCAGGGCCTGCACGGCGGCCAGAGAGATCGGCGCGCCCGGTGTCGCGTAAAGGCTCAGCTTTTCGAGCTCACTGGCCAGGCGGGCGCTGTCGCTGCCCACGGCGTCAGCCAGGGCTTCGGCTGCGGCCGGCTCCAGCTTCAGCCCCAGCTCCTGGGCGGTGCGGCTCACCAGCTCCACCTGGCCGGCGCCGTCCCAGATGGCCGGCAGGGCAAAGCTCTGCTCGCTGGCCTCGCCGGCCTTCACCAGCTTCTGCAGGGCCTTGGTGGTGCGCAGGCGGGCGTCGGGTTTGCCGGGGCTGACCAGCAGCAGGTGGCAGCTGTCGGCCACCTGGGCCAGGGCCGCCTCAAAGCCTTCCGCCAGCTCGGCCGGGCACTGGCTGCAGAACGGGCTGCGCTGCAGCAGCACCACCCGGGCCCCGGCGCCGAAGGGGGGCGTGCGGGCTTCCTCCAGCGCCTGGGCCGCCTGGGCGCTGTCGTTGCCATCGAGGCGGCTCAGGTTGAGGCTGGCCCAGCTGGGATCGAGCTGCTCCTGCACCAGCGCCTCCACGGCACGGTTGCGGGCCGCCTCGTCGTCGCCCCAGAACAGGTGAATGGGCATGGGGTGGGGGCTCAGAGGCGCAGGGCGCTGAGCACGGGGTGCTGGCCAGTTTGGGCCAGGGCGGGATGGTCGGTGACCAGCACCGTCGCATCGGTGTGGATGGCGGTGGCCAGTTCGATGGCGGCGCTGTCATCGAGCTGGGGCTCCTGGCGGCGCAAGCGCACGGCCGCTGCCGCAATGGCTGCATCGGCGGGCACCAGCTGCCAGTGCTGGGGGTTGTCAAACGCCTTGGCGTAGCGCTGGGCCAGGGCCTCGTCGCCTTGGGCCAGGGGCCCCTCGAGCACCCGGATCAGGCTCACGGCGCTCACGACCCCGATCCAGTAGCCCGCGGCGATGCCCTGCATCAGGGGTTGGAGATGCTTGCCGGCGTTCTTGGCATCTGCCAGGAACGCCACCAGGGCCGTGCCATCGAGGGCGATTCGCGAGCCCTGGGCCAGCAGCCGCGGATTGAAGGTGCGTTGCCCTGGAGCCTGAGGGCCGAGGTTTTGAACCGGCTGAACGAAGGCCGGTGGCGGTGGCGCCGGCCGCGCCGGGTGGCGCTGGTTGGGGTCCCAGCAGCCGCGGCCGCTGCCCTGCAGGGCCATCAGGCTCTGCACCTGCTGCTGGCGCCTGCGGGGATCGGTGGGTGCTCGCCCCGCCAGCGGCACCAGGGCGGCCATGGGGGTGCGATGCCGCTGGATGACGAAGCGCTCGCCGGCGGCGGCCCGCTCCAGCAGTTCCGGGAGCCGGCGGCGAGCCTCCTCCACGCCCAGGGTTGTGTCGGGGTTGGTCACGGTGCTGCGGCGGGGTCGCCGCCGGGTGTGTGCCTAATTCTGTACAGGCTGTACAGAATTTAGGAGCGCTCGCGCCCACAGGGCACAACCTGGGCTGAGTTTGCTGCCGTTGTTCATGCCCTCAGAAGGCGAGCAGGCGTTTGAGCAGGCCTTTGATCACCCGATCTTTCGCGAGAGCCTGCGGCTGATTTGGGAGCTGCCGGGGGTGGCGGCGGCCCTGGCTCCACTGACGCCCTTGCAGCAGGACGTGCTGTTGCGGCTGATCCACAGCAGCGGCGACCCGAGCCTGGTGGCCGAGCTGCGTTGGTCGCTGGGGGCTTGTGAGGCGGGGCTAGCAGCCTTGGCCGCCGGGGCGCCGATCCTTACCGACACGGCGATGGCGGCGGCGGCGGTGGCGCCAATGGCGCGGCGCACCTTCGGCCATCCGGTGCGCAGCGTGCTCGATTGGGCGCCGGATCAGGCGCCGGCGGGCTCCACGCGCACAGCGGCGGGCATGGCCGCGGCCCTGGCGGAGCTTCAGCAGCCCGCGGTGGTGCTGATCGGCAGCGCGCCCACAGCTCTGGAGGTGTTGCTGGCACAGGGTGCAAAGCCGGCCCTGGTGATCGGCATGCCGGTGGGGTTTGTGGGGGTGGCGGAGAGCAAGCGTCACCTGGCTGCGAGTGGCCTGGCGCACATCCGGCTCGAGGGCTCCAAGGGCGGAGCCGGACTGGTGGCCGCGGCCTGCAACGCCCTGCTGCGGGCGGCCTGGCTTCAGGCGGCGAGCGCGCCGTCTGCCCCGCCGGCTTCCTCCTGATCCACGCGCACGACGCTGTTGGCTTCGATGCGGCCCAGCACCTGGCGGGCGCGCAGCACCACCGCGGCGGGCACACCGGCCAGGCGGGCGGCCTCGATGCCGTAGCTGCGGCTGGCGCCGCCGGGGGCCACCTGATGCAGGAACAGCAGGGCGTCGCCGGTTTCCTGCACCAGCACCTGGGCATTGGCGACGTTGGGCAGCAGCTCCGCCAGCGCGTTGAGCTCGTGGTAATGGGTGGCGAAGATGCTGCGGGCGCCGAGGCCGCCGCGCTCGGGCGGGGTGGCCAGGTGTTCGGCCACGGCCCAGGCGATCGAGAGACCGTCGAAGGTGGCGGTGCCGCGGCCGATCTCGTCGAGCAGCACCAGCGAGCGTGGCGTGGCGTGGTGAAGGATGTTGGCGGTTTCGGCCATCTCCACCATGAAGGTTGACTGGCCGGCCGCCAGGTCGTCGCCGGCGCCGACGCGGGTGAAGATGCGGTCGGCGATGCCGAGGCGGGCCGATTTGGCGGGGATCCAGCTGCCCATCTGGGCCATCAGCTGCAGCAGGCCGGTCTGGCGCAGGTAGCAGCTTTTGCCGCTGGCGTTGGGGCCGGTGAGGATGATCAGGTCGGGGGTGGCCCCAAGGCGGATGCTGTTGGCGGTGAAGGGCTCCTCCACCAGCAACTGCTCCACCACCGGGTGGCGGCCGGCCTCGATGTGGAGCAGGCGGGCTTCGGGGCCGCTGGGGTCGGTGATCTCGGGGCAGCAGTAGCCGCTGGTGGCGGCCACCTCCGCCAGCGATGCGATCGCATCGAGCTCGGCCACCAGCCGGGCGGCGTGGCGGATGGCGGCGGCCTGCTCGCCCACCTGGGCCCGCAGGGCGCAGAACAGCTCGTATTCGCGCTGGGCGGCGCGGGCCTTGAGCTGCTGGATGGCGCCCTCGCGGTGGCGCAGGGCCGGGGTGACGAAGCGCTCCTCGTTGGCCAGGGTTTGGCGGCGGATCCAGTGCTGGGGTACCGCTGCCGCCTTGGCCTTGGACACCGCCAGGAAGTAGCCGAAGGTGCGGTGGTACTGGAGTTTGAGGGTGCTGACGCCGCTGAGCCGGCGCTCTTCGGCCTCCTGCTGGGTTAGCCAGGCGTCCTGGTCGTCGAGCTGGTTGCGCAGCTCGTCGAGGCTGGGGTCGACGCCGTCGTGGATCAGGCCGCCTTCAGTGAGCGATAGGGGTGGGGTGTCGAGCAGGGTGTGGCGCAGCGCGGCGGCCAGGGTGTCGAGCTCGGGCCAGGGGCGGGCCAGGGCCTGTAGCGGGGCGCTGGTGGCCTGGGCGAGCTGGGCCGCTAGCTGGGGCAGGCGCTCCAGACCATCGGCCAGGGCCACCAGATCACGGGCCGAGGCGCTGCCGGCGCCGGCTCGGCCGGCCAGGCGCTCCAGGTCGCCCATGGGGCGCAGCAGCCGGCGGATCGCCAGCCGCAGGCTGCGCTGCTCCACCAGCTCGCTGACGCCCCCCTGGCGCTCCAGGATCGCGGCGCGTTCCACCAGCGGCGCCTGCAGCCAGCGGCGCAGGCAGCGGCCGCCCATGGCGGTGTGGGTGCGATCCAGCGCCCACAGCAGGGAGCCCTGCAGCTGGCCGCCCAGCTGGGTTTTGGTGAGCTCCAGGTTGCGGCGGGTGGCGGCATCGAGCACCAGCTGGTCGCCGGTGTGCCAGGTGGTGGGGGGATCCAGGGGCACCTGCTGCTCCTGCAGGGTGCTGTCGAGGTAGGCCACCAGGCCGCCGGCCGCCCGCAGCGCCAGCGGCAGCTCGCCCAGCCCCAGGCCCGCGAGGCTGGCCAGGCTGAAGCGTTGCTTGAGGGTGGTGCTGGCTTCCAGCGCTTCAAAGGGGGTGCGGGGCAGGGGCGTGAGCCGCAGCGCGTCGGGGCACCAGGCGGGGCTGGTGGCGTCTGAGCTGGCGGCAGCGGGCCAGAGCACCTCGGCGGCTTCCACCTGCAGCAGCTCCTGGTGCAGGGCGTCGCTGCCTTCGCGCTCGGTGACCCGGAATTCGCCCGTGCTGACATCGGCCACCGCCAGACCCCAGCGGGCGGCTGAGCTGCCGGCGCCCTCCAGCACCACGGCGCACAGCCAGTTGTTGCGGCGGGCCGCCAGCAGGCCTTCCTCGAGCACGGTGCCGGGGGTGAGCACCCGGGTGATGCCGCGCTTGAGCAGTTCGCCCTTGGCGGGGGTGGTTTCGAGCTGGTCGCACAGGGCCACGCACAGGCCGCGGCGCACCAGTTCGCCGCAGTAGCGCTCGGCGGCATGGTGGGGGATGCCCGCCATCGGCACCCGGCCGATGCCCTTGCCGCCCTCCTTGCCGGTGAGGGTGAGCTCCAGCAGGCGCGAGAGGGTGATGGCGTCTTCGAAGAAGCACTCGAAGAAGTCGCCGAGTCGGTAGAGCAGCACCCGGTCGGGGTGGGCGCGCTTGAGCTCCACGTAGTGGCGCAGCATCGGCGTGAGCTGCTCCGGTTCCACCAGGCCGTGGTGGTGCCAGGCGGGTAGGTCGGTGTTGCTATCGGGAGGAGCTGCCGGCGCAGCTTCTGGGGCCGGCTGGCGCTGGCGGGGGCGGGGCCGCGCTGAGCCTGTGGGGGGCTGCTCGGGCAGACCGAGGGCGGCGGCGAGCGAAAGCTGCTGGTCGGCTTCCGCGGCCACGGCGACGGGGTTGCTCAGGGGGAGCTGATGGTAGGTGCGCTGGCCCGATCAGCTCTGCCGGACTATTCAGCTTGTTTTGAGAATGAACTCCACGTCGGGAATTCCCTCGAAGTCGGCGTCCTGGGTGAGCAAGGTGGCCTGGTGGGCCCAGGCGGTGGCCAGCATCACGCTGTCAGCGGGCGGCAGCTTCCATTGCAGACCCAGTTGGGCTGCCTGCAGAGCCAGCGCGGCATCCAGGGCAATTTCTGTGCCCTGACGCATCAGGGCGATCGCCTGAATGGCTGGCCCCTCGCCGTGGCCACGCAGCATCCAGCGATACACCTCCAACACACTCAGGCTTGGCACCACCAGGCCCTTCGGCTGCTCGATGGCCGGGGCGAAAAAGCTGGCATTCGGGCCATCGGTGAAATATTCGATCCAGCCTGATGAATCCACCAGCCAGAGGGTTTCAGCCATGGCCGAGCTGGCGATCCAGGTCGCGGTCGAAGCTGTTCGGTCCGGCCACGAAGCCCCGCAGTGAGCCAGGTGCTGCCAGGGGCACCAGCTCGATTCGGCCTGGAAGCGGCACCACCTGGAGCTTCTGCCCCGCCTTCAGGCCCATCTGCTCGCGCACGCCGCGGGGGATGACCAACTGAAACTTCGGCGACATCGTGGTGACATCCATGGCCTATCGATCACGCTTGCGTACAACGTAGCCCTGATCGATCTTCTTGGGGGCTGGCATCGAGTTGTGAAGCAACGGTGCTGGAGGCCTGGGCCTGCGTGTGAGAATCCCCCAACTGACCGGCACAGCGCCGCTGCTGATCCATGCAGATCCTCAACACCCTCACCGTTCTGGCCCTGGTGGTGCTGTCGTTCGCCCTGATCGTGGCGGTGCCGGTGCTCTACGCCAGCAGTGAGGATTCGGGCCGCTCCAACCGCTTGATCCTGCTGGGCGGCATCGCCTGGGTGGCTCTGGTGCTGCTCAACTGGGGCGTGAGCTTCTTTGTCGTCTGAGCAGGGTGGTCTAAATATGTTCAGTCCGCCTGCGTAGCCTGAAGGCATTCGCATCCCCATCCAGTGGCCAGCTTCGAGGGCACGTTCACCGGTGCCAGTGGTCTCCGCATCGCCATTGTGGTGGCGCGGTTCAACGATCTGGTAACTGGCAAGCTGTTGAGCGGCTGTCTGGATTGCCTGACCCGGCACGGGATTGATACCGGCGCCACCAGCTCCCAGCTCGACATTGCCTGGGTGCCCGGCAGCTTTGAGATCCCCTTGGTGGCCCAGCGCCTGGCGGCCAGTGGTCGTTACCAGGTGGTGATCACCCTGGGGGCCGTGATCCGCGGCGACACCCCCCACTTCGACGTGGTGGTGGCGGAGGTGAGCAAGGGTGTGGCGGCCGTGAGCCGCGCCACCGGCGTGCCGGTGATCTTCGGCGTGCTCACCACCGACACGCTGCAGCAAGCCCTGGAGCGGGCCGGCATCAAGAGCAACCTGGGCTGGAACTACGGCCTGCAGGCGCTGGAGATGGGCAGTCTGATGACCGAGTTGCCCGGCTGACCGCGCCAGGCTGCAGGGCGCCTTGGAGGGGTGGCCGGGAACCTGGGACGGGTTTTGTGGGCTCTCCGGAATTTTGTACAGCCTGTACAGAATTTTTGACAGCGTGATTTCAGTCAGCTTGGAGTGTCGCTGAGCCCTGAAGTTTCGCGGAATCCAGGAGGTTGGGCTGCCCCTGGTTTCACCAGCAGGGCCTGGGGGGCGGCGTCAACAAAGCCCAGCTGCTCGTAGAAGCCGGCGCTGTTGGTGGTCATCAGATAAATGCGCTCGACGCCGCGCAGGGCGGGTGCGGCCAGCAGGGCCTCCACCACCCGGCGGCCGAGACCCTGGCCGTGCAGATCTCCCGCCACCACCACATCCCAGAGCACGGCGCGATAGATCCCATCGCTGCTGGCCCGACCGAAGCCCACCAGGCGCTTGCCCTGCCACAGGCTCACCACCACGGTGCTGCCGGCAAGCAGCCGGCGCAGATCCGCAACGCTGCGCCCCTGGGCCCAAAAGGCGTGCTTGTTGAACAGGCGCTGCAGCTTCCACAGGCCCCGGGTGGGGCGCAGGCCCGGCCCCAGGCCAAACCAGCGCAGGCCCGGAGCACCCGGGGCGTGGATCAGGAGCCGCAGTGCTGCCATGGCAACATCTTCCCAGCGGAGTGTGCTCCATGAGCCGCAAGGGCATCATCCTGGCCGGCGGCACGGGCACCCGGTTGCATCCGATCACCCAGGCGGTGAGCAAGCAGCTGCTGCCGGTGTACGACAAGCCGATGATCTATTACCCGCTCAGCACGTTGATGCTGGCGGGGATTCGGGAGGTGCTGATCATCAGCACGCCGCAGGACCAGCCTTCTTTTCAGCGGCTGTTGGGCGATGGCTCGGCCTGGGGCATGACGATCGCCTACGCCGTGCAGCCCAGCCCCGATGGCCTGGGCCAGGCGTTTCTGATCGGCGCTGAGTTTCTCAATGGGGCACCAGCAGCCCTGGTGCTGGGCGACAATCTCTTTCACGGCCACGACCTGATTCCCCAGCTGCAGGCGAGCAACGGCGGCGGCGCGGGCGCCACGGTGTTTGCCTATCCGGTGCGGGATCCGGAGCGCTACGGCGTGGTGGAGTTTGCGCCGGATGGGCGGGTGCTGAGCCTGGAGGAAAAACCCAGCAAGCCCAAGTCGCGCTATGCAGTGACCGGCCTCTACTTCTATGACGGCTCGGTGGTGGAGCGGGCCCGCCAGATTCAGCCCTCTGCTCGCGGCGAGCTGGAGATCACGGATCTCAACCGGATGTATCTCGAGGACGGATTGCTGCAGGTGGAGCTGATGGGCCGGGGCATGGCCTGGCTCGATACCGGCACCTGCGATTCGCTGCACGAGGCCGGCAGTTACATCCGCACCTTGGAGCACCGTCAGGGGTTGAAGGTGGGCTGCCCTGAGGAGGTGGCCTGGCGACTGGGCTGGATCAGCGCCGACCAGCTCGCCGCTCTGGCCGCCCCGCTGCGCAAGAGCGGCTATGGCGACTATCTGCTGCAACTGGTTGAGAGCCCCCATGCAGGCTGAATGCCTCACCACGGCGTCCGGCGTCACCCTCGAGGGGCCCCTGCTGCTCACCCCACGGGTGTTTGGCGATCCGCGGGGCTTCTTCTTTGAAAGCTGGAACCAGCAGGCCTTCAACGCCGCTGCGGGCGACACCGCCTTCGTGCAGGACAACCATTCGCGCTCCAGCCGCGGCGTGTTGCGGGGCCTGCACTACCAGTTGCCGCCCCATCCTCAGGGGAAGCTGGTGCGTTGTGTGGTGGGGGAGATCTTTGATGTGGCGGTGGACATTCGCCGCGGTTCGCCCACCTTTGGCCAGTGGGTGGGGGCGGTGCTCAGCGCCGAGAACCACCAGCAGCTCTGGGTGCCGGCGGGCTTTGCCCACGGCTTCCTCACCCTCAGCGAGCAGGCCGAGGTGCTCTACAAGACCACCGATTTCTGGAATCGCGACTGCGAGCGCGCGCTGCGTTGGGACGATCCGGATCTGGCGATTACCTGGCCAGTGGAGGCTTTAGCGGGGCGGCTGCCGCAGCTCTCCGAGAAGGATGCCGCGGCGCCGTTGCTGGGGGAGCTGGCCAACGGTGACCTGTTCAGCTGGAACCAGCCAGCCATGTCTGGAAGTCGGCTGGGCTGAGGATCAACAGCGGAATCACCGACTCCTCAAGGGCCAGCAAGTCGGCATCGCCACTCACCAGCACAGGGGTGGCTGCAGCCAGAGCCAGATCAAGGAAGACCTGATCATGGGGATCTCGCACGCGGTGGGAGCTTGTGGGGATCGGACCCGTCCAGCTTGTACACCACGGCAGCAGATCTTCCAGTAGGCGCTCTCGATCTGCTGGTTTCAGTTTGAATTTGGGATAGGCCAACACCCGCAACAGCTCTCGCACCGTGGGTTCAGCCACAACAGGAATCAACGCGCCGCGCTGCCAGCAAGGCCGCAACCAACTGAGCTGGCCATTGGCGAACAACAGCGCTGAAAGCAACACGTTGGTGTCGAGCACTGCTCGGATCGGATCACGTCTCACGCCTGCCGGGCCCAGTTCACGGCATCGGTCACATCGGCTTCGCTGATCCCGAGCTCCGCCAGACGGGCACGCACCGCTGTGGCTCCACCGGGGTGGAGCGGCGTGAGCACGATGCGGCCGTTGTCGTAGGTGACGTCGTAGTAGTCGGCCAGACCCGCTTGTTCGACCACCGTTTTGGGCAAGGTGAGCTGGTTTTTGCTGGTGCGCTTGGCAACAACCATGGCTCTGCCCTGTGAAGGAATCCTTACTCTAGGAGCTTCCTTGTTGCTGCTTGCCTGTTCCGCCCACAATGGCTGCGATGTTGCCCCTGCCCCAGCCATGAAGGTGCTGCTCACCGGCGCCACCGGCCAGCTGGGCCAGGCGCTGATTGCCACGAAGCCCCCGGGGGTGGAGTTGATCGCCACCAGCCGCAGTGGCGGTGCCGGGCTGCTGGCCTTGGATCTCGCCACCCCTGAGGCCTGCCGTGCCGCGGTGCACGCGCACTGCCCGGATTGGGTGCTGAATGCTGGTGCCTACACGGCCGTGGATCGGGCCGAGAGTGAGCCAGCACTGGCCCAGGCCGTGAATGCCGATGCTCCGGCTGCGTGTGCTGAAGCCCTTGCCGCGACAGGCGGCCGGCTCTTGCAGGTGAGCACCGACTTCGTGTTCAACGGCGCCCAGGGCAGCCCTTACCGGCCCGAGCAAGACGTGGATCCCCTGGGGGCGTATGGCGCCAGCAAGGCGGCGGGGGAGGCGGCGGCGTTGCAGTTGCCCGGGGCTCGGGTGCTGCGCACCGGCTGGGTGCATGGCCCGGTGGGCCACAACTGCTGCCTCACAATGCTGCGCTTGCACCGGGAGCGCCAGCAGCTCGGCGTGGTGGCCGACCAGGTGGGTTGCCCCACCAGCACCGCCACCCTGTCGGCGGCCTGCTGGCGGGCGATCGGCGTGGGCCTGGAGCCTGCTGCTGAAGCTGCGCTGCCACGGATCCTGCACTGGAGCGATGCTGGCGTGGCCAGCTGGTACGACTTCGCCGTGGCGATCGGCGAGCTGGGGGTGGTGGCTGGCCTGCTGGAGCGTGCCGCCCGCGTGTTGCCGATCAGCACCGCCGACTATCCCACCCCGGCCCGACGCCCCAGTTACTCCTTGCTCGACTGCACGACCAGCCGGGCGGCCCTGGGGATGGAGCCGCTGCATTGGCGGGCTGCGTTGGCGCAGGTGCTGTCTGATGCCTCTCCTACCCTGAGCCCATCAAGGCAAGCTGCGTGACCACCCCCTTGCTAGCCAGTGGCGTTCAGCGGGTGCTGGTGACCGGCGGTGCCGGCTTCATTGGCGGGGCGCTGGTGCGGCGGTTGTTGCGGGACACCGGGGCCACGGTGTTCAACCTTGACAAGCTGGGCTACGCCAGTGATCTCACCAGCATTGAGCTCTCCCTCGCCGAGCTGGGTGCACTAGCGGAGGGCCGGCACCAGCTGCTGCGGGTGGATCTGGCCCATGCCGATGCCACGGCTGAGGCGGTGCGGCAGGCCGATCCGGATCTGGTGTTCCATCTGGCGGCCGAGAGCCATGTGGATCGCTCGATCAGCGGACCGGGCGCCTTCATCGAGAGCAATATGCAGGGCACCTTCCACCTGCTGCAGGCGGTGCGGGCCCACTGGGAGCAGCTGCCCCCGGAGCGGCAGGAACGCTTCCGCTTGCACCACATCAGCACCGATGAGGTGTTTGGTTCCCTGGGGCCCACGGGCCGCTTCTCAGAAACCACTCCCTACGACCCCCGCTCCCCCTATTCGGCCAGCAAGGCCGCCAGCGATCACCTGGTGAACGCCTGGCACCACACCTACGGCCTGCCCGTGGTGCTCACCAACTGCTCAAACAATTACGGCCCTTGGCAGTTTCCCGAGAAGCTAATCCCGGTGGTGATCCTCAAGGCGCTGGCTGGTGAGCCGATTCCGTTGTATGGCGATGGGGCCAATGTGCGCGACTGGCTCTACGTGGACGATCACGTGGATGCGCTGTTGCTCGCGGCCACGCGCGGATGCTTGGGAGAGAGCTATTGCATCGGCGGCGCCGGCGACTATGGCAG
This sequence comes from Cyanobium sp. Alchichica 3B3-8F6, assembly GCF_024346435.1. Taxonomy (NCBI): domain Bacteria; kingdom Bacillati; phylum Cyanobacteriota; class Cyanophyceae; order Synechococcales; family Prochlorococcaceae; genus Cyanobium; species Cyanobium sp. Alchichica 3B3-8F6. Next base: position 13,327 of record NZ_JAGQCZ010000003.1, on the reverse strand, counting down.
CCCGAGCGAGCGCAGCAACGTGCAGTTGGTGGATGCGATCTGCGCGCTCTTGGATGGTCTTCGCCCCGCTGGGGTTCCTCACAGCCGGTTGATCACGCCCGTGGCGGATCGCCCTGGCCACGACCGGCGCTATGCCATCGATGCCAGCAAGATCAGCAGGGAGCTTGGCTGGCGGCCGGGCCACAGTTTTGAGCAGGGGCTGGAGAGCACGGTGTGCTGGTTTGTCGCGAATCTCGATTGGTGCCAACGGGTGCAGAATCGCTAGCACCATCATTTTTCCCTGGCAGTGGGGGATGCCGGAACCACACCTGTGGCCAATTCAGGCACCTGTTTATGGGCATAAAAGCATACTTGCGGCACATAAAAAAGTCGGACTGAGCTCGCTTCTCGGTGCTGATGGCCAACGTGGTGCTGCTTTTCACCTGTCTGGATTCTGTACAGGCAGTACAGAATCCAGAGCTTTGGGAGTGCCCGCAGGCGGTTCAGCGTTGGTTTGCCGAGCACCGCCCCGAGGTGGTCGTGTTGGCGGCCGCCAAGGTGGGAGGCATCCATGCGAACGCCACCTACCCCGCCGATTTGCTGCTGGACAATCTCAAAATTCAGCAGCATGTGATCGAAAACGCCTGGCGTCATGGCACCCGGCGCCTGCTGTTTCTGGGCAGCAGCTGCATCTACCCGAAGTTTGCCCAGCAGCCGCTCCGCGAGGAGGCCCTGCTCACCGGCGCCCTCGAGCCCACCAATTCGTGGTACGCCATCGCCAAGATCGCCGGCATCAAACTGTGCGCCGCCTTGCGCCAGCAGCATGGCTTTGATGCCATCAGCCTCATGCCCACCAACTTGTATGGCCCGGGCGACAACTACCACCCCACCAACAGCCATGTGCTGCCCGCGTTGATTCGTCGCTTTCACGAGGCGGCCGAATGCGGCGCTGCCACCGTGACCTGCTGGGGGACAGGCACCCCCTTGCGCGAGTTTCTGCACGTGGATGATTTGGGTGAGGCCTGCGTGTTTGCCCTGGAGCACTGGGATCCTGCTGCGGCCCATGCCCCCCGCGACGACCAGGATCAGCGCCTCACCCATCTCAACGTGGGCACAGGTCTCGATACGACGATTCGCCAGCTTGCCGAGGCCGTGGCCGAGGCCACGGGCTACCAAGGCGAGATCCTTTGGGACGCCAGTCAGCCCGACGGCACTCCCAAAAAGCAGCTCGATGTGAGCCGCTTGGCGGGCCTGGGGTGGCGGGCCCGGATTCCAGTCTCGGAGGGGTTGCGTAGCACCGTGGCCCTGTTCCGTGAACAGCTCCTGCAGCAGCAGGTGGGCCTCTGATGCCGCCGGCTGGATGCACCGCACTGCCTCAGTAGGCTGGCCGGAGCTCCGTTCGGCCCGTTTCCATGCTCAAGCTCCTGCTGGGTGACCCCAATGCCCGCAAGCTGAAGCGCTACCAGCCGATCGTGTCCGACATCAACCTGCTCGAGGAGGAGATCGCCCCTCTTTCGGACGACGAGCTGCGCGGCCTCACCAGCGAATTCCGCCAGAAGCTGCAGCAGGTGGCCGGCAACGCCGCCAAGGAGCGGGCCCTGCTCGATGAGCTGCTGCCCCAGGCCTTCGCCGTGGTGCGCGAGGCGGGCAAACGGGTGCTGGGCATGCGCCACTTCGATGTGCAGCTGATCGGCGGCATGGTGCTGCACGACGGCCAGATCGCCGAGATGAAAACCGGCGAGGGCAAAACTCTCGTGGCCACCCTGCCGGCCTACCTCAACGCCCTCACCGGCCGCGGCGTGCACGTGGTGACGGTGAACGACTACCTGGCCCGGCGCGACGCCGAGTGGATGGGCCAGGTGCACCGCTTCCTCGGGCTTTCGGTAGGCCTGATCCAGCAAGAGATGGACCCGGCCACCCGCCGCGCCAACTACGCCTGCGACATCACCTACGCCACCAACAGCGAGCTGGGCTTCGACTACCTGCGCGACAACATGGCGAGCGACATCGCCGAGGTGGTGCAGCGCGCGCCCAACTTCTGCGTGATCGACGAGGTGGACTCGATCCTGGTGGATGAGGCCCGCACGCCGCTGATCATCTCCGGCCAGATCGAGCGCCCCCAGGAGAAATACCGCCGCGCCGCCGAGGTGGCCGAGGCCCTGGAGCGCGCCGCCGAGATGGGCAAAGACGGCATCGATCCTGAGGGCGACTACGAAGTCGACGAGAAGCAGCGCAACGTCACCCTCACCGACGAGGGCTATGCCAAGGCCGAGGCGATGCTGGGCGTGAGCGATCTGTTCAACCCCGACGATCCCTGGGCCCACTTCATCACCAACGCCCTCAAGGCCAAGGAGCTGTTCACCAAAGACGTCAACTACATCGTGCGCAGCGGCGATGCGGTGATCGTCGATGAGTTCACCGGCCGGGTGATGCCTGGTCGCCGCTGGAGCGATGGCCTGCACCAGGCGATCGAGGCCAAGGAGCAGCTGGAGATCCAACCCGAAACCCAAACGCTCGCCTCGATCACCTACCAAAACTTCTTCCTGCTCTACCCGCGCCTGGCCGGCATGACCGGCACCGCCAAAACCGAGGAGGTGGAATTCGAGAAAACCTACAAACTCGAGGTCACGATCGTGCCCACCAACCGGGTGCGCTCCCGCTCCGACTGGACCGATCAGGTGTACAAAACCGAAACCGCCAAATGGCGCGCTGTGGCGCTGGAAACCGCCGAGGTGCACCAGAGCGGTCGGCCGGTGCTGGTGGGCACCACCAGCGTGGAGAAATCGGAGTTGCTCAGTGCTCTACTGGCCGAGCAGGAGATTCCCCACAACCTGCTCAACGCCAAGCCGGAAAACGTGGAGCGGGAGGCCGAGATCGTGGCCCAGGCGGGCCGCGCCGGGGCCGTCACCATCGCCACCAACATGGCGGGCCGCGGCACCGACATCATCCTCGGCGGCAACAGCGACTACATGGCGCGCCTCAAGCTGCGCGAGATCCTGCTGCCCAAGCTGGTGCGGCCCGAAAACGAGCACCGACCGATTCCCTCCGCCAAGGCCAGCCGCGACGCCCGGGCTCTCGGCAGCCTCTACCCCTGCACCCTCACCGAAGGGACCGAGCAGGCCCTCAGCCAGTTGGCTAAAGCCCTCGTGGCGGCCTGGGGCGACCGCAGCCTCACCCTGCTGGAGCTCGACGACCGCATCGCCCAGGCGGCCGAAAAAGCCCCCACCGACGACCCCCAGATCCAGGCCCTGCGCGACTGCATCGCCCAGGTGAAGGACGAATACGACGCCGTGGTGAAGCAAAACGAGCAGCAGGTGCGCGAGGCCGGTGGCCTGCACGTGATCGGCACCGAGCGCCACGAATCCCGCCGCGTCGACAACCAGCTGCGCGGCCGCGCCGGCCGCCAAGGCGACCCTGGCTCCACCCGCTTCTTCCTGTCGCTGGAAGACAACCTGCTGCGCATCTTCGGTGGCGATCGCGTGGCCGGATTGATGAATGCCTTCCGGGTGGAGGAGGACATGCCGATCGAATCCGGCATGCTCACCCGCTCGCTGGAGGGGGCTCAGAAGAAGGTGGAAACGTACTACTACGACATCCGCAAGCAGGTGTTCGAATACGACGAGGTGATGAACAACCAGCGCAAGGCCGTCTACACCGAGCGGCGGCGCGTGCTCGAGGGCCGCGAGCTCAAGGCCCAGGTGATCGGCTATGGCGAGCGCACGGTGGACGACATCGTGGAGGCCTATGTGAACCCTGAGCTACCACCGGAGGAGTGGGACCTCACCCGCCTGGTGGACAAAACCAAGGAGTTCATCTATCTGCTGGAGGATCTCACCCCAGATCAACTCCAGGGCCTCGGCGTCGAAGAGCTCAAGGCCTTCCTGCAGGAGCAGTTGCGCAATGCCTACGACATCAAGGAGGGCCAGATCGAGCAGCAGCGGCCCGGGCTGATGCGCGAGGCCGAGCGCTACTTCATCCTCCAGCAGATCGACACCCTCTGGCGCGAGCACCTGCAGGCGATGGATGCCCTACGGGAATCCGTGGGCCTGCGCGGCTACGGCCAGAAGGATCCGCTGATCGAATACAAAAACGAGGGCTACGACATGTTCCTCGAGATGATGACCCAGATGCGCCGCAACGTGATCTACTCGATGTTTATGTTCCAGCCGGCTCCGGCTCCTCAAGGGGCAACGGCCTGAGGTCAGCTCTGGGCCCTCAGCTCGTAATCCCGGGGTTATCGCCTAGGAATTCCAGGATTTCGCGGTCTTTGAGGTTTTGGGCGGCGCCGGCGCAGGGCTCAAGTAGGGGGCGGCCGGCGGCCAGCTCCCGCAGGCAGCCCTGGGTGCGGGCCAGCTCCGTTTCCAGGGCGTCGATGCGCTCCATCAGGTTGCGGATCACGCGGGCTTCCGCATCGGGCAGAGCGGAGTGGGCCAGGGGATCGATGCGCACGCCGCTCTGGTGGATCACCCGGCCAGGGATGCCAACCACCGTGCTGTCGGCTGCCACATCGCGCAGCAGCACCGAGCCGGCGCCGATGCGGGTGTTGGCGCCCACGGTGATCGCCCCGAGCACCTTGGCGCCAGCGCCCACCACCACGTTCTCCCGCAGGGTGGGGTGGCGTTTGCCGTGGGCCTTGCCGGTGCCCCCCAGGGTGACGCCCTGATACAGCAGGCAGCGGTCGCCAATCAAGGCCGTTTCGCCGATCACCACGCCCATGCCGTGGTCGATGAACACACCATGGCCGATGCGCGCCCCCGGGTGGATCTCGACGCCGGTGAGTAATCGTCCCAGCTGGCTCAGCACCCTCGCCATGAGCGGCAGCAAAGGCAGCCGCTGGCTCCACAGCCAATGGCTGAAACGGTGCAGCGTCAGGGCATGCAGGCCCGGATAGCAGAGCAGGATCTCCAGCGTGCCGCGGGCCGCCGGATCGCGCTGTTTGATGATCGCCAGGTCGGCCTGCAGTGCCTTGAGCATGGAGCCATCCTGCCGGAGCTTGTGGGGTTTGACCGAGGGGCCCCCCGTCATGCATGATCCTCAAGTCGACGCGCTCGACGCCCGCGGATGTAGCTCAGTGGTAGAGCATCTCCTTGCCAAGGAGAGGGTCGAGAGTTCGAATCTCTTCATCCGCTTGAAATGGCCCTTCAGCCTCTAAATCAGGCAGGTAGGAGCCCAATTTCTTTGCGCAGGCCGTCGATGGTGGCGGCCCCCAGGTAGCTCTGGGCGCAGTGCACCACCGGCATCCGCATCAGCTGGGAGCGGTTCTGGCGCAGGCTCTGCTCCACCAGCGGCAGGCTCGGGCGGTCGCAGAGCACGTGACTGGCGGCCCGGAGCAGGGCCAGCAGGCGGCTGCCGGTGTCGGGGTTGGCGGTTATCACCAGCAGCTCGTTGCCGCGCATGCTGTGGAGGATCACCTCAGCGGCCCGCAGGATGCCCGGGCTGATGCTCACCAGGCCCACGCAGCTGCCCTGACGCAGCTCCTTGAGCAGATCGAGTTCGTGGCGGAAATCGTTGAGGTCCACCGCCACCGCGCGCACGCCGTGGAGCTTGGCGATCTCCTCCACCGGCTGCAGGAAGTAGCGGCTGGTCACCACCGTGCCGTTGTTGGATTCGGTGAGCACCGCCGCCAGCTCCTCCATTGGCACCACCTCCACCGGCACCTGCAGATTGGGGGTGAGCTCCTCGGCGATCAGGTGGGAGGCGCCGAGGTCTTCCCGGGGGGTGCTGACCAGCACCCGGGCGCCGCAGCGCAGCCGCCAGTCGATCTCGCGGGTGAGCAGATCGCGGCTTTGCTGCAGGGTGCAGCCGGCATTCAGCAGCCCGTCGACGCTCTCGCGCACCTGGCGGTCGATGTCGGGCAGCGAGCGGCCGCGGGGCCCCGGTGGCGGCTTGATCTCCTTGGGCTTCTGCTGGTCGCGCACGTAGATGCCCGAGCCGGCCATCGCCTCCACGACGCCGTCAGTTTCCAGCTGCCGATACACCTTGCTGATCGTGTTGCGGTGCAGGCCGGTCTGCATCGCCAGCTGCCGGGTGCTGGGCAATCGGTGCCCCGGTGGGTAGTGACGGGCCGCAATGGCAAAGCAGATCTGGTTGTAGAGCTGCGTGGAGGCCGGAATGTCGCTTTCCTGCTGAATGTGGAATCGCACGCCGGGGTTTGGGCCAATTGGGCTGGTGGCCACGATAAGTAGCATCTGCCCTGGGGACAATCCCCCCGTTGGCATACGCGCGTGTGCCGGTTGGCTCCCTATGGCGGTTGCGTTGACCTGGGTTGACGTGCTGTGTGGGATCGGCGCTCCGGAAATCTGTACAAGCTGTACAACTCTCTGAACGCGCCGGCAACAGCCCGTACCCCGCCCCCACCAGCCCATGTCGAAGTTCCCAGCCCCGTCCCCAGCAGATCTCCCCGCGCCTGCAGGCCCCGTGCAGGCTGGCTGGCAACAGTTCTCGCCCCAGCTGCGCGGCTGGTGGGCCCGGCCGCCGGCGGACCGGGTGCCCCGGGCGGCGGTGCTGGTGCTGCCGGAGGTGTTTGGGGTGAATGGCTGGGTGCGCAGCGTGGCGGAGCGGCTCGCGGGCCACGGCTACGCGGCGCTGGCGCTGCCGATCTTTGCCCGCACCGCCCCCGATCTGGATGTGGGCTACGACGCCGCAGGCCTGGAGGAGGGCCGCCGCCACCGCGACCAGCTCACCGCCGCCCAGTTTCTCGACGACGCCTGCGCCGCCATCGCCTGGCTCCAGGTGCAGCCGGGCCTGGAGCAGCGGCCGGTGGGCTGTGTGGGCTTCTGCTTTGGCGGTCATCTGGCCCTGCTGGCGGCCACCCTGCCTGAGGTGGTGGCCACCTGCGATTTCTATGGCGCCCGGGTATCGACCGATCGCCCCGGCGGCGGGTCGCCCACCCTCGCGGTGGTGCCGCAGATCAGCGGCAAGCTGCTGTGCTTCTGCGGCGACCACGACCCGCTGATGCCACCCGAGGAGCCGCCCGCGATCCGCGCCTCCCTGGCGTCAGCCGGCCAGCCGCCCCTGATCGTGGCCGCCGGGGCCGGCCATGGCTTCATGTGCGAAGCCCGTGCCGATTTCCACCCCGCGGCGGCGGCCGAGGGGTGGAGCCAGATGCTGGCGTTGTTTGAGGAGCGGCTCTAGCGCGCCGGCTCAGCAGCAGTTATTCCGCAGCAGCGCTCGCTGGGGCCTTGCCGTTGGCCTTGGGGGCGGCGGCCTTGCGGGGGCTCAGGAACATGATCATGTTGCGGCCCTCCCGCTTGGGGGGCTGCTGGATCTCGGCGTTGTCTTCCAGGTCTTTGGCCATGCGCATCAGCAGCACCTCGGCCAGGGCGGTGTGCTGGATCTCGCGGCCGCGGAAGATCACGGTGCACTTCACTTTGTCGCCGTCTTTGAGGAAGCGCTGTGCCTGGCCGATCCGCACCTGGTAGTCGTGCGAATCGATCTTGTAGCGCATCTTCACCTCTTTGACTTCGGTTTGGTGCGACTTTTTCTTGGCCTCCTTGGCCTTCTTCTCCTGCTCAAACTTGTATTTGCCGTAGTCCATGATCCGGCACACCGGCGGATCGGCCTTCTCGCTCACCAGCACCAAGTCGAGCTCGCGGTCTTTCGCCACCTCCAGCGCCGCTTCTCGGGTGATCACCCCCAGTTGACTGCCGTCGGCATCCACCACCCGCAAATTGGGGTAGCTGATGCGGTCGTTGATGTTGGGCAGCTCCCGCACGGGAGCACGGCGGTCAAAACGGGGACGGGGAGGCATTCAGGGGTGTGAAGGATCGCGAAATCGCTAACGCTTCACCCTAGACCGCGTGCGACCACTTGTAAGGCCTGGCTCAATTGTTCTTCAGGGCTGCGGCCCTCCAGCCAGATGGGCGCGTGCCGCCGCCGGAACCAGGTGCGCTGCCGCTTGGAAAACTGGCGGGTGCGCTGCTCTGTGAGCGCGATGGCGTCGGCTTCGTTGAGCTCACCCGCCAGCTGCTGCCGCGCTTCGGCGTAGCCGATCGTGTCGAGCAGGGGCAGCTCCGCCCCGTAGCGCCTGATCAGGGCTTCGGTTTCGGCCACCAGCCCCTCGCTGTAGAGGGCCCGGGTGCGGGCGGCGATGCGGGTCTTGAGATCCCCTGGATTGAGGCCCAGCTCCAGCACCCGCCAGGGCGGCGGCGTCGCCCCCTGCTGGCTGGAGAGGGGTCGCCCGGTGGCATACAGCACCTCCAGGGCCCGCTGGGTGCGCACGGCATCGGCGGCGGCGATGCGGCCGGCGGCGATGGGGTCGCCCTGGCGCAGCAGCTGGTGGCAAAGGGGCTGGCCGAGGGCCGCCAGCTGCGCCCGCAGCTGGGGCTGGGGCGGCACCGCCGGCGGCTCCATGCCTTGGGTGATCGCCTGCAGGTAGAGGCCGCTGCCGCCCGCCAGGAGCGCCACAGGTGGCCCGCTCGCCCGCGGGCGGCCCAGCTCGGTATTGAGCTGGGCTTCGGCAAGGGCCCGAAATTCCTGCAGGTTGATTGGTTGATCCGGATCGCGCAGATCCAGCAGCTCATGGCGGGCCAGGGCCTGCTGAGCGGCCGTGGGTTTGGCGGTGCCCACATTCATGTGGCAGTAGAGCTGGCGCGAATCCACGTTCAACACCGCCAGATCCAGTGCCCGGGCCAGGGCGATCGCCAGGTCGGTTTTGCCGCTGGCGGTGGGACCCAGCAACACGATCACCAGTGGCTGACGGGGTGGCTGAGTGCGGCTCATGGGTCCACCTTGCCAGGGGGTGCCCCGCCGGGTTGGCGGTGGTAAATTGCCTTTCGTGAAGGGCTTTTGGGTCTGTTTCACGCCTTACTTGCCCCGGGATCTCGCCGTCCTGTGCCGATTCCCTGGGGAACCCTTCCTGCATGAGCGCTGAAAGCCAAGCTTCCACCAAAATTCAGGCCGCCTATGGCGCCGAGCAGATCCAGGTTTTGGAAGGCCTGGAGCCGGTGCGTAAACGCCCGGGGATGTACATCGGCTCCACCGGGCCGCGGGGCCTGCACCACCTGGTGTACGAGGTGGTCGACAACGCGGTGGATGAGGCCCTGGCCGGCCACTGCGACCAGATCCTGGTGGTGCTCAACGACGACGGCTCCTGCGCCGTCACCGACAACGGCCGCGGCATCCCCACCGACATCCACCCCCGCACCGGCAAGAGCGCCCTGGAGACGGTGCTCACCGTGCTGCACGCCGGCGGCAAGTTCGGCTCCGGTGGCTACAAGGTGTCCGGCGGCCTGCACGGCGTGGGTGTGTCTGTGGTCAACGCCCTCTCCGAGTGGGTGGAAGTCACCGTCTACCGCCAAAACCAGGTGCACACCCAGCGCTTCGAGCGCGGGGCGCCGATCGGCATCCTGCAATCCGCTCCCGGCGAGCAGGGTCGCACCGGCACCTCGGTGTGCTTCAAGCCGGATATCGAGATCTTCTCGACTGGTATCGAGTTCGACTATCACACCCTCTCCTCGCGCTTGCGCGAGCTGGCCTACCTCAACGGCGGCGTGCGGATCGTCTTCCGCGACGACCGCGCTGCGGCCCGCAATGCCGCCGGTGAGTGCCACGAAGAGATCTACTTCTACGAAGGCGGGATCCGCGAATACGTTGCCTACATGAATGCGGAGAAGGATCCGCTGCATCCGGAAATCATCTACGTCAACCGCGAAAAGGACGGTGTGCAGGTGGAGGCGGCACTGCAGTGGTGCGTGGATGCCTACTCCGACAGCATCCTGGGCTTTGCCAACAACATCCGCACCGTCGATGGCGGCACCCACATCGAGGGTCTGAAAACGGTGCTCACCCGCACCCTCAACACCTTCGCCAAAAAGCGCGGCAAGCGCAAAGACGCCGACACCAACCTCGCCGGTGAAAACATCCGCGAGGGCCTCACAGCCGTGCTGTCGGTGAAGGTGCCGGATCCGGAATTCGAGGGGCAAACCAAAACCAAGCTCGGCAACACTGAGGTGCGCGGCATCGTGGACACCTTGGTGGGCGAAGCCCTCAGCGAATACCTGGAATTCAACCCCTCGGTGATCGATCTGATCCTCGAGAAGGCGATCCAGGCCTTCAATGCCGCCGAAGCCGCCCGCCGGGCCCGTGAGCTGGTGCGCCGCAAGAGCGTGCTGGAGAGCTCCACCCTGCCCGGCAAGCTGGCCGACTGCAGCTCCCGCGACCCCTCCGAATCGGAGATCTACATCGTGGAGGGCGATTCCGCTGGTGGCTCCGCCAAGCAGGGTCGCGACCGCCGCTTCCAGGCGATCCTGCCGTTGCGCGGCAAAATTCTCAACATCGAGAAAACCGACGACGCCAAAATCTACAAAAACACCGAGATCCAGGCCCTGATCACGGGGCTTGGTTTAGGGATCAAGGGTGAAGACTTCGACGAGAAGAGCCTGCGCTATCACCGGATCGTGATCATGACCGACGCCGACGTCGACGGCGCCCACATCCGCACCCTGATCCTTACCTTCTTCTTCCGCTACCAGAGGGCCCTGGTGGAAGGTGGCTACATCTACATCGCTTGCCCGCCGCTCTACAAGGTGGAACGCGGCAAAAATCACACCTATTGCTACAACGAAAACGACCTCAAGAAGACCATTGAGGGCTTCGGCGAGAAGGCCAACTACACGATCCAGCGTTTCAAGGGTTTGGGCGAAATGATGCCTCAGCAGCTCTGGGAAACCACCATGGATCCCACCACCCGCATGATGAAGCGTGTGGAGATCGAAGATGCCCTCGAAGCCGATCGCATCTTCACAATCCTGATGGGCGACAAAGTGGCTCCACGCCGGGAATTCATCGAAACCCACAGCGCCAGCCTCGATTTGGCCCAGCTGGATATTTGATGCTGCTTTCCGCATGAGGCAGTCACCTGCAGCCTGGCGCTGGGCGGCCCTGCTCGGTTTTGCCTTGATCACTCCGGTGGCGCTGCCGGCGGGCGGGGCTGATCGCCGCTCGCCCGAGGTGCGGCGGCGCACCATGGGCGGTCCCCTGCTGTCCACGGGGGCGATGGCGCTGCGCGTCGCCCCTGAGCAGCAGGCGCCGGCTCTTCAGGGTCTGTCTGCCGATCAGCCGCTGCGGGTTGTGCGCAGCTGGCGGGGTGGATCTGGCCAGCGTTGGTTGCAGGTGCAGGCCGGCGATCGCCGTGGCTGGCTGGCGGCCGGCTAGCCCGCAGCCAAAGCCGCTTCGATGGCGCTCTTCAGCTCAGCCGAATCGGGCTCCACGTTGCTCTTGAAGCGGGCCAGGACCGTGCCGTCTTTGCCGATCAGGAACTTCTCGAAGTTCCAGGCCACGGGGCCGGCCGGCTCAGCCTGGCTGAGGGTTGTGTAGGGCTCCTCGGCCATGGTCACCTTGTCGAGCAGGGTGAAGCTGGCGCCGTAGGTGGTGGAGCAGAACTGCTGGATCTCCGGCAGGCTGCCGGGTTCCTGGGCGCCGAAGTCGTTGCAGGGGAAGCCGAGCACCGCCAGGCCCTGGGGGCCGTAGGTGTCCTGGAGCGCCTGCAGGCCGGCGTACTGGCGGGTGAAGCCGCAGCGGCTGGCCACGTTTACAACCAGCAGCACGTTGCCGGCCCAATCGCCCAGGCTGCGTGCGCCGCCTTGGGCATCGCGCACGGTCACGGTGCTGACAGAGATCGCCATGGGTGCGGGAATCAACAAGTGACCGGACCCTAGCGGCCCATAAACTCGAGATTGAGGCGTCGCGGGGGCCATGAGCGAAGCCAACGGCGTCCAGGTGGCCGAGGTGGTGGCACAGCAGCTGGAAACCCTGCTGGAGGCCGGCAACTACGACGGCGCCAAGCTGCTGCTTGGGCCCGTGCAAGAGGTGGATGCGGCCGAAGCGATCGGCAGTTTGCCGCGCACCCTGCAGGCCCTGGCCTTCCGCTTGCTGCCCAAGGACGAAGCCATCGCGGTGTACGAGTACCTCGATGCCGCGGTGCAGCAAACCCTGCTGGAGCGGCTGCGCTCGGGCGAGGTGCTGGAGCTGGTGGAGGAGATGTCGCCCGACGACCGGGTGCGGCTGTTTGATGAGCTGCCCGCCAAGGTGGTGCGCCGCCTGCTGGCCGAACTCAGCCCGGCTGAGCGCCGCGTGACGGCCCAGCTGCTGGGCTACGCGCCGGAAACGGCGGGTCGCCTGATGACCACCGAGTTCATCGACCTCAAGGAGTTTCACAGCGCCGAGCAGGCCCTGACGATCGTGCGCCGCCGCGCCCGCGACACCGAAACCATCTACGCCCTCTACGTGACCGACGGCTCGCGCCACCTCAGCGGCATGTTGTCGCTGCGGGATCTGGTGGTGGCCGATCCGGAGGCGCGCATCGGTGATGTGATGACCCGCGAGGTGGTGAGCGTGGGCACCGACACCGACCAGGAGGAGGTGGCGCGGGCGATTCAGCGCTACGACTTTCTGGCGATTCCAGTGGTGGACCGGGAGCAGCGGCTGGTGGGGATCGTCACGGTGGACGACGTGATCGACGTGATCGAGCAGGAGGCCACCCGCGACCTCTACGCCGCCGGGGCGGTGCAGGCCGGCGATGAAGACGACTACTTCCAGAGCAGCCTGTTCACAGTCGCCCGCCGCCGCGTGGTGTGGCTGCTGGTGCTGCTGGTGGCCAACAGCGGCACCGCGGCCGTGATCGCCTCAAAGGATGCGGTGCTCCAGCAGGTGGTGGTGCTGGCGGCGTTCATTCCGCTGCTGATCGGCACCGGCGGCAACGTGGGCGCCCAGAGCTCCACGGTGGTGATCCGCGGCCTCAGCACCCAGCGGCTGCAGGCGATCGGGGCGGGCCGAGCGGTGGCGCGGGAAGCCCTGGCCGGGCTGCTGCTCGGGCTGCTGCTGGCGGCGGCGGTGGTGCCCTGGGCCTGGCTGGTGGGCGGCAACGTCACCGTGGCGATCTCGGCTGGCTTCAGCTTGGTGGTGATCAGCACCCTGGCAGCCACGGCCGGTTCGGTGTTGCCACTGCTGTTCGCCCGGCTGGGACTGGATCCGGCGCTGATGTCGGCGCCTTTCATCACCACCGTGGTGGACGTGGCCGGGGTGTTCATCTACCTGCAGACCGCCTCCTGGCTGCTGCAGCGGGCCCCAACTGGCTGAGTTTTTGGGATTTGTGAGAGGAGTTCACACTTCTTCAGGTTAGGCTTTACACATCTTCAAAGCCTTGCCGTCGTGGTTGTCGCTACTGCCATCGCCACCGCCGCCATCCCCGCCTCGCCGGCTCGCTCGATGCCCCAGGCCGATGGCGATCTGGTGCGCAGCTACCTGCGGGACATCGGCCGGGTGCCGCTGCTGAGTCACGAGCAGGAGATCACGCTGGGGCGCCAGGTGCAGGAGCTGGTGGCGCTGGAGGAGCTGGAGCTGGAGTTGG
>NZ_JAGQCZ010000029.1:0-11937 GCF_024346435.1 Cyanobium sp. Alchichica 3B3-8F6 | reverse complement strand
TGGAACCACAACCCAAGGCTCAAGCAGAGGCAGAACCAGAGGAGAAGGCAGTGTTACCAGGTGTCAATGAGAATGGGTAACATCTTATTGATGCAAAGCGTCGGCCAAGGGGCTTGACGCGGGACAGCTGCAGCGTGGTGAGCCCCACGCCCAGTAGCCGTGCCAGCTCGCTGGCACGGGCACCACCTTTAATGCCCTCATCGAGGATCTGCAGAGCCTTCTGGCGGTCGGTGGGCGAGGTCAATCGTCCCCGTCCTCTCCCCAGAAGGCCTGAATCTTTTTTGAGGCGATCAGCAGTGCTGCCGCCTCCGCCAGAGCCTTCTCCTTCCGCCTGAGCTCCTGCTTGAGCCGCTTGATTTCCCGCTGGTCCTGGGCACGGAGCTTCTCCAGCTCCTTCTGCTCTTTCAAGGTGAGCACTGGCTTTTCATTGGCATCCTGGGATGCCTGCCGCCAGCGTTCCACTTGTTCCGGGTACAGACCCCGCTCGCGGCAGTAGGCACTGAGCTCGGTGGCGTTCAGCCCAGCGGTTTCCAACACCACCGTGAACTTGTCGGTGGCACCCCAGCCCTCAGGTTCCTTCTCGGATGCCGGCACCACCTCTCCCTGCAACCGCCAGGTCTTCCTCCAGTTGTAGAGGGTGACCACGTGAATGCCCAGCTCGGCTGAGATCTGGGCCACGCTCTGGCGGTGCGGCGGACTCATCCGCCTTCTCACATCAGCTTTGACGGCCTCGCTGTAGCGACGCATTGCTCTGCTCCATCAAGCCCCCTGGTGGAAAAGTGACCGGAATGGAGAGGCGTCAACTTTCCTGGCAGAGGGGGTGGTGGAGGCCCCCTGGTGCGCTGGCCCCAACGCCTGGACTCACAGCCACGCCGGCCCCTGGAGGCTTCAGCCGCTCCCGCTCTCTTGGCTGCGATCGGGGCCGGCCTGGGCTGCGAGTTGCACCCGATTGCGCTGGTCGATCCGCTGAACCCAGAGCGCCAGGTTTGGGCCGCCCCCCTCAGTCACGACGATCAGCGCTGGCAGGCGCTGCTCTGGCCCCTGGCCAAAGAACGGCGCACCCTGCTCCCGGCGCCTGGACCCGCTGGGCTGCGCCTGCCACTGCAGCACTTTCCTCAGGATGTTCCCCGCCAGGTGCTCACCCTCGAGATCACACCCCAGGGCTGGGGACTGTTTCTGCCGCCCCTGGATCGCCTGCGGCTGGAGCAGCTGCTCACAGCGATTGCTGCTGCCAGCGCACTCTGGAGCGAACCCGAGCTCAGCGGCGTGTTGCCGCTCGACACGGCTGGCCACTGGCAGGTGCTGGGGATCACCGCTGACCCCGGCGTTCTTGAGGTGAACCTGCCGGTGTGCAGCTGCTGGCACGAGTACGCCAACTGGCTGGAGTGCCTGGAGCAGGCCGGTGCAGCTGTGGGACTGCGGTCCTGGCAGTGGCGCGACGCACGTCAGGTCGGCACCGGCGGCGGCAACCACCTGCTCTGGGGCGGACCATCGCTGGAACCTGAGCGCCACCCGTTTTTTGCGCGCCCCGCCTGGCTGGTGGGGATCCTGCGCTACTGGCAGCATCACCCATGCCTGGCTTACCTCTTCAGCGGCCCCTGCGTGGGGCCCGCCTCCCAGGCCCCACGCCCCGACGAAGGCAGTGCCAACTGGCTCGATCTGGTGCTGGCCCATGCAACCCTCGAGCAACTGGGCAGCGGCGATCAGCGGGTTGCGATCAGCGAAACCCTGCGTCACCTGCACGCCGACCGCAGCGGCAACACCCATCGCAGTGAGATCAGCCTGGATAAGTTCTGGAACCCAGCCTGGCCAGGAGGCTGCCAAGGCCTAATCGAATTCCGGGCGCTGGAATCGATGCCCAACCACCACTGGAGCAGCGCCGTGGCCCTGCTCTGGCGGGCATTGGCCGTGCACCTGCTGGATCCTCAGAAGCGGCCGCGTGGGCTACGCCCCTGGGGCGAGGAGCTTCACGATCGGGCCCTGCTGCCCAGCCAGCTCTGGGCCGATCTCAAAGCCGTGCTGGCTGATCTGGCCGCCGCTGGTCTGCCGCTTGAATCCGGCGTGTTTCGCCAGATCTGGAGGTGGCGATTCCCCCAGCTGCTGCATTGGAGCGAGCCCATCAGCGGCGCTGACCTGGACATTCGTGAGGCACTCGAGCCTTGGCCCTTGCTCTGCGACACCCCGGTGGAGGGAGGGTTCACCAGCCGCTTCGTGGACAGTTCGATGCGCCGCCTCGAGCTGTGTGCCAATGGCCCTATGCGCCGCCAGTTTCAGCTTTATCTCAACGACAGACCACTGAGATGGCCTGCCGATCCAGCCCAGCCGATCGGGCTGCGTTACCGGCAGAGCGCTCTTTACCCGTGCCTCCACCCCCGCCTGCCCCTGAATGTGCCGCTCAGCCTGCGCCTCGTCGATTTAAGCGGGCGGAGCGTGGCGGCCTGGCGACTGGACGATGGCAACGGTTGCTTTCAATCGCTTCTGGAGCCTGCGCCCCTGAAACCTGCGGGGCCGCCTTGGCCCCTGCTTCAGGGCGAGGCCTGCACGATAGATATGAGGCTCAGCAATCTTCCTGAGAACGATAACGCCGGCCAGTCTGAACAATTGCAGCGCGTTGTTGATCGAACTCAAAGGAACTAGCGGGATCCGCTTGGAAGCGAGCTCGATATCACCTTCATCGATCTGCTGAGCTTTTAGTTGCCGAGCAACTTTTGCCTCAGTAGTCCGAATAACAACTGCGCGACGATCCAGAAAATGGGCAAGTCTTTCCAGGTGGGCTGCATTAGCTCGCACAACTTATGCATCAAGAGCCGCTGATGGGTTCACTGGGATGAATCTGCAGCTCGGCGTAGCCGGTAGCTGGATCCAGCTGCCGGCAGAAGCGCCACTCCGCAAGCAGGCCAACCATCAGCTCAGCGGTGGTGCGCACCAGCGAGCCGGCGCAGAGATGGCCCCCGATCACGGTGCCGCGGCTGTCGGCCACAGCCACATGGAGGTGAACCCCATCGGGCGAGAGCGTGCCCGCGAGGCTGAGGATCTCCAGGTCGCCCGTGATCGTGGTGCTCTCCTGCTTGCCGGCCAGCCGCAGCTGGAGCACCGACAAGCTGCCAACGGCGCTGATCACGCAGCCAGCCTGCTCCTGCTGCTGAGCCATCCAGGTTTCCAGCGCCAGGCGCAGGTCGTCGCCGGGACTGAAGCGCAGTGGCACCACCCTCATGGAGTTGGCCCCTCCAGCAGCCCCTGCACCATCACCAGGGCATCCACATAGCCCAACCGCTGGTGGCGGAATGCTCCCGGCAGGGTGCCCACCACTTGGAAGCCATTCTTCTGCCAGCAGTGGATGCCGGCGTTGTTGGTGCTCACCACCAGGTTGAACTGCATCGAGCGAAAGCCCAGCCGCCGAGCCGCCTGCAGCGAGTGCTGGCAGAGCCGGCTGCCGATCCCTTGGCGGCGGCAGTGCTCAGCCACCACATAGCCCGCGTTGGCGACATGGGCGCCGAGGGCCAGAGAGTTGGGCCTCAGGTAGTAGGTGCCCACCACCGCCCCGGCCGGATCGACAGCCACCATCACCGCCTGGCTCTGCTCCACCCAGGCCACCCGTGCTTCTGCCTCCGTGATGGCCGGGTCATGGGGGAACGTTTCACCAGCTCGGAACACCGGCTCCAGCAGAGCCCACACGTCCGGCCAGTCGGCCGCCTCATAGGGGCGGATCTGCAGTGGCATGGGTGGGCACGACCGGGGAGAGGAACCAAGCAGAGGCTGATCCTCGTTCCCCAGCTGGGCAGCCTTCCCCGTTGCGGCTCAGCGCATCAGCAGACCAACAGGCCCCAGCGCCGCCACACCACCACAGAGCGCGAGCAGCAGGGCCACCCCCCGGGTCCAGGCCAGGGGCAGACGCCGCAGCACTAGGTAACTGACGCCGCTCACCAGCACTGAACCGGCAAAGGCACCCAACCACCAGAGCGCCGCAGAGCCGTCAGCCGGTGCCTCCAGCCCGTGAAGCATGGCGTGAACCGCCACCGCTGATGCCACCAGGGCGGCACAGGCACCCAACTGGGGACCCTGCTTGGAACGAAGGCAGCTCAGCACCAGCACCGCCACCGCGCTGATTGCCAGCGCCGCGAGAAACTCGTGTGCTGGCAACGTGCCTCCTATCGCCCCAAAGACGCCGCCGCCGACGGCACCGGCCAGGGCCCAGAGCAGCAGTTGGGTCGAGATGCAGGAAGCTGCGGCCCCCACGGCGATCAGCAGCAGCAGGTGGTCGACTCCACTGATCGGATGCAGGAAGCCGGCGGCGATGCCGCCGTGGGCGATGCCATGGGCCTGAGCCGGTTGATCGAGCAGCAGCGCCAGTGCTGCCGCACCACCGATCAGGGCCAGAGTTCTGGCTGAGAAGGTCTGGGGCATTGAGAGAACCGGTCCGCGCCGGAGGTGAAGAGGTTGTGCACGGCGAGCGTTCTGACTGAGGCGGCCGTTGGTGGCCTCCATCACAGCTGCGGGACAGTGACGGACTCGGCTCAGGCAAAACCTGCACCCCACCGGACTTTCCTCGTTGCCTCCAGGGAGTGACCCGCTGGAACCGATCTCTCCATTGTGTGGCTGGACAGCACCGCAGAGGCCACCGCCGCCACGAGCAGGTGGGCCCAAACCGTGACCCTATGGGGAGTGCTCAGAGCAGGGCATCCAGCGGGATCCCATGGCATGGGCGCCGCTGCAGCCCAATTTGCGGGCTTGCTCCAAAGCCTCCTGGCGGGTGGGGTAGGCCATCAGGTTCGGCGCCATCGGGCCGGCGGAACCGTGGTGGTGCTGATGCAGGGCACCAGAAAGAGCCCCCAGGCGCCGTGGCCCCATGCCCTCAAGACCTGCCCACCAGACCCCCATCACGTTCACGCCAACCACCAACACGCCCATCCCCACCACGCAGGCATTGAGGACACCCATCCCCACCACGCCGAGGCTGATGACCCCCATTGGCACCACGCCGATGCTCACCACACCCATCGGCACGATGCCAATCGAGATGATGCCCAGGGGCGCCACCCCGAAGGCAATCCGCTTGGGCTTGTCACCGCATTGGGCCATGGGAGTGAACGGCCTCAGTGGGCGTGCACAGAGCCAGGAGCGTCACCGTGCTTGGCACAGGGCATCCACTGGCTGCCCATCTTGTGGGCCCCTTTGCAGTTGAAGTGCAGCTTGGCGGCCTTCTCCGCTTCTGCCTGGGTTGGGTAGAGGGCCGGCACACCGCCTGTGCCGATGGCCGGCGCGGCAAGGCCGGCGGCCGAGAGCAACAGGTTGGCGCCCAGCGCGGCTACCGCTGGGGCGCCCCAGGGACTGAAACGGTGCGGCATCGGGAGGGTGGCGAGAGCAGAAAACCTGCCGGACAGAACCCTAACAGGCATCTCCAGTAGTGCGCCTCTGGTGGAGGGTTGGCGCTCAGGGTTCTCGCAGCCTGCCGATGCCTACCGTTGGGAAGCTTCCATGCAGTGGAGGGATCGATGGCCCGCCGAGGATCGCTGTCAGTGGCATCCACTCCCGGCCTGCGCATCGGCGAGGTGGCCAGGCGCACAGGCCTTTCCGTGAAGACGATTCGCTTCTACTGCGACGAGGGACTGCTCCAGCCCAAGGGACGATCAGACGCTGGTTACCGCTTGTTTGATGACGAGAATCTTGCTGAGCTCACGATCATTCGTGCCCTGCGCTCGATGGATGTCGCGATCCCTGAGGTGTCGAGAATCCTGGAGGTGCGTCGCTCGGGTCTGTGCAACTGCTCTGTCTTAAAGGACAGCATTGCGACCAAGGTGGAGTCGATCAACTTGCGGATCTCTGAGCTCGCCGCCATGAAAGACGAGCTGTCGCGCCTATTGGACAGCTGGCAGACCTGCGGTGGCAGGAGAGCTGACCGCTGAGCACTGAGCTTTCGTTTCCGCCGCTCTCTCCAATTGCCGACTAGGCAGACGCCGAAACGAACAAGCCGGGAGCGCTTATCAGCCAAGGCTATGGACGGCCTCTAAACCCCGCTCAGCTTGATCAGGCCCCTGGATGCAGATAGCCATGCTCTGGTTCTGGCCGGGCCCGTTGCGGGCTCAGGGCCCAGCAGCCCAACGGTAGCCGTCACGGACTGTGACCACCGCAATCCGGCCTAGATCGTGCTGCCTACGGTCAGAACAGTGGATGAAATCCCAGCAGCGCCGCCATGACCGAACTCGGCAAGTGCCCCTTCAACCACGGCGCAGCAGCGGTGGCGGGCCGCGGCCCCGCGCCGCGCGACTGGTGGCCCCAGCAGCTCAACCTCGGGATCCTGCACCAGCACAGCCCGGCCGCCAATCCGCTTGGGGAGGCGTTCGACTACACCGCAGCCTTCCAACAGCTCGACTACGCCGGCCTCAAGCGCGACCTGATCGCGCTGATGACCGACTCCCAGGACTGGTGGCCCGCCGACTGGGGCCACTACGGCGGCCTGTTCATCCGCATGGCCTGGCACAGCGCCGGCACCTACCGCACCGCCGATGGCCGCGGCGGCGGCGGCACCGGCAACCAGCGCTTCGCGCCGATCAACAGCTGGCCCGACAACGGCAACCTCGACAAGGCCCGCCGGCTGCTCTGGCCGATCAAGCAGACCTACGGCAACCAGATCTCCTGGGCCGACCTGATGATCCTGGCCGGCAACGTCGCCCTGGAATCGATGGGTTTCCAGACCTTCGGCTTTGGCGGCGGCCGCGCCGACATCTGGCAGCCGGAGGAGGACATCTACTGGGGCAACGAGCGCACCTGGCTGGGAGATGAGCGCTACAGCGGCGACCGCGAGCTGGAGAACCCTCTGGCGGCCGTGCAGATGGGCCTGATCTACGTGAACCCCGAGGGCCCCAACGGCGAACCGGATCCAGTGGCCTCAGGCCGCGACGTGCGCGAGACCTTCCTCCGCATGGCGATGAATGACGAGGAAACGGTGGCCCTCACCGCCGGCGGCCACACCTTCGGCAAGGCCCACGGCGCCGGCAGCGCCGAGCTGCTGGGCCCTGCTCCCGAGGGGGCACCGCTGGAGGAGATGGGCCTGGGCTGGCGCAGCCGCCACGGCAGCGGTGTGGGAGCCGATGCCACCACCAGCGGCATCGAGGGCGCCTGGAAACCCAACCCCAACCGCTGGGACATGGGCTACTTCGACATGCTGTTCGGCTACGAGTGGGAGCTGATCAAGAGCCCCGCAGGCGCCTGGCAGTGGCAGGCGAAAGACTGCCGCGAGGAGCACCTGATCCCCGACGCCCACATCCCCGGGCTCAAGCACCCGCCGATGATGACCACGGCGGATCTGTCGCTGCGCTTCGATCCGATCTACGCGCCGATCTCGCGCCACTTCCACCAGCACCCGGAGGCCTTCGCCGATGCCTTCGCCCGGGCCTGGTTCAAGCTCACCCACCGCGACATGGGGCCCAAGAGCCTCTACCTCGGCCCCGAGGTGCCCGAGGAAGACCTGATCTGGCAGGACCCGATTCCAGCGCTGGATCACCCCCTGGTGGACGGGGCCGCCATCGCCGATCTCAAGGCGCGGGTGCGGGCGTCGGGGCTAAGCACCGCTGAACTGGTGAGCACTGCCTGGGCCTCGGCCTCCAGCTTCCGCGGCTCCGACAAGCGCGGCGGCGCCAACGGCGCCCGGGTGCGCCTGGCCCCGCAGAACACCTGGGCCGTGAACCAGCCCGAGCAGCTGCAACGGGTGCTGGCCGTGCTCGAGGGCATCCAGCAGGCGTTCAACGCCTCCCGCTCAGGTGGGGTGCGCGTGTCGGTGGCAGATCTGATCGTGCTGGCGGGTGGCGTGGGCGTGGAGCAGGCGGCCGCCGCCGCGGGCATGCCGGTGGAGGTGCCGTTCACGCCGGGCCGGATGGATGCCAGCCAGGAGCAAACGGATGCGGCCTCGTTTGCGGTGATGGAGCCCCAGGCCGATGGCTTCCGCAACTGGCAGAAGGCTCCGATGAGCGTGACCGCCGAGCACCTGCTGCTGGACCGGGCCCAACTGCTGGGCCTGAGCGCTCCGGAGATGACCGTGCTGGTGGGCGGCCTGCGGGTACTGGGTGCCAACACCGGCGGCAGCCGCCATGGCGTGTTCAGCGAACGGCCGGGGGTGCTGAGCAACGACTTCTTCGTAAACCTGCTCGACATGGCGACCACCTGGACGCCGGTGGATGAGACCGGCGAGCTGTTTGAGGGGCGCGACCGCCAGAGCGGGGCGCTGCGCTGGAGCGGCACCCGGGTGGATCTGGTGTTCGGCTCCAACTCGCAACTGCGTGCCATCGCTGAGGTGTATGCCCAGAGCGATGGCGCCGGCCGCCTGGTGTGCGACTTCGTGGCCGCCTGGGTGAAGGTGATGGAGGCCGATCGCTTCGACCTCAAGCGATGAACAAACCCTGCCAGCAAATGCTTGCGACTACGCAGCAGATCAGAGCCTGAACGCCTTCGCAAAGCCAGCGGCTAACAGCCTGGAGTGACAGGACCTTGTCCAGCGGGTCAGACGGAGCTCATCACGATGAAAGCCATCTTCCTTCTTGTGCCCGTGAAAGCCGCTCTGGCACTCGCGCTGGCCATCGGCATGACGGTGGTGATCGCCATGGTGTTCGGCGAACTTAAGGAAGACGAGCAGAGGCATCTGGAATAGCTCTCACAGATCTCAATAGGCTGAACCGCAACGGGAGCGTCGCAGCCATGACAGGGGCCGATGAAAGGGTTGACCTGGGCCCCCTTCGCCGGGATTACGGGCGCGCCACCTTGCGTCGCAGCGACCTGCATCCCGATCCGGTGGAACAATTCCGGTGCTGGTTTGAGGAAGCCGTGGAGGCCAACCTGCTCGAGCCCAACGCCATGGTGCTGGGCAGCGTTAATGGCCAGCGCCCCAGCGCCCGCACGGTGCTGCTCAAGGCCTTTGATGCGCGGGGGTTCGTCTTTTTCACCAACACCAACAGCCGCAAGGCCCAGGAGATCGCAGCTCATCCGGCGGTGAGCTTGCTGTTTCCGTGGTATGGCCTTGAACGGCAATGCATCATCCTCGGACGAGCCGAGCGCATCAGCCTGGGCGATGCGCTGGCCTATTTCCGTTCGCGTCCCCAAGGCAGTCGCCTCGGGACCTGGGTGTCGCAGCAGAGCCGTGTGATCTCCTCCCGGCAGGTGCTGGAAGACCAGTGGCGGGCGATCACCGAACGCTTCCGGCAGGGTGAGATTCCCATGCCGCCTGCCTGGGGTGGCTATAGGGTGATCCCTGAAGAACTGGAGGTGTGGCAAGGAGGCTTGCACCGCCTGCACGATCGCTTTCGCTACCGGCGCAACGGCGATACCTGGCTGATCGAGCGGCTGGCGCCGTGAAGCAGCTGTGCCGCCGCCGGCGGATTAGGCGGCCTGCAGCTGCTGCAGCTGAGCTTCCAGCCGCTGCTGGTGCGCAGCTGCAGCCGCTGTGATTTCCAGCAGGGCAATGCACACACCCTGTGGCGCTCGATCACCGAGCAGCTGTTCAGCCTCCCCGACAGCTGCCTGCTCTATCCCGCCCACGACTACACCGGCCGCACGGTCACCTCGGTGGCAGAAGAAAAGGCCTTCAACGCCCGGCTCGGCGGCGCCGCGACGGAGCGCGATTTCGTGGGCCACATGGAGGCCATGACGCTGCCGCACCCGCACAAGATCGCCGAGGCCCTCCCGGGCAATCTGCGATCCGGCAAGCCGCGCGACGCCTCTGCTTCCGCGCCCAGCTGGGCGCCGCTGCAGCGCAGCTATGCGGGGCTGCCCGAGCTGCCGCCCAGCTGGGTGGCCGAGCACCGCGAAGCGCTGACCCTGCTTGATGTCCGCTCCGCCGAGGAATTCCACGGCCCCGACTGCCAAGTGGCCGGCAGCCTGCTGCTGCCCCTGCCGGAGCTGGAGCAGTGCAGCGGCGAGATCCCCGCGGGCAAGCCGGTGGTGGTCTGCCATTCCGGCAGCCGCTCGGCCCTGGCCACCCACCAGCTGCTCAAGGCCGGCCACAGCCAGGTGGCCAACCTGCGCAGCGGCCTCGCCCGCTGGGGCGATGAGGGATACCCGCTCGAGGACATCGTCGCCTGATCGTTCTCCCCCGTCCGTTTCCATCCCCCCTCCACTGATCGGCATGACCCAACCCCCAATGCCCAGGAGCGGGCCATCCCGCTGCAACAGGTGGAGGGCAAATTCACGGTGACCACCAGCGCCGACTGGATCCTTGAGCAGCTGAATGGTGCCTTTGTCATCCGGCTCGATCCAGACGTCTCAAGCCAGGAGCACAGCCGCGCCGACGTCGACGCGATCACCTACATCAAACAGCGCATGAAGCTCTGTCCGGTGTCGCGCAACCTGCCGGATTCAGTGGTGAAACGCATCGACCTCTCGCTTGCAGAATGAAACCCGCAGGATCCGTGCATTCCTCCACAAGACGGATGATGATCCAATGCCCCCTGGTGCCGGTCGACACCCATGTCTGACGCTGCCTCCTTCGGCTATGCGGTGCGCCTCACGGGCCTCTGGGCTGCCTGGCTGCTGGTGATGCTGTTCCACGTGGAACTGGGCCTGATGCCCCTGTTCCATGGCCTCTCGGTGGAGATCAAGAGTCAGGTGGCGTCCTCGCGGGTGCCGCGGCTGTTCCTGGCGATGCTGTTCTATTTCCTGCTGCCGGTGGGGGCGTTTCTGGTGGCGGTGCATGCAATCGCCGATCCAGCGGGCTGGAGCGCCAGCGCCCCATGGCGGGCGGCTCAGTTCTGGTTCAGCGTGGTCTACAGCCTCACCAACGTGGTGCACCTGACGGCCGACATCCGCATCCCTGGCTCCCGCACGGATCAGGTGCTGCTGATGGCGGTGCTCACCTTGATCGGTCTGCTGATCAACCAGCAGGCCTGGGCCTGGTGTCAACTCTGACGGGTGGCTACTCCGAACAGCCTGGTCTGGATTCTGGTCGGCGGGCTGCTGATGAGCCTGGTGGCGATGGTGGGTGCCCTCACCCTGCTGCTGCCGCCCCGGCGGCTCCAGCAGCTGCTGCTGCCCCTGGTGTCGCTGGCGGCAGGGTCGCTGCTGGGTGGCGCACTGTTCCACATGCTGCCGGAGGGAATGGAAGCGATGCCATCGCGCAGCGGCAGCCTCTGCATCGCCGCCGGCTTCATGACCTTCCTGGCGCTGGAGCAGTTCCTGCAATGGCACCACTCCCATCGCCATCCCGGCAGGAGCGGACCGGATGCCGCCGCAGGCGGAGCCTCCCGCCAACCGATGGCGATCCTGGTCCTGCTGGGCGACGCCCTGCACAACTTCATTGGCGGTCTGGGTATCGCCAGCACCTTCCTGCTCAACCCTGATGCCGGTGTGGCGGCCTTCGTGGCGGCCGTGGCCCATGAGGTGCCGCAGGAGCTTGGGGATTTCGCGATCCTGGTCCACAGCGGCTGGAAGCCCCGCACCGCCCTGCGCTGGAATGTCATCTCGGCACTCACCTTCCCGCTTGGAGCGGTGATCGCCTGGCTGATCTCCCGGTCGCTGCCCGTGGGGGGCCTTGTGCTGTTTGCCTGCGGCAACTTCCTTTACATCGCCGCTTCGGATCTGGTGCCGGAGATCAAGTCGGCCCGCAGTCTGCGTGATGCCACCATCGGGTTCGTCTGGTGCAGCGCAGGTCTGCTGGTGATGATGGCGCTGGCGCAGTGATGGCCTGTGGTTGGCACCGGTGGATGAAGCGTCGGCGCTGGCATGCATTGGCGGCTGCGCTGCTGGCGCTCTGGCTGGCCTTGGTCCCGCAGGTCACCGTTGCCGGACAAGTGCTGGAGGTGTTCGTGCGCCAGGGCTGCCCCCATTGCGCCACCGCCGCGCCCAGGCAAGCCGGCGCAGCGGCAGCCAACAGCCACAGCAGCCGTAGAGAAGCGGAGAACAGCCCGGGAGATTGTCGTCCAGCGACAACCTGGCGCCGATGGAAGCAGGCCCCAG
>NZ_JAGQCZ010000028.1:0-12846 GCF_024346435.1 Cyanobium sp. Alchichica 3B3-8F6 | reverse complement strand
GCAGAAGCGAAAACAGCCGGACGGAATCCCGTCGCTCGCAACTGTAACGGAAGATTGCGGTGATGGTGAGAAAGCCGCGGCCTGGATGCCGCAGGGCTGCTGATGACTCTGATTAGCGCAGCTGATGGGTGGCGATCCTGGCGGGCTATGGCGGCAATCCGTAGCCAGCCGCTGCTGCCACTGCTAAGAGTTTCCCTGCCCAGGACCTTCTCCGGCATGGCACTGCCCTCCACGCTTCAAGCCCTGCCCATCCGTGCCGCCCTGGTGGCGCTGGCCAGCACCGCACTCCTGATCGGGGGCTGTCAACGGCAACCGTCTGCCGAACTGCAGCGGGTGCTTCAGCGCCAGGAACAACTCGAACTCAAGATTCAGCAGCTGGAGCAGAAGCTCAACGCCGTGACCCCGGGCAACGGGGCGGATCCAGCCGGCAAACCTCCAGCTGGGGCGATCAAGTCGCTCACGTACCGCAGCGGCACTCAAGACGACCGGCTCCGCATCTACTGGGCCGACGGCACCACGAGCGATTTGCCCTGCACCAAAGAGCAGTCGACCCTGGTGTGCGGTTGATCCCGCTTGACAGGAGTGGGGCCCCAGGTTGAGCTAGAGCCCACAAAAGCCCTGAATCCATGCGCTCCCCTCTTGCTGCCGCGGCGATGTTGCTCGGCCCAGGCCTGTTGGCCGGCGGCCTGGCCCTGCAGGCGCCCCTGGTGGCGCAGGCCCAGGCCGATGCCCCCGTGCCCTTCAGCGCCGTGCGGGCCCTCAACCTGGCGCGCAACACAGCCATCCAAAGCAACGGAGGCCTGAGCGTGTACCGGCCAGCGCAATGCATGTACGAAACCGCCAGCGCCGGCAACCAGTGCCTGATCAGCAACACCAACGAGGGCTATCTCTTCCGCTTCCTTGGTGGCGCCCCTGGCTGGCAGCAACTGGACCTGGCCCCCAGCGTGGAAACCGAGATCCGTATTTCCACAGATGGCCGCAGCGTGCTCGGCGTTGATTACAACGGCGTCCCGCGCTGAGCCAGCTTGGACGCCACAGCCGAAAGGGCTGCAGACCAGGCGGCTGAGACCGGCCAGCATTCACGACGAGTGAGGCTCAGGGCAATGCCCTTCTCGCCGTAGGCCGCTTCATTGACGAACACGGGCCAAACGGGCTGGCCCTCCAGGCCAGGGGGCGGCTCAAAGCTGAGGGTCGTCCCACCCGGATCGGCAAACACCGGATCACCCGGATGCAGCGGTTGCCAGTCGCGGTGCTGCAACGCCGGATGCAGGCAGGCCTTGGGCGTGCCATCGGGGTGACGGGGCAAATCCAGGCTGCCCAGATGGCGATGCACCACCAGCTCCGCCGGCAGCCGCAGCGTTCCCCGCTGCGCCGCTGCCAACACCGCCAAAGCCGCCTCCACCCCCAGCTGGGTTTGGCGGCAGATCTGGGCCTGGATCACCCCCTGGGGCACCGGCCCCACTTCGATCACCAAGCCACAGGGCCAGCGCTCCACCAGAAAGCCTGTTTGGGCTGCATCGGCTTCGTGCAGGTAGATCGGCAAGCCCAGCAGCCCCTGAATGCCGGCCGCCAGGGCCAGATCGGCCGAACGCCGGCCGTAGATCACCAGCGCGTTGCCCATGGCACTGGTGGTGCTGTGCAGATCCAGTGCCACCAGGCAGGGGTCTTCGGCCTCTGGGCCATGGCTGGCCACCAGCTCCCGGGCGCGCTGCAGATCCGCCCCATCCTGGGAGACATCCGCCAACAGCTCCGCAGCAAAACAGCGGTTGAGATCGCGTTCGAGGTAGCGACGATTGCGGGCATGGGCGGCGGGGTTGCCGATCACCAGCTCCAGGTCGAGGCCGTGGCGCGGCAGGGCTTCTGGGTGGCGGCGCCAGTGCTCCAGCAGCCAGGGGGCATTGCGCTCATTGCCATGGGTGCCGGCCACCACCAAGACCTTGGCCGGCGCTGAAATCGGGCTCATCGGGGGATGGCTGGTGCCAGGCGCTGGATTTCGGGGCCAGCCTGACGCAGATTCAGACCCTTGCCGCTACCGCAACCATGGCCCCTCCTGCCCCCCTGGTGCGCACGGC
Organism: Cyanobium sp. Alchichica 3B3-8F6; assembly: GCF_024346435.1. Taxonomy (NCBI): domain Bacteria; kingdom Bacillati; phylum Cyanobacteriota; class Cyanophyceae; order Synechococcales; family Prochlorococcaceae; genus Cyanobium; species Cyanobium sp. Alchichica 3B3-8F6. The sequence continues at coordinate 10,774 of NZ_JAGQCZ010000028.1, read as the reverse complement.
CCGGGCGCTCTGGCACTGGCAATGGCGTCAGCTGATGGGCGGCCTGGGGCCCGCCGATGCCGATGGCAACTACCGCCGGCCCGCCGGGGCCTTCATCGCCCTGCCGCCGCTGCCCAGCGATGCCGCCGCAGCCGATGGCCATGTGCTGATCGTGGGCCGCAGCTGCCCCTGGGCCCACCGGGCCTGGCTGGTGTGGAGCCTGCGCCAACTGGCGTCCAGCATCACCCTGGTGGTGGTGGATCCCGATCCCGAGGAAGGCCGCTGGCGCTTCGCTGAGCCCTTTGAGGGCTGCACCACCTTGATCGAGCTCTACCGGCGCTCCGGGGCCGATCCCGGGCAGCGGGCCACGGTGCCAGCGCTTTATTCCCGCCGGGAGCGGCGCATCCTGGTGGGCGAAAGCGCCCGGCTGATCGAGCTGCTCAACCGCTGGCCCTGCCCCGACGGGACCAATCTGGAGCCCCCCGCCCAAGAGGCCACCACCACGCACTGGCGCGAACGGCTGCAGAGCGCTGTCAACGATGGGGTGTACCGCTGCGGCTTCGCCCGCAGCCAGGGCGCCTACAACCGGGCCGAAGCAGCGCTGTTTGCGGCACTGAGCGACGCGGATCGGGCCCTCGAGCAGACGCCCTGGCTGAGTGGGGCCGAACTGAGCCTGGCCGACGTGGTGCTGTTTCCCACGTTGATCCGCCTGGAGTTGGTTTACGCGCCCCTGTTTGGCTGCAGCCGCCTGCCCCTCTGGCAGCTGCCGGCCCTATGGGACTGGCGGCAGCGCTTCCACGGGCTGCCCGGCGTGGCCAGCACCTGCTGGCCACAGGCCTGGCGCCGCGACTATTTCGGAGCCCTGTTCCCCCTGCATCCCTCCGGAATCATTCCCGCCGGGCCACCGCTCGCCACACTGGTGTCAGGCCGCCCCGTTCCAGGGGCCTGGGCCGATCCAGTTGATCCGTGATCCAGGGCACCACCATGAGCGATCCGGTGTTTGAGGGGGTGTACGGCCCCTACACCATCGATGCCACCGACCGGCGCGAGGTGCTCGGCTATCGCCTGGCCCTCACCGCCGTGGCCGTGGGCCAGGCGGGGTTGCTGCTGCAGTGGCGTCAGCTGGGGCCGGGACTGGTGTGGCCATGGATGCTGCTGATGGCAGCGGGGCTGGGCCTGGCCCTGCGCTGGATTCACATCTACCTGGTGCCGCTGCACCGGGCATTGCAGCTGTTCTGGCTGCTCGGCTGCATCGGAGCACTCGCCCTGGCGGCCAGCCGCGGCCCCGAAGGCATGCTGCCGGCCCTCGCCAACCAACGCCTCTGGGTGCTGGCGATCGGCCCCTTCTTCGCCGCCCTGGCGGGGGTGGGTTTCAAGGAATTCTTCTGCTTCCGCCGGCCCGAGGCGATCGGGGTGACGCTGCTGCTGCCGCTGGCCCTGCTCGGCCACCTCAGTGGCCTGCTCCAGCCTCCGATCAGCACGGCCTTGCTCGGCCTGGAAAGCGCTTTGCTGCTGGTGCTGTGCCTGCGCAAATTCCCCATGCCCGCCGCGGCCGACGTGGGTGACAAGAGCGTGTTCGTGTATCTCAAGGCCCAGGCTGCAGGCGGGGCTGACCCCGCAGCTGGAGTGGCGCCTTGAGCCTGATCAGCCTGGTGGAGGCCGGCAAGGATTTCGGCATCCGCACCCTGTTTGAGGGCCTCACCCTGCATATCGGCGAGGGGGAGCGGCTGGGGCTGATCGGCCCCAACGGCGCCGGCAAGAGCACCCTGCTGAAGGTGCTGGCCGGCCATGAGCCCCTGGGCAGCGGCCAGCGGCGCTGCGCCCCCCGCACCCGGGTGGTGCTGGTCGACCAGGAGCCGAAACTCGACCCAGCGCACACCTTGCTGGAACAGGTGTTTGCCGGCAGCGGCGAGAAGATGGCCCTGTTGCGGCAACACACAGCCCTCAGCCAGGCCGTAGCCGACAGCCCCGACAACGCCACCGCCCTGGCCCGGCTGAGCGACCTGCACGGCCGCATGGACCAGCTCAACGCCTGGGGCCTGGAGCAGCAGTGCCGCGAGGTGCTGGAGCGGCTCGGCATCGCCGACATCGACCGCAAGGTGGGCGACCTCTCCGGCGGCTACCGCAAGCGGGTGGCCCTGGCCGCCGCCTTGGTGGCCGAGCCGGACGTGCTGCTGCTGGATGAGCCCACCAACCACCTCGACGCCAACGGCGTGGAGTGGCTGCAGAGCTATCTCGACCGCTTCCCGGGCGCCCTGGTGCTGGTGACCCACGACCGCTACGTGCTGGATCGGGTCACCCGCCGCATCGTGGAGGTGGATCGGGGCCTGGCCCGCAGCTACGCCGGCAACTACGCCACCTACCTTACCCACAAGGCCGAGGAGGAGGCATCAGAAGCGGCATCGGCCGCCAAGTTCAAGGGCACGCAGCGGCGAGAGCTGGCCTGGCTGCGGCAGGGCCCCAAGGCCCGCAGCACCAAGCAGAAAGCGCGGATCCAGCGCATTGAGGCGATGCGGGAAGCTCCCCAGCGCCAGAGCCGTGGCCAGGTGAGCCTGGCCACCACCAGCCGGCGGCTCGGCAAGCGGGCGATCACCGCCGAGGAGCTGGGGGTGAGCGCCGGTGAGGGCCCCGCAGCCCGGCCGCTGCTGCGAGCCTTCAGCTACGACTTCAGCCCGGAGGACCGGATTGGCATCATCGGGCCCAACGGCGTGGGCAAGTCGAGCCTGCTGGAGGTGATCGCCGGGCGGCGCCAACCCAGCAGCGGCAGCCTGGAGCTGGGCTCCACCGTGAAGCTGGCCTACTTCGACCAGCACAGCGACGTGCTGCTCAAACCCGACCAGAAGGTGCTGGAGGTGGTGCAGGCCGCTGCCAGCCGGGTGTCGGTGGATGGTGAAGAGCTGAGCGCCTCCCAGCTGCTGGAGCGCTTTCTGTTCCCGCCGGCCCAGCAGCACCAGCCGGTCGGCAAGCTCTCCGGCGGTGAGCGGCGGCGGCTGCACCTGTGCCGGCTGCTGATCGAGGCGCCCAACGTGCTGCTGCTTGACGAACCCACCAACGACCTCGATGTGCAAACTCTGAGCGTGCTGGAAGACTTCCTTGAAGACTTCCGCGGCTGCGTGGTGGTGGTCTCCCACGACCGCTACTTCCTCGATCGCACTGTGGACCGGCTGTTCTGCTTCGAGAACGGCGAACTGCAGCGCTTCGAGGGCAACTACAGCGCCTACTTGGAGGCCAGCGCCGCTCGCCAGGCCCCATCCCAGGCGTCCGCCGCACCTCAGGCGCAAAGCCCACCCCCAAAAACCGCGCCGGCCGGGAGCACCCAGCCACGGCGCCGCAGCTTCAAGGAAACCCGCGAATTGGCCGACCTGGAGACCAACCTGCCGCAGTGGGAGCAGCAGCGCCGCGCGCTGGAGCAGGCCCTGGCCAGCGGGGGCAGCGACTACACCGCCCTGGAGGCGCTCACCCACGACCTGGCCCAGCTGAGCGAGCGGATCCACGCGGGCGAAGAGCGCTGGCTGGCCCTCAGCGAGCTAACGGGGTGAGGGCGTTGCCATCGCCGCAGCCGAGCGGCGCCGGCGGTGGGGATGGGCCATCTCCAGGGGGCCCTCAGTGGCGCCGCGCTGTCGCGGCGTCAGGCCACAGACCGGGCCGGCTGGTTCTGGCAGAAGCCAGGGCTGGCGACGCACCCGGGCGCCGTGGGCTTCGGCCTCCTTCATGGCGGTGGGCTTGTAGTCGTCGGCCGCGCGGTGGGCGGCCATTTGGTCACCCATGCGCCGCAGATAGAGATCCTGATACCAGATGATCAGGCCATGCTCATGGGCCTCACAGACGGCCTGCAGGGAGGGAAAGCGCTGACTCACCAGGCCACTAGGCGCACATTGTTTCCAATCCAACACATCGTCAAAGCTCAGGCTCCGCCGCCACTGGCGTTGCTCAGAGAGGTAGCAGTGCTCCTCAGGACCGTTGATCCAGAACAGACGCCCGTTCTCATCCATGAAGTGCCGACCGCGCCGCTGCTTGATGCGTGCCATGGGGATCCCCCGCAATGCGCTTTTCCTGCTGCTAGCCACGCCTGGGCAGATCCGCAGCAGGCAACAGAAAGGCGCAAGGTGGTTCGGCGCCCGTATGGTGAGCCGGGGTGAGTTCCGGCCTTAGGCAGCCGGTATCCGAATGAAAAGCATCGACGAGCACATCCAGAAGGACCAGAGCGAGATCGAATCCGCCCGGGCCGCTGGCGACCTGGGCAAAGTGCGCCACCTGGAAGAGGAGCTGCAGGGCCTCCAGGAGTTCAAGGAGCACCACCCTGAAGACAGCCACGACCCCACGCCGCTGGAAGTCTTCTGCGACCTCAACCCCTCCGCTCCTGAGTGCCGCGTGTACGACGACTGAGCACCCCTTCGGCCTCGGTACCGATCAGACCTGAGCAATCCCGAGCTGCTGCCACACCGCGGCCAGCAGCTCGGGCAAATTTTTCGAAGCCGCAGCTGAGATGGCCAGAACGGGCGGACCTCCACGGGCCTGCACGTGTTGGCGCAAACCTTCGAGCTCAGCCTCCAGCGCAACGGGGTCGAGCAACTCGATCTTGTTGAGCACCACCAGCCGAGGCCGTTGGTCCAGGCCGTGGCCGTAGGCCGTCAGCTCCCGCTCCACCACCTGAACATCGGCCAACACGTCGTCGACGCTGGCATCAATCAGATGGATCAGGAGCCGGGTGCGCTCGATGTGGCGCAGGAAGTCGTGGCCGAGGCCGGCACCCTGGGCCGCTCCGGCGATCAGGCCAGGGATATCTGCAAACACGGTGCCATCACCGCTGGGCCGGCGCACCACCCCCAGGTTGGGCACCAGGGTGGTGAAGGGATAGTCGGCGATCTTGGGCCGGGCCGCCGAGAGCACGGAAATCAAGGTGCTCTTGCCGGCGTTGGGCAGGCCGATGATGCCCACCTCCGCCAGCAGCTTGAGTTCCAGCTGCAGCATCCACTCCTCACCCTCCTTGCCCTCGGTGAACTTCTCAGGCGCCCGGTTGCGGTTGCTGAGGTAGTGGGCATTGCCGAGGCCGCCGCGGCCGCCCAACGCCACCAACAAGGCATCGCCGGGATCGGTGAGGTCGCCGAGCAGGATGGTTGTGCGGGCGTCGCGCACCTCCGTCCCGCAGGGCACCTTGATCACCAGGGGATCGCCGCTGGCGCCGGTGCAACGGTTCGGGCCACCCCGCCGGCCATCGATGGCCGCGAACAGTCGCTTGTACTTGAAATCCAGCAGGGTCTGGAGGTTGGCATCCGCCACCAGCAGCACGTCGCCGCCGCGGCCGCCATCTCCGCCGGAAGGCCCGCCCGCCGGCACATATTTTTCGCGGCGGAAGGCCACGATTCCGTCGCCGCCCCGGCCGGCCTTGACCGCGATGCGGGCCTGATCAATGAATTGCATTGGGGCAAACCTAGGATCGCGCCGTCTGAAGGGCCGTTTTGGCAGAGGTTCGCTTCGAGCAGGTCAGCAAGACCTACCCACCCCGCAGGGGAAGCGATCCGGTGGAGGTGCTGCGGCAGCTGGATCTGCAGATCCAGGACGGCGAATTTCTGGTGCTGGTAGGGCCTTCGGGCTGTGGCAAGAGCACCCTGCTGCGGCTGCTGGCGGGCCTAGAGCAGCCCAGCCACGGCGAGATCTACGTCGGCAACCGGCCCGTCAGCCAGCTGCGTCCAGCCCAGCGGGACGTGGCCATGGTGTTTCAGAGCTACGCGCTCTACCCCCATCTCACGGTGGGCGGCAACATCGGCTTCGGTCTGCGCCGCAGCCGCCACCGCACCGCCCTGCAGCAGCTGCAGGACAGCCTGCACCTGGCCTCCCGGCGGCTGCCCGGGCCCCTGCAGGTGCGCTCCCGGCGGGAGGAGCGCATCGCCCAACGCATCGCCGAGGTGGCGGAGACCCTGGAGCTCGACCACCTGCTCGATCGCCTGCCCAAGGAACTTTCCGGGGGCCAGAAGCAGCGCGTCGCCCTGGGCCGCGCCATCGCCCGCCAGCCGGCGGTGTTCCTGATGGATGAGCCGCTCAGCAACCTCGACGCCAAGCTGCGCACCGGCACCCGCACCCAGATCGTTGAGCTGCAGCGGCGGCTGGGCACCACCACCCTCTACGTGACCCACGACCAGGTGGAAGCGATGACGATGGGACACCGAATTGCCGTGCTCAACGCCGGTCGGCTGCAACAGCTGGGCACGCCGATGGAGCTCTACCAATGGCCCGCCAACCTGTTCGTGGCCCAGTTCATCGGTAGCCCCGCGATGAACCTGCTGCCGGTGGAGGCGATCGGCGCCGGCCAGCTGCAACTGGGCAGCCGCAAGCTGGCGGTGGAAGGCCCCCTGGCCGAGGTCCTGGCCGCGCGGGCCGGGCAGGAGCTCACCGGCGGACTGCGGCCCGAGCACTTCCGGCTGGCACCCGCCACCAACCGCAACCTGCGGGCCGAGGTGAGCCATGGCGAAGCCCTCGGCAACGAGCAGCTGCTCACCTGCCGCCTCGAGGAGGGTGATCACCTGGTGCAGGTGCGGGTCGGCCCCGAAGACAACCTGCCGCCCGGATCCACGCTGCACCTGGATGTCGATCCCCGTGGCTGGCGCCTGTTCGATGCCGCCGGAGATGCCCTAACCCTGATAGCCCAACCCGCCACCGCGGAGCCGCGCTTGCCCTCGTTTGGCTAGAGGGCTCTACTTCACGTAAATCACGCTGCAGCCCGGGCCGCCGTCGCCCTGCTCGGCATCGCTCACCCGTTCCACATAGGGCACGGTGGTGAGCCACTGGCGCAGGCCGCGTTTGAGCTTGCCGGTGCCAATGCCGTGGATCACCCACACCGGCCCATTGGCGCCGCGCAGCCGCTCCTCCACCGCCGCCTCGGCCTCGTGCACCCGTAGGCCCCGCACATCCACCGTGTTGCCCTCGGTGCGCACGTCGGGGCCACGGCCGCCCAGCCCCCGCTGCCCCTTGACCTGCACCCGCACCTCCGGCGGGCTGGGTTTCTCGCCATGGAGGCCCTCAATACCCGCCAGCTCCAGCGTCAGCCGCATCACCCCACAGCGCACGGTGAGTTCGCGACCGTCATCGGCCAGGGCCAGCACCTCTCCAGCCTTGCCCAGCGACAGCACCCGCACCCGATCGCCCACGGCGGGCATCCAGCCGCGGTGCTCCCGCCGCTCCGGGGCGGGGCGGTGCTGCTGCTCCAGGGATTTGAGGCGTTGGCCGGCCTGACGGGCGGTTTCACCCAGTTCAGCGCGGCTGGCATCGTGGCCCTGGCGCAGACGGCGGATGATCCGTTTCACCTCGTTCTGCCCCTGGCGGATCGAGCGCTCCAACTGCTGGCGCCGCTGCTCCTGCAGCTCGGCACTCTGCTGGGTTTGCTGCTGCCAACGCAGCAGCAACTCCTCATGCAGCAACTCGGTGCGGGCCAGCAGGGCAGCAGCCTCCTCGGCGGCCTCCTGCTGACGCTGGCGCTGGTCTTCCAGACCCGCGATCACCTGGTTCACCTCGCCCTCGCCGAGGGGCTCCAGCTGGGCGGCGGCAAGCTCGAGCACAGCCTCCCCCAGGCCCAACCGGCGGGCGATAGCCAGAGCGTTGCTGCGGCCCGGGATCCCCCACTGCAACCGGTAGGTGGGGGAGAGGGTCTCCACGTCGAAGGCCACCGAAGCGTTCTCGAAACGGGGATCGTTGTATTTGAGAGCTTTGAGCTCGCCGAAGTGGGTGGTGGCGATCGTCAGGCGGGCCCGATCGGCCAGATGCTTCAGCAAGGCCGTGGCGAGGGCCGAGCCCTCCAGCGGATCGGTGCCGGCCCCCACCTCATCGAGCAGTACCAGGGCCGCGCCGGATGGGGTTGCCGCCGCACCGGCACCATCGGGCAGGGCATCGAGGATGCGGGCGATCCGGCGGATGTGGCCGCTGAAGGTGGAGAGGTTTTGCTGCAGCGATTGCTCATCGCCGATGTCAGCGAGCACCTGGGCGCACCAGGGCAGCCTTGGCGTGCCGCTGCAGGGCAGAAACAGCCCGGCGCGGGCCATCAGCGCCGCGAGCCCCACGCTCTTCAGGGTGACGGTCTTGCCACCGGTGTTGGGGCCGGTGATCGCCACCACCCGCAGCTCCGGTGCCACCACCAGGCTCACTGGCACCACCGGATGGCCGCCCTGCCGCTTGTGCTGCCAGAGCAGCAGCGGGTGGCGCAGCTCGCGCAGCTCAAAGGGGGCCTCCGGCTCGGCCGCCAGCTCGGGCCGCACCGCCCCCAGCCACTGGCCATAGCGGGCCCGGGCCACACCCGCGTCCAGTCGCAACAGCACCTGTTGCAGCCCCGCTAGGGCCTCAGCCTCCTCCCCCACCTGGGCGCTCAGGGCCATCAGCACCTGCCGTTCCAGCTCCCGCTCACGCCCCTCCAGGTCGCGGATGCGGTTGCCCAGGGCAATCACAGCCTGGGGCTCGATGAACACCGTCTGCCCCGACGCCGAACTGTCGTGCACCAGCCCCGGCACCTGGCCGGCGGCACCGGCCTTCACCGCCAGCACCGGCCGGCCATTGCGCTCGGCTACCACTGTGTCCTGCAGCAGCGAGCCCCAGCGGCGCAGCAGCTCCTGCAGCCGCTCCCGCCGTTCCGAACGCACGCCAAGCAGCTGCCGACGCAGCCCCTCCAGGGGCGGGCTGGCCCGATCGGCCACCCGGCCGCCCTCCTCCAGGCAGAAATGCAGCCGCTGCTCCAGCTCCGGCAGGGTGCGCAGCTCAGCCACCAGGGCCGAGCACTCCGGCCTCAGCTCTGAATCGTCGATCTGCCGCCGCAGCCGGCGCGCCGCCGCCAGGGTGCCGGCCAGGGCCAGCAGGTCTTCGCCGGCCGCGGTGCCGCCCTTGGCGCAGAGGGCCACCAGCGGCGCGATGTCGGCGACGCCCTGGAAACTCAGCCCCCCCTCCAGCAGGCCATCGAGCCCCAGCAGCTCGGTGGTTTCCGCCAGCAGGCTGCGGCTGGCGGCCAGTGAAGCCGGCAGGGGCAGCTCCAAGCAGGCGCGCCGGCCGGGGGGCGTGCTGGCAAAGCTGGCCAGCTGCTCCGCCAGCCGCGGCCACTCCAGCAGCTCCAGTGCGTCCTGTTGAATCGGAGCTGAGGGGTCGGCGAACGTCGTCACCCGGCCAGGTTGGAGGGGATACCGCCGGGGGGCTCGTAGAGCATCTCCAGCCAATTGCCTTCCGGATCCTGCAGGTAGAAGCTGGCAGTGCCGTCGCGGTGGTCGTGCACCGGGCCGCAGGCTTGGCCGGCAGCCACCAGCTGGGCGTGCACCGCATCCACCTCAGCCCGATCACGGAAATGGAAGGCGAAGTGGGGGCCTGCCGCCTTGTACTCCGGGCTCAGCAGAGCGATGCCGCGGCCGCCGCCGGGCCACTCCAGGTAGGCCCAGTCGGGGGCATCCCAGGTGAGTTGCAGGCCCAGCCTTAGGTAAAAGGCCTTGGCGCGCTCCATGTCCTGCACCCGCAAGGCCACGTGGCCAAGGGTGTGGGCGGCAGGGCTGGGAGCAGGGGTCATGGGGGTCAAGTGGGTCAGCCCTGGCGCAGCCACTGGGCTGCATCACAGGCGTGATACGTAAGGATCAGATCAGCGCCGGCCCGCTTGAAGCAGAGCAGGGTTTCCAGCACCACGGCCCGCTCGTCGATCCAGCCCTTCTCGGCGGCAGCCTTCACCATGGCGTATTCACCGCTGACGTTGTAGGCGGCGATCGGCTGCTCCGATTCGCCTCGCAGCCGGTGAATGATGTCGAGATAGGCCAGGCCGGGCTTGACCATCAGAATGTCGGCCCCCTCGCTCTCATCGAGCTGGGCCTCGAGGATGGCCTCGCGGCCATTGGCCGGATCCATCTGATAGGTGCTCTTGTCGGTGGGAATGGGCTTGCCGGCGGCCGCGCGGGGGGCCGAATCCAGGGCTTCGCGGAAGGGGCCGTAGTAGGCGGAGGCGTATTTGGCCGTGTAGCTGATGATCCCCACGTGCTCGAAACCCTCCTCATCGAGGGCTTCGCGGATGGCACCAACGCGGCCATCCATCATGTCGCTGGGGCCGATCAGGTCGGCACCGGCTCGGGCCTGGGCTACCGCCTGTTTGCAGAGGATCGCCACGGTGTCGTCGTTAAGCACCACCCCCTCTTCGCTGACGATGCCGTCATGGCCGTCGCAGGAATAGGGGTCGAGGGCGACGTCGGTCATGATCGCCATGCCGGGGTGCTCCTGCTTGAGCCGGCGGATGGCACGGGGGATCAGACCACCTTCGTTGAAGCATTCGGCGCCGTCCTCGGTTTTGAGGCCATCGGCCACCTTGGGGAACAGCACGACGCAGCGGATGCCGAGATCCCAGGCCCGGCCCACTTCCTGCACCAGACCTTCGAGGCTCCAGCGCATCGCACCGGGCATGGCCCCGATCGGCTCATTGGTGGCGCCCTCGTGCACAAAGAGCGGGTAAATAAAATCAGCCGCGCTGAGGTGATGCTCCCGCACCATCGCCCGCAGGGCCGGCGTGCGGCGCAAACGGCGGGGACGGTAGGTGAGCTCCATGACGGCGGTGTGGCTGGGGCGGATCCTAGGAGTTTGCTGAAAAACCCAGCCCGCGCAACAATGGGCCAACTGCCCACCTGAGATGCGAGGTCACCGGGAGCGCAGCGGCTCTCTGTTCTCCTACGTGTCGATCGAGGAGCGGATCCCGGCCAGTCATCCACTGCGGCGGATCCGGAAACTGGCCGATCAGGCCCTCGATCGGCTCAATCCCACCTTCTGCGCGCTTTACGCCTCAGAAGGCCGGCCATCG
>NZ_JAGQCZ010000027.1:0-13076 GCF_024346435.1 Cyanobium sp. Alchichica 3B3-8F6 | reverse complement strand
ATCCGCTGAAGCGCACCAGCTCCTCCCTCGATCTACACAGAACACATCGATCGCTGAGTTGCCAATTCAGCGATCAGGGTTCATAGTGGATGAATGGAGCTGCGCAATCAGCTTCCAAGCAGTCATCCTCTGACTGCTCCTGTTCACCCTCCGGAAAGGGTCACAGGACCTCCTGAGTTACACCACTCGGAGGGGCGCTACCGGTGAGCCCGGGCACCGTTGCCCAGAACGACTCCACCTTGGGTGTGGCGTACAGACCCGGATGGAAGGGGTCACCAGCTGCTTCCATCAAACGCGCCATTGCCTGCCACCCGAGTGCGCGTTTCCCTTTCGGTGCTGCCACGAAGCCGGTGCCATGACGCTTGAGCTGCGAGCCGATGCAGCCCCGCCAAGACGAGACAAGTCGATGACCAAGCCCCCTGTTGCACCTGCTGCCTTGAACCTGAGCTGCCGGCGTTTCTGCGTGGACCCGCCAAGAAGCGTGCGAGCAAGCCGATTGCTTCTGCAGATCGATACCATGATCTTCTGAACCAGCTCCGAGGAGAGCTTGGCTTTCATGAGCGAGAAACAGCCCTGCGTTGACTGTTGGATCAACTAGAAGAGAGAGCTGATCTGCGGCACACCATCCTCTTGCTGTTGCAGCAGGGCTGAGTCTGGCAGCATGGCATTCACCTCAGGCTACGTTCTTGCGGCTCAGTCAGATACGTCAGGTTCTTGGCTCAGATGATCCGGCGGATCACTTTCTTCTTCTTCTTTGGGCATCAGCTCCTCCAGGAGTCGGTTCAGCACATCAGTTCGACTTCTTAGGCCAAAGGCTTCCTTGAGATCATCCAGCCAGACCAAGGTTGCCAGCTTCAAGTTGATGCTGACCCGAACGGTTTCGCCATCCGACGAGATGACTTCTTCAGGATTCATTGCGTGTCCCTGTGCATTGAAGTTGTTGACGCAGCGCAGCTGGTGCGTTGGGACTGGCGAGCAGCGGTGCCAGCAGAGTTACCTGTTTGGGGCTCATGGATTCGATGTGGCGATACCAGGTTTTGGGTTCACGCCCAAGTCGCTCAAGCTGAATCCGATTCGTTTCAAGAGCTTCTGCATTATCAGTGCGCAGTGTGTAACTGGCAAAGTCACCACCTGATGCACCGCGTGGCCGCACCTTGAGCGTGATGACTTCACCTGGGTTCAGGGGCCTGATTGGCCAGTTGGTTGGACCCTCAATCGCCTCGGTAGAGCTTGCTCGCTTTTGCCACAGCACTTGACCGCCCTGCTCGAGGCGGAGTTCGTTGAGGGGCCCTACCGCCTCCAGGACTGGTGTCGTGACACCCAGTGGGCTGTTGGTCCACGGGCTCAGTAAGCAGACCCGCCACCCAGGGCCACTGCGACTGCCTCCAACAGCCACCGGTGGGTTGATGCCCAGGAAATCGCGCAGTTTCTGAATCACGTTGCGGGGCGGCGCCGCTGTTGTGAGCTGGGTCGCGGCAGGCTTCTTGTTCTGAAGCTGAGCAGCAGCAATTGACCCGGTGCCAAGGCCTACAAGAAGGGCAAAGGCCATGGGCCAGGCGCTGATTAGTGGCCGAGGCATTTTCATGGTTGCTTGATCAGTCGTCACGACAGAAGGTGGTGGCACCAAGTGCCACCAGTGGGAGCAGCAGCGGCAGCAACCAGAGCTGCAGTACTGCGATGGAGAACGCCACAGGGCAACTGGCGGTGGTGATGGCAACGACAGCAGCAAATCGATGCTGGCGCTTCTCCAGTAGTGCCGCCAGCAGAACGCCGAGCCCTGCAGCAGAGATGGTACAGAGACTCAGCGACAAGGGGGTAAGCCAGTGGCCTCGATTGAGCGACTGGATCAACACGGCCTGCACCAGAACTCCTGGCACCTCACGGGCGTTGCCGTCCCAAAGGGCTTTGTCGCCTCGCAGCAGAGCGTCCTGCACCGTTGCCGGGGCTGCAAAGAGATCCGCCGATCCATCAGCCAGCCGGCCACTGGTGCCCACCAGCAGCAGTGGGGCACGCAAAGTCGCAAGCTCGCGAGGTTGCACCAGCTGGATCTGTTCAGCCCAGTTGAGCGACCAGTCGATGACCCGATCAGCCGGCAGCAGGGGCTGGGAGACGCTTGAAAGCGCCCCCGCAAAGTTGTTGCTGTTAATCGCGTACTGGAGATATATCGGCACTGGCTTCAATTGAGCGCTGCCTGCTGCCGTGCCCACTGCCAGGTCAGCCACCTCCAGTCCTGCGGCAACCAGAGGTGATTGCCGCAACCAGTCGCTGCTGCTCTTCTGTTGGCTTGGGTCGCTGAAAGGACTCAGCTCACCAGCTACAACCCGTCGTTGACTCTGGCGACCAATGACGGCTGCCAAAACGTTTGTTCCAGGCTGGTCTTGGTCGAGCAGCAAATCGAGCCCCACCACTGGAACCTGATCCACCGGGCTGCGCTGCAACACTGCCGCCAGAGCCAACCGTGGGGTGTGATCAGGGGTTGGAGCTACGCCAAGCGCTGGAATGGTGGTTGATGAATCCAGCAACAGAACAGGGATAGCTGGGTTACCTAGTACAGGGCGGAAGCCACTCTGGTTGTTCAGCTGTCGCCAGATGCGCTGTACCTCAAGGCGGCGGTTCAGCAGGTAGGTGCTGATCGGATTGGAGGGCGTGAGCTCCATGGCAAAGGCCAGGGCCGTGAGTGCTGCTGCTGCGTAGACCTGCCTGCCCGTGCTCTGCCCAAGGCGCAGCAGCAACTGACGACGACGGCGCAAGGGCAAGTGGAATGGTTGGGCTGTGGGGGCACGCACCGCGGCCAGCAGCAGCCCGCAACCCTCATAACCGGCACTGCTGATCAGTTCCCGGCGAGCTGCATCCAAGGCGGTGCCAAGCTCACTTCCAGCCTCCAGTGCTGCCAGCAGCTGCTCAAAGGCCAACGCTGCAGCTGGCGCTGGCACGGGTTCGAGAAAACAGACAGCCCACTGCAGTCCCGCCCGCACAGCGTGGTTTGCCAGTTGTAGACCGCTACAGCTGTTGAACAACAACAACCGCAAGCCAGCCCTTGCTGCGATGGCCCAGTCCTTTTCAAGAACCTGGCCATCGAGCTGACTGCCATCTCCCAGATGCAACACCCCGCCTTTAGGACCACTGCTGGAGTGGCCGAGGTAAATCAGGGCATCCCAGCCGCTGCTCTGAGCCAGGGCACTGCGGAGAGCGGCTGCACTACTGGTGGCACCACGCAGCACCTGCAGTGCAATGCGGCCGCGTTGGTTGAGCTGCTGCAGGTGTGCAACCTCACCATTGAGCGAAAGCCCTTCTTCTGAACCGACGAGCAACAGAATCCTGGGCTTGCGGGCCCTCGCTGCAGGGCTGGGTGCAAGTGCTGCGGCAGGGGTTTCTCCATCAAGCCGCCAGATCTGCCTGTGCAGGGGCAAGGCTTGCCAGGGAAGGTTGGTGAGTGGTTCTGGCAGCCCATCAAATCGGAGCGCCAAGGGAATGCCGGGCAAGTCCTGCAAGAGCTTCTGTAATGGCAGCCACAGGGGCTCAGCCAACCACTGCTCCAGGCCCTGGAGAAGGCGCTCGCTCCAAGAGTTCACAGCCGCCGCACCTTCTGGCCACAAGAAGGCTGGATCGTGATGGCGCAGAAAGCGTTGGCGCCAGCTCTGCTGCAAGGTGATCAAATCGGTTGGCAACGGCAGCACAAAGGCCCCCTGCCGTCCAGCTGCTGAGACATACACCTGCAACTGTTCAGGTTGATCCGTCTGCTGGCGGATCAACAGGTCAATACGCGCGCCCATCAGCCCGGCAGCTGCAGAGGCGGCAGCACCAGATCAGTGCTGCCCGGGTAGCTGAGACGCACATCAATCAACGTCTGCCCGCCATGAAACACAAGCTCGATACCGGTATCGGCAACAGCGCTCTGTCGCTGCTCGTGGCTGCCCTGGCTGGCGAGCAGGGTGAGGCCGTCGGGGAGTAGGTCGCCGGCCATGGCAGCTGTGAGCCGCAACACCAGCCCGTCTGGAGAGGAAGCGGAGCTGCCAGTGGCAATCATCTGCAGTACAAAGCGCTCGATGCAGTGATCAGCGGCCTGGCCACACACCAGCTGCTGCCCATCAAGTCCCAGGGGAATCGCCACCAGAGCCAGGGCATTGGCATCAGGCGCAGCAATCCCCACAGAAAAGAACGCTCCTTGCGTCACGGGTTGCCACTGGGCGCCAAACAGTTGGGCCAGGGCGCCATCGAGCTGGCCGGTGAGCCAGTCAGACACGACCACCACCTGTCGTTGCAGGGTTGTGGTGCCAGATCGGAAGGCGAGACGCGGGAGGGCCGCAGGTTCCAGCAACTGCACCAGAGTCAACAGTCGATCAAGACCACCAGCGAAGGCATCAGTCGGCAGTAGCAGCTGGGCACCCTCGGTAGTGGCGCCTTCTGCCGCAGCCACAAACTCCTGGCCGGTGAGAACACCGGGGAAGCAGACCACGTCATTTTCCTCATCCACGAGGGCGGCCAGAAGCAATTGGGGCGCTGTAGCCACCTCGGCCCAATGGGCTGGGTCGATAGCGATCTGATCGGCGCTGATGCCAGCGGTGGCCAGCTGCAAGCCAAAGCGGTTGAGGCTCAACAACCGGCCATCGTCTTCTGCTGCAGCTTCAGGGCCAAGGGGCAAGGCGAGTCGCCGCTCGACCAGGGCCTGCCGTAGTGCTGCAACAGCCAGTGCACGCAGCGTGTCAGCGAAGGTATCTACGGGCAGCTCGATTGCCCCAGCAGGCATCGGCAGCAGCTCGTTGGGTGCGGTTTCGTCTGTCATGCCTGACTCAGGTGGGCCTGCACCCAATGGCGCAGAGGGGCGATGTCTCCTTCTCGTTCTGGCTCAAGCAGGTGATTCCGCAAGGCACCCACCAGCCGCTCTGCGGCCTCCACGCTGGCGCCGCAGCTGGCAAAGGCCTCATGGCGCTTGAGCTCGATTGCGGCAGTGGTGGCGATGGCAGTGGCGTGCTCAGTGGGCCGCATCGCCTTGCTGATCGTGCCGGGGGTGGTGCCACAGCGCTCGGCCAGGGGGCGGTTGGTGAGGCCCACAGCCCAGCCAGCCCAGAGGCAGCGCAACAAGTCAATGTTCTTGCCCCCTGCTGAGAGCACCTGGGGCATGTGCTGATCCATGGCGCGCTGTAAGGCTGCATCGATCAACCCCTGAAGCTCAGCGCGGTCGACGCCGTCACTGTCGGATTGCGGCAGAGAGCGCGGATCAACAGGATCACGGCCAGCCTCAGCGGCCTGGTCCAGGCTCTGGGTTGTCGAACCCGTCAAGTACTGGCGGATCGCTGTGGCGATGCTTTTGAGCAGCGCAATGGTGTCGAAGGGATCTCGCTCGGAATCCAGTTCCCTCGCATCGGCAAGCGTGGGCTGCCAACCAGCTGCCTTGCCGGTGCGGGCCTTGTGCTCCTTAAGGGCCTGGTCATAAAGGGGCAGGTAGCGGGCATGCAGTTCCCGCACGGCTTCTACCGACGAGGTGCTGCGCAAGTGGCGTTCGCAGGCCTCGCGCACCCTTTTACCGCTGCTGTGGCGCAGCAGAGCCCAATCTGAAATCAGCAGCAACCCGTGCTGCTTGAAATAAGCCTTGAGACCGTTATGGGCCTGGATCTTGAGGCGGGCCCAGTGGGGCAGGCCGCACAGCGCCGGGTTGTAGCTGCGCAAGATCTCGGCCGAGAAGGGGCTGATCAGCCCCTGGGGCATTGCGGCCAGTTGTGCAGCGGTGAATGGCTCCTCTGTTGAAGGCCCCGTGCGGAGCGTGAGCTTGCCCTCGTCGTCGAGGGCGTAGCTGGCCATGGCCAGCAGATCCAGGCCATGACGCTGGCCGTGCTTGTGGTGCGTTGCCCGCAGCCAGGCCTCAAGCGCATGGCTGATCCTGCAGCGCAGGCACAAGAGCGGGATTGGATCCGGAACAGCCTTGCTAGAATTGAAAAGGGATTGATCGAGAGCATGATTAGGCTCAGCCTGCTCAGCCGTAAGCCCAAAACGAACATTGGGCAGCTTCTTGGAACGAATCCCATTACCGGAGAGCTGTCTAAGAGTGTCGTAGCCATCCATGTTCACGACAACGGTCACAGAGAATCACTAATCCAGTCTGCACTAAGAGAACAGGAATCAAACGTCGTCTCACTCGCAAAGACACACACGACTATCCCTCCAGAGGCCACCAGACTGGGGGAGCTGAACTCATTCCGCCACAAGGTCTACTACTCACATCCGCACAAAAGAGTCATGGATTGCGGAGAGCAAGCGACAGGTTACTCGATTCTATCTGCAATACTTTACAGCAATACATGTATCGCGTTAGCACTGCTCATTGGAGTCGCGCATGCTCAACCGTTTAATAATAGAAGATACAATCAAGAACGCTTGACAAAAAGGATCGTGCCACTATCCCTCTCAATTGGGGACCTCGGACCTGACTCAACCATCCAAAACAAGGCCTTCCCACGCTTTCAAGCAGAATTAGCGGAAGAGTGGAATTTTGCCAACAAGAAGGGAGCTGGAAATCCAGCCGATATCAAAATCATAGTCGATCGAGCAAGACTCGCAGAAGAGAGCGGCAATATACAGGAGTCTCTTAGTCTATGGCGACTTGCTGCAGAGCAGAGCAATCATTTACACAGGACCAACGACCAATATAGAGGTTACGTATTGGCATCTCTTGGTCGCATAGAAGCCTTGTCCGGCTTGTATGAAAAAGCCCTCAAGACCAAGCTAGAAGCACTTCGCATATACGAGGTCAATATCAGCCCAGGGAGCCTTGATACGGCAATTGAGCATGACGCGATTGGCTCTATTTATTATGCACTAGGACGACTGGGCAAGGCAGAAGAATACATGCTAAAAGCTCTATCAGCGAATGGCACAAGCCTCAATACAAAGGCAAAACATCAAAAGCTAATCACCCTGCACAACCTGTCATCGGTCTACACTGTGCAAAATAGATACAAAGAGGCAGAAGAAGGATACCTGAGCGTGATACAGGAATTGGGCTCAAGACAGTCCTACCAGGTCGATTCCGGTCTCCTGGCGAACTCTTATAGCAATCTGGCCAATCTCTACAGAAGGCAGGGACGCACGTCTGATGTCGAGCAGCTGTATATTAAAGCCATATCAACAACGCAATCTAGTAAAAACGTAGAAGTATTGCTTTCTCAAGATGCATTCACAGAAGGGCTTGCATCTTTTTATGCTGAACAAGGAAATAAAGAAAAAGCGCAAGAGCTGTTGCTTGGACAGATAGAAGCTGCCAAGGCAAGCGGGCGGAGTGAGACATTCCAATTTGCAACACTGCTAGTCACAATGGCGTCAATCAATATTGATCGCCGAGAGTACACAAAAGCTGATGAGATCTATACGCATGCGATTGCATTGCTTGACAAAGAACTCCCTAACCATCCCGACAAAGGCCACCTCCTGCTTTCAATGGCATACAGCCAGGTGCAGCAAGGAGACTTTCAAAAGGCCGCTACTTATGCAATGAATGGGTTCGAGCTGCTCTTCAGATTCGCACGCGAAGAAGCTCCTTTGCTCACAAAGAGCCAAAGGGAAGACTTTATCAGAGGCCTAGATGAACAATTTCACAGAGTATTCCAATATGCAGCTACACATAAAGAAGGGTCCTCCGTTGCCCTATTTGTGAGGCTTAATCGCCAAGGACTTATCCAGGAAATCGAAAGAAAGCAGCATGAATATATCATGTCTCAAAAGAATGGGCTCCAGCGGCCCAGGAGTAAGCCGCGTGTCGCGATGTCAAGCTTGCATGAATTAACTCATCCCAATTCTTTTCGAGAAACTCCCCAGGGAGCCTACCCACAAAGTTATCTGAGCTCACAGGATCTAAGAGTTGATCCTATAAGTATCAAGGAGGTAGCAAGCTTGCTTCCGCCGGATGGGGTCGTCATTGAAATCCAGCAGTTTCGACCTTTTCATACCGGAAGCTCAAAAGCTCAACAATGGGGTGAGCCAGAGTATGTGGCTTTTGTCTTAAGGCCAAATGCCAGTATCAGTGTGGTTTCACTGGGTTCAGCAAGAGCAATAGATAAATCAGTTCAAGAAGGCTTGAGCGCCTCTGCGGAGGCAAATAGTGATGCTGATGCTATCTGGGGAAAGCTGAGCGACAAGATATTGCGTCCGCTACTAAAAGAACTGGATGGCAGCCGTCAGTGGTTTATCTCCCCCGATGGCGAACTGAATCGTGTTCCATTTACCGCTCTACCTGCCCCGAAGAATCCTTCGACAAACCTATCTCAAGCAGTAAAGCTAAGAATTCTTAGCACAAGTCGCGAATTGCTGCGTCTTAACGAAGTCGATTCCGCTGGCAGCGAATCAATCGTAATAGCAAATCCCGACTACGATCATCAACCTGCGCGCAGCGTGCTTCATACTGAGTCAAAGGAATCAACGTTAAAGCCTCAAAGGCGGCCAGAGAGTTTTGTCGGTCTCCGCTGGCGAACTCTGCCCGGTACCGAGCTGGAAGGCCGCCAAATAGCCAAGCTTCTTAATACTCAAGCCCTTACAGGTATTGCAGCAAGCAAATCAAATCTTAAGAGACGGCAGAACCCATTAGTGCTGCATGTAGCTACACATGGTTTTTTTGTCGCGAATGAAGAGGAGTCACCTATGGAGGATACGCAGAAACCTCAATCGCCAATGAAATCATTGCGCAATGAGCGCCCGGAGTTAGGCAGTGGCCTGGTTTTCGCAGGTGCTAACAGCCTAAATCTGAACGCAGATGAGGATGCTTATCTAACTGCGGCTGAGGCGGCTAATCTTAATCTAAAAGGAACTCAGTTAGTAGTCTTGTCCGCTTGCGATACAGGTAATGGAATCATTCGAACGGGTGAAGGTGTATACGGCCTACAGCGCTCCCTCACAGTTGCCGGCGCTCGGAGCACACTGCTCTCGCTCTGGAAGGTAGATGATGCAGCTACGGCCGAGTTCATGACTCGCTTCTACAAGCGTCTCAAGGCTGGAGAGGGCCGCAGCGATGCGATTGCTGCCACACAGAAAGAATTCAGGGATGGCTGGGTGAAAGATCCCAAAAGTGGCCTGGTCTGGAACGCCCCCTACTACTGGGCTGCCTGGCAGCTGGTTGGCGATTGGAGGCCGATCCCAGGGCTATGAGAGGCGCACACCCATCCCCAGAGCCAGAACCAAAAGCGCCACAGATGGAATCACCCCAAGGAGCCAGAAACGAAGAGGGGGTGTCGATCACGGCCCAAGGGCCTCCACACATGAAAACCTTCTTCAACCTCCTCGCCGCCATCTCCACCTCCACTGCTCTGGCTGGAGCACTGATGGCGGAACCAGCATCAGCCCAGTGGGTTCCAAGTATGAGCCGGCAACAGATGGACTACCAACGCAGCAATGGCTGGAGCAGTGGTGATTACTTCGGCCCGGCGCGGTATCAGCAACCTCAACTGCCACGCTATGGCTCTTACATTCCTGGCCTGAATAACAACGTGCGCTACCAACCCAACAGCTGTGCCACATATCTCTATTGCTGATCTCGCCGACCTGAACGCAAATTTCAAAGCCTGGGCCTCAAGCCATGAATTCCACCTGCAACCCCTGCTCCGTATCAGCTATCGAACAGGTATCAAGCCTTGAGCTCGTCAAACGTCAGCACAAGACTTACTTTCCCATCGTCAACGATCCGTGCCTCCTCAGCGCATACGTGCTTGATTTCTTTGGACCGGATGGGGCTGAACCCATACTTTCCTACCGAGCACAGATCGACGCGCACGACATCCTGGAAAAGCGCTGCGAACAATGGCATCGTTCCTGTAAGAAACGAGCTCAAAAGATTATCTTTGTGGAAGATGATGGTGACAAATCAACGGTCAGCGAGGATGAATTTAAGGTCAAACTGGAGCTAATTCTCACCATCCTTGAGAATTCAGATCATCTATTGAAGTATGTCGCAAAGGTATTTGGCCCCAGTGGACCAGATGGGCTGGCAATCACCGATCAGGAGCTCTGGGATGAGCTGGATGATCTTTTTCTCTGTCGGCTGCCTTATCCAGAAACATTTCCTACACAAAAGATTGCCTCAATTGAGGTGATTGCCAAGCCTCAGCCAATCGCTGAGCCCCCGGCCTCCACTGCTACACCAAGCCAAGGCCCTTTGATCGAAGCGGAGGTGATCACCGCTTGTTCAAACACCCCCATTGATCCTCTGCAGCAACGATCCACCCTTGAAACGGTGAGCCTCTGTGCTCTCGGTGCTGGAGCAGCGGTGCTGGGCGGATGTGCCGTTGTGGGGCTCGGTCGATTTCTGGTATCCCCCGCAGGGACGCGCGTGATTGGCGAAGTGCTCAGTACAGCCCTGTCTGGTCTGAACCATCGGCTTCTGGATGGTTCAGAGGGTGTGAGCGACTGAACAAAAGAGTCAGCATCAGTATCCCGAACATCGCTGGAATCAGACCTTTCGGCAGCAAACGAGAAGCCAGCAGATCCTTGATCTGACCATGCCCATCCATCCAATCCGCAGGCTTCTGCCTGCCCCGCTGCTCGCCAGCCTGCTGAGCGTCCAGCTCCCCATCTACGCCTCCGCCTACGACGCCCTGTGTGGTGACGCACCCTGCACGATCAATCTCGATGCCAGCGGGATCAGCGGCCCAGCTGGCTTCATCCCTACGCCTCGAATCGCGCAATGGTTCACCGGCGGCGATGAGAGCTTCAACGTTGGCAAAGGCACTGCCGGAGCCCTCGGAGCCGCCACTCTGGGAGCCATCGGCGGAGGATTGCTGCTGGGCCCCATCGGGTTGCTCGGTGGGTTGATTGGAGGCGGCATCGCCGGCTCCAAAGCAGGCCGCACGGCCGATCTTTTTTTCAATGTGGTCGGCTACGACCAGACCGGGCAGAAAACCACTCTCAGCTTTCGCTTCACCAATTCCCGCCCAGCCAACAGACTCAAAACCGAGCTGCCCATGTTTACAGGTCTGGCCATGGGTCAGACGCGCTCCCTCGAGGATCTCAAGATGGCAGTGGCGTCTGGCTCTGCTCCAGCAGCGCTGCCGGAGCGTCTTCAGGCCTTGCCCGGTGGCGGACGCGCCGCCGCATCTGCGGCACTACCCGACAACCTGCTGGCCCAACCGGCCCCGCAGCAACCGGTTGCAACCACTCCGACAGCAGGCGCGCCGGGCAGCACCTGGGAGGCGTATCTCAAAGAACGCAATCTCGAAGCCTGGGCACGCAACAACCCTGTCCTGGCCGAACAACTGCGCCAGCGTCTGTTCCAAACTCTTTGAGATCTGACGCTTTAGCAGTGCAGCGACTTTGGAATCAGCACCTAACACCCCAAACGAGGAGTGAATGTCGCAAGCACACAGCCTTTGCGGCCCATATCCCCTCCACCCCCAACTTATGAAACCAATACGCATTCGTCCCATACAACTGCCCCAACTGCCCAATTCCTCCGGAAGACCAACCGCTTCCACTCCCCTGGATCGACGCTATGCCAACGGCTGGGGTCGCTCTTTTGCCCAGCAGCAGGCCGATCAGAACAAGCGCAAGCCCCGTTTCTTCTGAAGACCCACTTTTGACTGCCACCTCCACTTCTTTCTGCCACCACACAGTCATGATTTTTACCCCTAAAAACCAGCTGGAAAACATGCTCTCCGCCGCAGCAGCTCAGGTGTCATGCGGTAACAACGTGGCTGATAATACAGCCCGCATCATTGCCCTGCAGGCCCAGATCAATCTGCAGAATGCCCATGCATCTCGCCGCTTAGGCCCACCCAACATGCTTGACAATTGGTTCTGAACGATAAGAACCTCCGACTATTTCAAGTTTCTTCCCCAGGCATTATCATGCCTGGGAATTTTTCAATCATGGATACCGAACAAGACACGCCTTCCACACCAGCTGCGCTGGCAGCGCGGCAACGCAATGATGAAGTATGCTTGGTACATGGCATCGATCTGTCCACCAAGGCCAGATCAGTATACCTCTTCTCTGAGGAGCTGCAGCTAAACATTCAGGAGGCAATTGACCTCGCGTATGTCTTTGTACGCCAAGCAGAAGGCAGCGTGGACCACTGTATCCAGGCAGAGATTGCATGTAGTGGTACTCCGGGTAATGTTCAAGCGGCCTGCCAAGCGTCAATACTTAGTGGCGGCCTCACCAGCCTAAGGCTTACTCTTAAGGCAATGGTTGACGCCCCTGTTGATTCCGGCCTGTGGAAGAGCGCGCCACCATCCATTTCACCTAGGTCAACAGGTGGGGATAACCGCGTTGCTGATTAGCATCCTGAGCATCAAGATTGACAGCAGCACCTGAGATTATTGTGCTGTCTTGACTGAATAGCTAAGCCCACCCTTGGCAAAGTTGAAGCGCAGCGGATCCAGGCGGGTGGAGCGGCGGAAACGAAAGCCCATGTTTCAGCGGCTCTTGACGCAGTAGTTGCCGGAGCTGAACCAACCCAACGGGCAGGAGTTGCCGGTCTCCTCAATCGCCTCGCGATCGTTACTGGGGCTGCTGAGGCAGTTGTTGCCTGAGGAATAGAAGCCCAGCGGGCAGCTGTTGCCCACCTTCTCGATGGCTCCGCGGGTGCTGCCGCTCTTGCTGGGCATGCAGTAGCTGCCGGAGCTGTAGTAGCCGAGCGGGCAGCCTCCCACTTTCGGGAGAGGGCGTATCGGCTGCTGGGCCAGGGCGCTGCCGGCAGACAGGGAGCTGATGGCGACAACGATCAGCAGTGGGAGACGGCCCATGGGCTTGCGAGGCACAGCACCAGATTGGCACCACTCAACAACCCGTAGTGAGGTCATGCAGGAGCTGCATGCAATCGCTGTGCGTGCAAAGTCCAGCCGTGGCCTCTTTGATGCAGAGGCGTAACCGCTGAAAGGTCAGCGTTCGCCAGAGATTGCGCGGTTTGTAGGTGACATCTTGCACGCGGACGTTAAAGTTACGGATTTAAACGATTGATCCCCATGCTTACCCAGGGCCGCCTAAAAGTGTGTCTACGGAGTGCTGGCGGGGTCTGACAGCATCGGCTTTGGTCGGCGGGAATGGCTCACCTCCATGCCCCAAATCCCAGGCGCAGCAGTTGATCAGCTTGATTCCA
>NZ_JAGQCZ010000026.1:0-13724 GCF_024346435.1 Cyanobium sp. Alchichica 3B3-8F6 | reverse complement strand
TTGGAATCAAGCTGATCAACTGCTGCGCCTGGGATTTGGGGCATGGAGGTGAGCCATTCCCGCCGACCAAAGCCGATGCTGTCAGACCCCGCCAGCACTCCGTAGACACACTTTTAGGCGGCCCTGGCAGGAGATGGGATCTGGTTTGCGGTTTCAACAGTCAGTGTGGGCTGGTCTCACTTCTATGGCCAACCGGCCTGCTCCCATGAACCTCAAGACCATGCTCCACGCCGAAGCTGCTGGACTGTTGGTCGGCAACTGCGTCGTCAAACACCAGAGCAGCTGATGAAGACCTGGCAGAAGCTGCTCCTTACCTTGGTCGCCTCGGCCGGCTTCTCCATCCTGGCCGGGGGGGTCTGGTTCATCTGGCTGCTTCTCACCTCCCCGTCTGAGCCGGAAGGCTTCGGGCAGGACCATCAGGAGCAGTGGGCGGTGACCTCCTGCTGGCGCGACATTCGCGACGGCAGCATCGCTGGTACGCAGCAGTGCAGCGAGTACGCCCAGGCCCATCTCGACTTCTTCACAGAACAGCTCGCAGCGGATGCGGGCACCACCACCTGCAACCTCAGCCGATCCCATCTGGCTTATGTCCGCACGAGCAGCCCCGATGCCAAGGCTCTGCTGGCGCAGCTGAAGGAGGAGGTGCGCTCCGATTGCTCCCATCCCGGTGTCTCCCGATGAAACGCCTGATCCCCCCTGCTGCTTGTGGTCTATGGAGCCTCGCTGTCAGTGATGTTTGGCGTGGCGCTCATCCCGGATTACGCCGCACTGATTGATGCTGTCGAGCAGCGCGATCAGCAGGCCGAACTGAGCCACCGCATCAACGTCTTCGCTGAGGGCACCTGGTTCCTGCTGGCCAACCTGATCGCGATCAGTGGCATCGCCATGGCAGCCCGGCGGCCTGAACCCTGATGGGCTGCATGTTGCCGCTGCTGGCAATTCCAGCCGGAATCAGCGCCTTGGCGATCGGGCTGTTTCTGGCCTCGGCGATTCGTGATCCCAACAGTCCCGTGAACGCGGCCAATGCGGCGCGCCTCAAACCGGGCATGACCTACGACCAGGTCGTGGCCATCGTTGGCGATCCAGCCCCGCCTTCCTTTGATGGCGACGATCAGGCCAGGTTCTGCCGCCATGGCACCGACACCTGCAGCTGGGCGCCATGCCCGCTCTGCGACAACCGCCTGTTCCTAACCTTTGAGCGCGGCGTGTTGGTGGCCAAGCGCTCAGAAGGCCTCTGAATCTTACACAGAACTCCTCAACGCGTCGTTGTTCGCACGGCTGTTGAAGAGTTCTGCGTCCACGGCTCTTACCTTCAGTGCAGGAGTTCGCTCCGTTCATCCCGAGCACCGGCGCCAATCCTCCAGGGGATTGCCGGTCACCAACCTGCCGTCCGTTCCTGCTGGGCAAGGTGGTCAATCCTGGAACCCCGAGGGGTTGATGAGCAGGAACGCTATCCCGATGAATCATGTCTTCCTCCGGTGTTCGCTGCAGCAGCCACCTCTCGCGTCATCTCGCCGCCCTGCGGCAGCAGCGTGACCTCAAGCCCGGCCAGCTGGCTGCTCGTCTTGGCGCCAGCAACCTCTCCAAGGTCGGCAGCCTGATCCGTGCCTTTGAGCTGGGAGAGCCGATCAGCGATCACTGGCTCGAGAAGCTGATTGCTGAGCTGCAGCCTGATCCAGCGGAGCTGCGCCTCTGCCTCGCGCTGGATCAGGCCGAGGCACTGGAGCAGCTCGAGCGTGAGCGCGTTGCCTGGGAGGCCTGGGCGGATGAACCGATCGACCCCTTCCTCACCATCCGCTACATGCCGGCGGTGTACGGCGTGAGGGAGATCCCCAAAGCGTTCTGCACCCCCCGTGAGAGTGCAGAAGACCAAGAGTGGGCCAGGGATCGAGCAGAAGGCTGGGCGGCCGCTGAGCTCAAGCGCCTCCGTGCCAAAGGTTTTTTGAGCTGGAGCCGTCGCGAGCGCACCTGGTTTGATCAGTACGGCGTCAATCCCGGTCGACGCCAGGTCACCTTTGAGGGACGAATGACAGGTGCCTGGATGCAGGTGAGCGGCAGCCAGCAGAGGTTTCTGCTCGGCAGCAATGGCGAAGTGATCACCCGCAGCCATGGGCTGGATCACCCCTGAAGCTCAACTGGAGCGGAGCCGCGACAGCCTGGAACGACGCAGCAACGGATCCGGCAGGGAATCGGCATGCACCATCACCACACCGGCCCCCTGCTGGCGCATCGCCTGCAGCTCGGGGTCCAGCCTGAACGAGCTCAGAAACAACAGCGCGTTGTATTGATCGAGCCAATAGCCATCTGCCGCCCTGACGGTCTGCGGTGCCGCCACAAAGGCGGCTGGCACGATCAGGGCCAGCAGGAGCTGCCGCCAGCGGCCAATCCTCAGTACAAACCCTCAACCAAGGCATGATCAGCTTGGCTGACTCTGACCGGAATGCTGGAGCGCAGCGCTGAGATCGACGACCTCGCCGGACGGATCTTCCTGGCGGAGCACTTCTGCAGTCGCACCATCCAGGCACCGGAGCCCGGTGAACCTGTTGGGGAGGTGCGCATCTGGATGGAGCTCAACGACTTTGACCAGGCCCCCCTTGCCCACACGGCCGGGACTCAGGTTGTGCTGCGCAGCGCTCTGCAGGGGGTGTCTCCCGATCGCTGTGTTGCAGAGGTGGCCATGGCCACACCTGAATGGCATTGGTTGGAGGGGACAGCGCCGATGCACCAGGCCCTGGCTGCGCTGGCACAGCGGCAGTGGTTGCTGGTCCACTCCGGCTCAACCCTGGTCGGAATCCTCACGCGCCATGACCTCGCCAGCCCCGTGGTGAGTGCCTATCTTCTGGCGCGATTGCTGGGCCTCGAGCAGGGCCTGCGGCGCCTGTACGGATCCTTCAGTCATCAGCCGCTGTCTGATGCACCGGGCCTGCCCGGTGAGCCCGGCGGCTGGTCGCTGGCCACGTTGTTGAACCATGTGGCCCCACTCACAACTCTGCGCGAGGCCCTCGGTTTCGAGAGCCGGAAATCCTTTGATCGAGCGACGGGCGGCCTGGTGACCTTGCGCAACCACCTAGCCCATGGCCGCAGCATCCTCACGCTCTCCAGTCATCCCGCCGAAGCGGTGGAGCGCATCGACGGATTGGAGCAGCTCATGGGCAGAGTCCGCCGCTTGCTCGACGACCGTGAGCATGTCTGGGACGCCTTCTCTGCCACAGAGATCGTTGGCCTGGACGATCCCGGGCAGGCCTGGGCTGGAATAGGGGCGGCGGCACTGCCTCTGCCGGCACCCGTGCATGTGATCACAGCCCAGAACCCCCATGAGCGTGTTCTGGAGGCCGACGTCAACAGGGAGCGCCATCGCCTGCTGCATCGCTACCTGCAAATGCGCGCTCCGGATGCCCAATCGATCGAGGTGCTTGGCCGATCCTGCAGTGGCCCCTGGGCGGAAGCCAGTTGGGCCATCAGCGGCTTGCAACTCGCAGAGGCGCTGGTGATCGCACAGCGCTTTGAGCAGCGAGCCATCTTTGAGCTCACCGAAGCCGACGTGCTCGTGATCGGGGTGGACGGCACCGAGCGGCGTCGCATTGCACGTCGCCGGTGATTGGTCCGGGCTCAGGTTTGCTTATCTGCTGAGCCAGGCCCGCAGGCTGCTCACCACCCAGAACCCAAGGGTGATGGCGATCCACTCACGGAAAACCACCACAAACCAGATCAGCCCCGCCAGCACCACCAGTGCTCCGAGTCCCTTGGCAACGGTGAGCAGGTCGTCTCGGCTCAGTTCAGTGGAGTCGCAGGACTGGGCCGCTGAGCGGCGGGTGCGGATGAATTCCCCTTTCTCGTTGAACGGCATGGCAGCTCCTCAGCAGGCCCGTCGGCAGGTCGGGCAGTTCTGCCCGTAGCCCACCTGGATCGAGGTGGTCACCTGCAGCGGGTGCGAGAAGATCCCGGCCGCTTCGCCGCCCAGGCGATCGTCGTTGCTGTTGCACACCAGCGTGTACTGACTGAGCTTGCCCAGCAGCCGCGGCACATGGCGGGGGTTATGGCGGTTCAGAAGGTCGATCGCCAGCTTCAGGCCCACCTGCACCACGTAGGCGATGTCGATGGCGAGGCCGGGTTGAAAGTCGAGCTGCTGCAGCTCGCTTTCATTGCTGTAGAAGCGGCGCTGCGGTTCAGGACGCCGGGAGAGTGATCCGATCAGCCCCTCAAACGCACAGCCGTAACAGGGCATCGGTGCATCGGGATGCCAATAGAACAGCTCGCCCGCGAAAGCCCGCTCCCATAGGCCGATCGAGAGAAAAGCAAGTTGCAGCTGGGCTGCCAGCTGGGCTGCATAGCGATCGGCCCGGCGGCTGTCGGCGGCCGCTAACAGCAGGGATGGCAGCCGTTGGCCATGCGTGTCCTGGGCGGTGGCGAATGCTGCCACCACAGCAGGATCCAATCGCTCCAGGGTGGTGGTGTGCACCTGCACATCGGCACGCGGGTTGATCAGCCGGATCCGGTCCGCCACCGCGCGGGCCTTGCTGCGGCCTAGATCAGCCAAGCCGCACTGGTGGCGGCAGAGGTTCTCGATCGAGAGGAGGTCGTCGTCGATCAGCAGAAAACGCCCCACACCGCTGCGGGCCAGATCCAGCGCCGCCAGGCTCCCCACCGAGCCGCAACCACAGACGATCACGCCGCATTGCGCCATGGAAGCGGTCTCCAGCAGGCCGGCATGGCGGGAGAACAGATCGTTCTCCAGTCCATAGGGCTTGGCGATGCACGGCTGCCCGCCGGCGGTGAACTGCCAACCCTGCTCGGTGTGGATCGCGTGCAGGGGCGGGATCCCTGAACCCGCGCTCAGGTTCCGGCATTCCCGCAGATCGGTGGGATCGGTTCCCAGCACTACATAGTGACCCGTCTCTGCCTGGAAGTAGCCGTGCAGATCCGGATCGACACCGTCGGCAGAGAGATCGGCCGGAAACCAGGCGATGGCCGGGGTTTCGGAGCGCTTACTGGTCATGGCCGCAGCGCTCCAGAACGCATGTCGTGATCAAGCCGTCGTGCGTGCCGCGCACTTCCCAGAGCTGCCTGCGAGGTCCTGCGCGCTCCAGCAGGGCCACCTGCAGCACATCCCCGCATGCCCGCAGGCCGTAGCGCCATTGCTGCAGTTGATCGAGTTGCGCCAGCACCCGATCCACCTCAGCCACCAGCGGCCCTCGAAGCGGCAGTGCCGTCCGTGCTCGGCAGGCAAACAGATCCTGAAGCTCACAGGCCAGGACCGATGCGCCCAACTGCTCGGGATCAAGGTCTGAGGTATCGAGCTGTTGGCGCAGCTCGCCATCAAGCAGAGCATCGCCGATCCAGACCGGCAGCCGCTGGTAACGGAGATCCCTTGGGACGTGATACGCGGTGAGGCGGAACTGGGGATCGAGATTCACCAGGCACGACAGCGCGCCATGGCTGCTCTGCCTGGCAAAGCGCCGGTTGGTGCTGTCGTCATCAGCCGAAAACCGATCGAAGCTGCCGGGGTGGCGATGCCACAGGCCGACGAGCTGCAGGGGCAGGCGGTACTGGCTCGCCAGCTTGGCGGCCAGGTGATTCACATAGCCCCGGTCGTAGCTGAAGCTCGTGGCGGTGCTCTCGGCCGCGGGACCCGGGTCGATCGCCTCGAGCACCTGCCAGCGGTTCTGGTGGAAGCGCCCCAGCAGGATGCCGCCCGTTTCGTTGGGGTGGTGCTCCAGGGTTTCGGCGCAGATGGCCGCATGGGCCCGGCGGGAGAACAGCACCTCCACGGGCATCGCAGTAACGGTTGTGGTCATGGCAGCGTCCTCAGATCTGGTGACCGGCGAACTGGGCCGTGCTCAGCTCCCCGAGCATCCGGAGCTCAAAGGCAGCGATCCATTTGGCCGCCCAGGCCAGGGCGCTGGCGGCGGTGCTGCAGTGATCGCGGCCATGGCGGAACGATTCAGCTGCCACCGTGCAGAGGCTCAACTCGCCGCTGGCTTCATGGCGCAGGGTGTGGGGGATCGGCTCATCCAGCTGCTCGGCGAGGGCATTGAGATCGGGCTCGATCGGGAAGACGCTGATCGATCCGCCGTAGTCATCGCCATGGGGATGGTCATGGTCGTAGACGAGCTGCAGGTGCCAGATCCGCTGACTGCCGGGGATGCCACTGGCCAGTGACCCCAGCCAGGACATGCGCCCATCGGCCAGACGATCGGGCCGGAACTGGGGGAAGAAGTGGTTCATGGCCTCCAGCTCGGCCTGAAACAGCTCCGGGTCGCGCTCGTACCAATAGAGGGAGGGTGCGGCGAGCTTGCCCTCGGGCACGGTGATCGCTACCTCGCTGTCCCCGCGCTCACTGAGGGAGCGGATCTCGCCCTGCTGGGTGACCATCACGCTCTCGCCGCGCAGCAACTGGGCGGCGAGGTGTTTGCGCCGGTCAGCGGCGGCGTCCTTGGTGGCGTCTTTTATGGCGGTAGTCATGGCGTGTGTGCTGGCTGGCAACAGCCTCGCCTGACTGTCTGCGGCATGGCTGCTCTCTCCTGCGAAGCACGACCATGACGTCCGGCGGCTGGTGATTCGCACAACCTCACCAACAGCGATCAATGGGCCATGGGATGGTGAGTTCATCCGCTCCAATCGTGATGACCCGCGTAGAGATCGAATGGCAGGACCAATTCGGTCGCTGGCAGCACTTCCAGACCAAACACAACGAGGCCGACGCATTTCGCACTGCGCAGAGCCGGGCTCGCAGCACCGGCAAGCGGCATCGCTTGGTGGATGAGGATGGCCGGCTATTGGATGTCCTTGAGCCCTGAAGATTCAGTGATTTGGGTTGTAAAGGTGCTTGCCGCAGTGGCCAATCACCACCTGCCCCAGCTCCTCATCCCAGCAGAAGTGGATCCGCAGAGTTCGATTTTCTGAATCCTTGGCCCCGATCTTGAGGTGCTGCCACATCTCGACGGCCTTGCTCCCATAGGAGAAGGTGCGAGCACGCTTAGCTTGCGGATTGCTCTCAATCGTCTGGGATTCCCTGGGGGCATAGCTGCTGCCGCCAAACACCTGCCCAGCAATTCGGTCAGGAGCCCCAGCCAGCTTCTGCTCGCGATAGCCAGTGGCCAGCAGCCAGAGCAGCTCAAACAGTTGGTCGCTGTGTTCAAAACCCTTCACCTGATCGGCGGAGCTCCAGGCACTGTCGAGCACGAGCAAGTTGCCAGGGCAGAGCTCCTCACTCACCAGCTCGAGGCATTGACGCAGCTTGAGGCGCGCACTGCCGGCAACACCACGCAGGCTGTTGAGCAGGCGGTTGGTGACCTCCTGTTCGGTGACTTCCTCATCCGTGCTGCTCCACGGGGTGTAGCTCAATTCAGTGACCACCCCTGCAGGGCCTGCCTGCTCGAGAAACTCGAGGTCCAGCCGCAGCGTGGCCAGCTCGTTGCTGCCCTGCTCCAATTGGTCCGCCAGGGCTTTGTTTTCGGCGAGGGCTAGCTGCAGCTCCTGCTCTTTGAGGTCCAGCTGCTGACTGAGCTCGCCCTCAACAGACTGGGCCAGTTCGATGGCTTGCTCACTTTGTTCCTGGGCTTTCTCGGCTCGCTGTTCCCAGGCCCTTTTGTTGAAATCAAACTCCCTTCTGAGGCGTCGCTCCTCTGCCCGGCTGGTCTCCAGTCGCGTGTTGATGTCCTCCTGCTTCTCCTCAAGCTCCTTGAGGCGTTCTTGCCGTTCCCGGATGCGGGTGGTCTCACTGGGCGCCCCGAAGAGTGAACGTATCAGCTGCTCCACCTGCTCCGGGTTGTCGGGCGCCTTGCCGGTGCTGTCGGTGAGGCTGAGATACCAGGGATAGTGGCGGCCGTCCTGGGCGGGGTAGTAGCTGTAGCCGCACTTGCTCACGTCGTAGCTGGCGCCTAACAGCTCTTGCAGTTCGCGAAAGGCCGTTTCGGTGCAACTGATCACCAGCCGTAGTTTGTCGGCTCCGGTGGTGCGGTCGAAATCCCATGCAAAGGCGCTGCTCACGCCCAGTTCCCGGAGGCGCCGGCTGGCTTTGGGGATCGGGATCGAGATCTGCAGCCGGAAAGCATCCCGTTGTGATGTGGTGCTGAGACCGGTCACCACCGCGTCAAGCCCCTGGGCCACCTCCGGCACTTCGGCAACGATCAGGGGTGCCATGTCCTTGGGGATGTAGCCGATCCACTCTCCTTTCCAAAACACCTTCACGGCATTGGGATCCCACTCATTGGTGGGCTCGTGAATCAGGGTGAGGGGATCGCCAATGGCGATGCCGAGCCCCATCTTTTGGGCAGCATCGTCCAGCAAGTACGCCAGAAAGGTCTGAAGAATTTCGCCGCTGCTCTGTTGCGAGCGCTTGCGACGTGCCGCTTGGCGCTCGGAAGTGCCTGCTTGATCCAGGTGCTGCAGGCGCCGAAAGAGGCTGTCTTTGGGCGCCATAACACAGTCGAATTTGCCTACAGCTTAGGCAGCTACTTAGCCATTTTTTGCAGGCAATCCCCTTGGTTACAGGGCGAGATTGATATGTGCTGCCCGCTCAATTCCCTCGCTCCTCTCCGGATCACAGGTAAGCAGGATCACCTGCAGTCCCTGGTCAGCGGCTTGTTGCAGCATCTGATAAATACCCGCCTGTCGCTCAGGGTCAGAGTTAGCGAAGGCGTCGTCAAACAGCACGGGTAAGGTGCCGTCGTAGGCCTCCGCCAGCACTTCTGCCATGGTGACCCGCAGGGCAGCGGCGAACTGTTCGCGAGCGCCGGTACTGAGCACATCAAAGCCAAAGGCCGCTTCGTTGCCGCGGCGCCACTGCAGTTCCTGGAAGCCGTTTCTAGCGTCGTAGCTGAGGCTGGTCTGCGGGGCCTCGGGGAACACCTGGGCGAGATAACGGCCGATCCGCTCAGTGAGCGGTGCGGTGTATTGCGTGGCCATTGCGTTCTGCTCCTCCTCCAACAGACGCCGCAGCAGCGTCAGCATCCCCGCCTCCTTCTCCAGCCGTTCCTGCTCCTCCAGGCGTGACTCCAGCTCGGCCTGCTTCTGCTCGAGCTCAGCTTGGAGATCAACCTTTCCATCGCCGTGCAGACGGCTTTCGGCACGGATGCGTGCTTCTGTCGCTTCCCGCTCTTGGCTCTCAAGCGTGCTGATCTCTTTATCAAGCTCTGCAGCCCTGGCTTTGAGGCTTTCAGCGCCCAGCTCCGCCAGCTCGCTCTCCAGCCCCTCCAGCTTGCTCTGGAGTTCCCTGCAGCGTTCGCGGGCCTGAGCGAGTGCGACCGTCAGAGCCTCAAGAGAGCCGTGTCGCTCCTGCAGGGCATGAATGCGCGTGCTCGCTTCCAGTGACTGGTTCTCACGCTCACGCAGGCCGGCTTCCGCCGTTGCAATCAGCTTGGTCTGGGCATCTAGGTCAGCACTGGATTGCTTCACCAGCGCCTGGTGCTGCTGTTCCGTCTTGGTGGCCCCATCGCGTTGCTGGCGAGCCTCGCTCAGCTGCTGCTCCAAGGCACGCAGACGGCTCTCAAGGGCTTCCCCTTGCAGAGCTGCATCGGCAGCGTCGAGCGAAACCTGAGCATCCGCTCCCTGAATCAACGCATTCAGCCGGAGGCGCAGGGCTTCGGTATCCGCTCCGCCGCGTTGTTCGATCAGGCGCTGCTGCTCCGCCAGTAGATCACTGCGCCGCCGCTCGGCCGTGGCAGCTTCGTCCACCGTCGTCAGCTTCCATTGCTGGAGTTCTGTTTGGAACTTGCCCTCCGCTTCTGCAAGCACGGTTGCTGCTTCCGCAGCACTGGAGCCATCCCCAGGCGTGAGCCGCAGTTCCACATCGTCTCCCACCTGCACTGTCGCCGGCTCCGACAACAGCTGACGGCTTCCTGCGGCCAGCTCAAGTCCATCCACCCGCACAGGGCGTCCGGCACGGATCACCTCGATGCCGGCTGAGAGTGCTTCCGCGCGAACCCGGGCATCGCGCCTTGCCGTCTCAAGCCGGCGCAGCGTCTCCACATCCGCTGCAGTTAGCGCAGGCAGGAGGGCGATTTCTGCCTGGAGTTCATCGCAACGGGCTTGATTGGTGGCCAGCGCAGCCAGTTGCTGCTCCAGCCGCTGTTGTTCCTGCAGTTGGCCCAGGCCTTTCTGCAGGGTTTCGATCGCCGTGGCCTCGCGGATGGTCTTGGCCACAGTTTGTTGCTGGACTTCCAGCTGCTCCTGGGCATGTACGCGGGCAGTCTCCAGCTCAGACAGGCGATGCTTGAGCGCCTCAAGCGCCTCCTGATCCGGGGCCTTGGCGGCCTCCAGAGTGGACACTTGCTTTTGCAGCTCCTCCAGCTGCGTGCGGTCTTTGTCGAGGTCGTCGCGTTCCTTCTGGGCCGCCTGCAACTGAGGCTTCTCCGCGGCGATCGCCGCCTCCAGCTCCTGGCTGCGTTTCAGCTTCTGGTCCAGTTCCCCGCGCTGCACCTGGAGAGGCGGCAGCGCCTGGCACACGCGCTGCAGCTGGGCTACCGCCTCCTGAAAGGCTTGCTCTGCTGCCGCTTGTTGGTCGATCTGATCACCGATGGCCTCCAGATCGTCCTGGGCGTCGATCGCCGCCTTACGCGCGTTGTACAGAGGGGAGCCCGTCTTCACCTGCGGGGCCCGGTTAGCACCTCCGGGGGTGTACACGGTGGCCCAACGGGTCTGGATGTCCTCCAGCACGGCTAGGTCCAGTGGAGACTGCACGCCCAGATCTGCGCCAGCCTGGAGGCGTTCCACCAGGCGATCGTGGTCATAGCTAGCAGCGTTAAGACCAAGCGGATTGCTGCTGGCTGATCCCTGCCACACCCACAGATGGCCCCAGCGCTCCTTGAGCTGATCAGCGGCACCACGGTTGCGGGCCACGGCAGCGGTGCCGATCAGTTCTGATAGCCGCTCCTCAGCGTCTTCCCCCTGCAGGCTGCGGCCAGCGCTGTCGCGCAGGCTGGCACTACCCCGCGCGCCCGCGAACCGCTTGCGCAGCTCCCAGCGTTCACCGGCCGCCTCAAAGCTGATCTCCACTTCCGGTTCAGCCAGAAACGGATCCGACTGCATGCCCTTCAGCAGTTCGCCGCCGGTCTTCACCGGCAGGAACAGGGCCCGGTGCAGCGCCTCAGCCAGGGTGCTCTTGCCGGATTGATTGGGCCCGGCGATCACCGTGAAGCGTGGATCGAAGCTGATGGGCAGGTCGCGATGCCGGCGGTAATCACGAACGCGAGCAGAGAGGAGGCGCATAGCGGAGAGCTGGGGGGTCGTGGAATCAGGAGGTGCGTTGGTTTTGGGGTTCGCTCAGTTGCTGACACAGGCGCGGTGCAGTTCTCGCAGGGCCATCCGGGCCAGCTCGCCTTCCTCTTCTCCCAGCTCCAGCTGCTGCTGCAGCCGCTGGGCCACACGAGCTACCAGCGGATCACCGGCTCGCTCGGTGAGGAGGCGCAGTTCAGCACCATCCGGGGCGACGCTGGTGCGATCGCGCAGCTTGAGGCGCAGCAGCCGGGCCTCGAAGCGCTGCAGCAGATCCTGCAGGCGTGACGCAGCGGCGAGGCTGAGGCTGCCGTCCAGCTCAAGAAGCAGCAGATCCTCCTGACTGCGGGGACCGATCAGATCGCGGAGGATCTGCTCAAGGCGATCCAGGTCAGCGTCGCTGTTGAAGCGGTGCTGGAGCTGATGCCAGCCAATCGCACCGGTGCGGATGTCGAACACTTCAGGCTGCAGACCGCGGTTTGCGTCGACCACCAGCACCTGGCCAGAGCGGTAATCGGTCGCCCGCGGGAAGCGGTCCATCTCATGGCAGCCGGAGTACCAGGCCCGGCTGCTGACCTGCTTGAGGCCATGCCAGTCGCCAAGGGCGACGTAGTCGATCTCGCCTGGCGGCAGCGCCGAGAGGTCAATCCGGTTGGTAGGGACCGGTGGGTTTTCGTCGTCCGTGTCGCCGGTGTCCTCACCGCCAAAGCCATGCACTGATCCATGGGCCAGAACGATCCTGGGCTGGTCGCTCCAGGGCGAGAAGTCGAGCTGGCGCAGCCAGGCGGTGGGATCCACCGGCTCGGCTTTGCGCAGCAGCGGACAGGGCAACACCACGCCCCCAGGAAGGCCAAGGCGGGCGAGCTCGAACGGCTGGCGCTCGAGGAACACTGTGAGGTTGGGGGCCAATTGCTGCACTTCCTTAAGGAAGTAGCTCTCCTGCCAACAGCTGCCGGCCCCGCCGTGGTCGTGGTTGCCCGGGATGACCAGCACAGGCAGCCCCACCGCACCAATAGCGCTGCAGGCAGCGGAGACGTCTGCCTTGGTTGGCTGATGGGTATCAAACAAATCCCCGGCGACGGCAATAAAGGCGGCACCCTGTTGCTGCGCCACCACACCAAGCCGGCCGATGGCACTGAGCCGTTCACGGCGCAGCTGGGCACGTTTATCGGGGTCTGTGACGCGGGCATAGGGCTTGCCCAGCTGCCAGTCGGCGGTGTGGAGGAAGCGCATGAATGGGTGGGCTATCACGTCTACTGTCACACCCAGGCGAAAAAACTGCAGCAAGCTCACGCGAACGACGGCCGAGAGCTGATCCTCGATTCATGCAATAACCGCATAACAGCGCCTAATCGGGCCGCTGGAGACATGCAAACTCCAGCAAAGTCTTTCCAAAAGAGGAGCGCAATTTGCAGTACGATGAATTCCTGGTAAACCGATTGCGCTACCTCCGTGCACAAGGAAGAAATCGATCTCCTGGAGCTGAACAAAGAAATTCTTGCGGCTCCAAGCAAGAGCGCGAATCATCCTCAGATTCAATTGCTTGAGCTGGAAGATCCAGAGCTCGATTTTCTATGCCCACTGGCGAAAGCAATTTACCTTATAGAAACAAACAGAGACGAGCAGGTCGACCCCCCTGGAGGCACTGTTCAGCTGCATCGCGGTTGACTACACGTTTTCTGGATTCCCCGATTCGGATGACTACGCATTGGTTTCT
The DNA here is from genome assembly GCF_024346435.1 of Cyanobium sp. Alchichica 3B3-8F6. Taxonomy (NCBI): domain Bacteria; kingdom Bacillati; phylum Cyanobacteriota; class Cyanophyceae; order Synechococcales; family Prochlorococcaceae; genus Cyanobium; species Cyanobium sp. Alchichica 3B3-8F6. The sequence continues at coordinate 793 of NZ_JAGQCZ010000026.1, read as the reverse complement.
GAGCAAGTCTCCCATGTCATCGAAAAGGAGTTTTGCGGGAAGAAGGTAACCCTGGGTTTTGAGTCAACAGGAGAGATGACTCACTGTAATGGTTTCTGGATCGAATATCTACGACAGGTGTGGGGTACGAAATGGCCCCTAGGATTATTGAATAAGCCTGCCGAGTTCCTCGACGAGCTATTCAGCATGCTTAACGCCAGCGTACAAGGCGCTTCGCCAGAGGCCTACCCAACAGATAAAGGTGAGTTCCTTGGATCCCTCTCCTATGCATTAAAGACCATCAACGCTACCAATATTGACGGCCCTGAATATGCCTATTCTAATGGTGATGATGAGTGGGACGGTCTTTCTGAGGAATACAGCCAGCGCTTCCCGGGCACGAGAAGTGATAGGGATGGTCAGATGTGCTGGCTCCACTACGTCGATGCGGAGCTAGCTGCAACCCTAGGAATCAGTGCAGCTGGCAACGAAGCAATTGGTGCGAATCCTGACTATCCAGAACTTGATTACCCAGCTCGCTCCGCAGCGGCCGACTCGGGGGAATAGAGTGGTACACAAATACCAGTCCGGTCATGGCGCGCAGCGGCATCCAATTCCAGAAAGGCCTCTCGCTGCCTGAGTTCCAGCGGCTCTACGGCACTGAGGAGCAATGTGAGGCTGCTCTGGAGCAGGCGCGCTGGCCTGATGGGTTCCGCTGTCCCCGCTGCAATGGCCAGGAGCATGGGCTCGTCTACGGCCGCCGCCTCAAGCGTTATCAGTGCCGAACCTGCAGCCATCAGGCCACGCTCACGGC
>NZ_JAGQCZ010000025.1:0-14846 GCF_024346435.1 Cyanobium sp. Alchichica 3B3-8F6 | reverse complement strand
GTTGGAATCAAGCTGATCAACTGCTGCGCCTGGGATTTGGGGCATGGAGGTGAGCCATTCCCGCCGACCAAAGCCGATGCTGTCAGACCCCGCCAGCACTCCGTAGACACACTTTTAGGCGGCCCTGGGGGTCTGAGGTGCGCGGCCCACCCCGGCTACGCCGGGGTGGGGATGCCGGGGGAATTACACCACTGCCTGGGACGCGGGCTGATGGATGGCCGGGGCTCAGCAAAGATGTTCCCCGAAGGGGGCATCGCCTGCAGCAGGCAGGCGGCAGAGTGGGTTCGACTCCCATCAGCCCTGACCAACATGCCTCTCTGTCAGCGCGACCTTCCCTATCCGCATTGGGAGTTCAGCGATCCCGACAGCGGTGATCTGCTGCGGGTGGTGCCCGAGCGCGGCGGCCTGATCAGCGGCTGGCGCTGCGGCGACTGGGAGGTGGTGTACCTCGATCTGGAGCGCTTCCACGATCCTGCCCAGTCGGTGCGAGGCGGTTTCCCGGTGCTGTTTCCGATCACGGGTGGGCTGCCGGACAACCAGCTGCCCCTGCCCCAGGGCGCCTTCACCATCGGCCAGCACGGCTTCGCGCGGCAGTTGCCCTGGCAGATGGAGCCCCTGGCGGATGGCCGCGGCGTGGCCCTGGAGTTGCGCGACACAGAGGAGACGCTCCAGGCCTATCCCTTCCAGTTCCTGCTTCGCATGGAGGTGCGGCTTGATCCTGGTGCCCTGGAAATCGTCACCACGGTGAGCAACCGCAGTGGAGCACCGATGCCGTTCAGTTTTGGGCTTCACCCCTATTTCAATCTCTCCAGCCTGGAGGAGGTGCGCTTTGAGGGGCTGCCGGACGAATGCCTGAACCACCTCACGATGGCGCCTGCTGCCACCGCTGAGCAGATGCAACGGTTGGCCCAGGGCATCGATCTGCTGGTGCGTCCCACCGGGCCGGTGCGGCTGGTGGATGAGGCGGCCGGCGCCACGCTTGAACTGCAGCTCAGCCATCCCTTCGATCTGGTGGTGCTCTGGACGGAACCGCCCCGCCCGATGGTGTGCATCGAACCTTGGAGTGCTCCGCGCCAGGCCCTGCTGAGCGGTGATCGCAGGATCGAGTTGGCGCCCGGTGCCAGCACCGAGCTCCACACGCGCTACGCGTTGATTCGTGCCTGATTCAGACCCTGCCTGAGAGCACCACCACGGCAAACAACACGGCCACCAGCAGAAGCTCGCTCACTGTTGTGTCCATGGTGTGCTCCAGTGGCGCGATCCGCGCTTCAGTGTCGAGGACTGGGGTCAATGCCGCGCCCCCATCTGGGGGGAATGCCGCCCAAGCGCCAATGAGGGGCTCAACCAAACGATCGGCTCGTGCAACACGCCCTATTCCCCAGGCGGTGCGTGATGCCACCCCAACTTCAGGATTTTGAGACTTTTGTCGCCTCGCCTGGAAACGCCCCCTGTGTGATTCGAACACACGACCGGCTGCTTAGAAGACTCTGGTTGCAAACGCCAAGACTTGTTGCTGTAACTGATGTTTAGTGTCCGGCTGCCTTGGGTGTGAGAAGGAATGTGAGAAGGTTTGGGGTCTCAGGGCCCTTGGAGCTCGTCAGGAAGGGTCTGGATATCGAGCAGCTGCTTGTAAGGCGGCTGCTCGCTGGGGCAAGCGAGGCATTGCACGAGCGCGGTGGTCCTTATTGATGGGAAGGGCTGTTCCCTTGAATAAGCCGGCGGCGTATTCAAGGATTGTCGAGGTTCCGCGCGGCGCGAAGTTGCATTAAGGGCCTTCGGTTGTCCAGACCAGCTTCGTTCTACGGACGCCGCAGTGCTCCGGTCGGCGACGGCCGTCCTTCAGCGTGCCACGGCTGCGCAGTGGCCTGCATCGGCCAGCCGCCGCCGCCTTTGCTCCGGGGCCGGTGATGGGTTGGCGGGCTTGGTCGCTCCTCCGCGGCTGCGGTGGCCAGGCAGCTGGTTGCCGGTGGGCGGCAGGGGTGAGGCCCCAGTTTCTTTGCACGGCTGCGCGGCCATTGTTCTGTTCGGCCTTGATCTGAAGGTCTTGATCCTCAGCAATCCAGGGCTACTGCATGGAGCTCCGCTTTGCATAGATCCATTGCCCTGCAGCGCTTCTACCCTGCTTAAAGTGCATTTGTACTGGTAGAATAAGGGCTGCGCCAAAGGCCCCAAGCCCATCGCCTGCGGCAATCTCATCCCCTGATCTCGCCATCGCGGCCGCATATCTCTGAGCGGTTCTGATGCCCCGATCAGTTGTCACTTTCGGCAACTGATTCCATGGTTATTTCTCACTGTTCCAGGTTGAGTTACGCCCCGGCTCGCTCGCTTGTGATCGCAGCAGGAGGCGGCCGTGATCTGGTCTGGTCCCATCAGCGGGTTGCCGCTGAGCTGCTCGCCTGCGCTGGCGGCCGGCCGGTGCATCTGCTGCTCCATGGCGGCGCCCGCGGCGCTGATGCCGCTATCGGCCGGGCTGCCCATCAGCTGGGTTGGTCCTCTTTGGTGATGCCGGCTCAGTGGCAACGCCACGGCCGCGCTGCCGGTCCGATCCGCAATCGGGAGCTCTTGGAGCAGGCCATTGCCCGGGCCGAGGCCCACAGCTCCCCTGGCTATCAGGCCTCGGTGCTGGTGGTGGCCTTCCCGGGCGGCACCGGCACCGCCTCGCTGGTGCAGCAGGCCCGCCGCATGGCCTCCCGATCTCTCGTTCCGATCGCGGTTGCAGAGGTCAGTCCATCGGCAGGGCTATGGGCTGCTCCAGCCCTCGCCGGTTGCTGAGCACACAGCACAAGACTTCCGCGCCACTGGCGCTGCGTTCCGTTCCCGCATTCTTCATTCCTCACTTCGTCATGGCTGTTCTCACTCCCATTCCCGCGCTGGCTCCTGTCGCCGAGTCGGCACCGTCAGCGGTAAGCCCGGCCTGCGCCCTGCAGCGTTCCGGCTCCCTTTGGCAGCTGGGCATCGAGGCCCAGGAGCTCACCACTGCGATCGGGCAGTTGGCCGAGCAGCTGGAAACCGATGACCTGGAGCAGCGCGCCTCAGCCCTGGCTGAGCTGGAGGCGGCCTTATTGGCAGAAGAGGGCAACAAGACAGCGCTGGCTGCCAAGGCCGATGCCACCTGCTGGGTGATCGAGCACCTCCGCGGTCAGGCCGCCTATCGCCAGCAGCAGGCCAAGCGCCTCAGCGAACTAGCCCGTAGTGATGCCGGCCGGGCTGATGCGCTGGAGGAGTCGCTGGTGTTTGTTCTCACCCAGCTGCAGCCGGCGGCCACCCGCTTCTCATTCCCCAATCACGAGCTCAGCAGCCGCAAATCCCAGGCAGTGGTGATCGACGACGAGCAGGCCCTCGATTCGGAGTGGCTCGCCGTCACCACCACCAGCAAGCCGGACAAGGCCGCCATCAAGGAAGCCCTCAAAGCCGGACGCCAGATCTCCGGCGCCCAGCTCCTCTCCCGCCGCTCCTGGCGCATCACCTGATGGCCACAGGCCGTCCCGATGGGCCCGCAGCAGGACCGGGACCGCATTCCTTCCTTCCGCGTCCCACCTCACCCGGAGCACCTCCATGCGCACCACCGCCTTCTCCCCTGAACAGATCGCCGCTCTATCGGCACCTCTCGATCGTGCCAAGGTTCAGACCCGCAGCCAGGCCGGGCGGTCCCTGGCTTATCTGGAGGGTTGGCAGGCCATTGCCGAGGCCAACCGCATCTTTGGCTTTGACGGCTGGCAACGCGAAACCATCGCCGTGCAGTGCGTCGCCGAGCGCGAGCGCACCCTCGGCAGCAGCAACCGCGCCGGCTGGGGCGTCACTTACACCGCTCGCGTTCGTATCCGTGTCGGGGATGTCATCCGAGAAGGCAGCGGTGCCGGCCACGGCATCGACGCCGACCTGGGCCAGGCCCACTAGTCCGCCCTCAAGGAGGCCGAAACCGACGCCATGAAGCGGGCCCTGATGACCTTTGGTAATCCGTTTGGCCTGGCGCTCTACGACAAACAGCAGCGGGAGGTCACGAATACCGTTGCCCCTCCACCCAGAAGCCCTGTGCCGTCATCGGCACCATCGCAACCGGTGCAGAGCACCGACCTGGCTGAGGCAGGGCTTGAGCCCCTTGATCCCGCCACCGTTCAAAAGCTTCTGGCCACAGTGCGGTGTTTGCCCCGCCCCGCTCTGGAAGGGTTCACCAAGGCATTCCGCAAACGCTTCCAGGTGCCGGCCGAGGTTCCCTCAATCGCCGATCGGATCTGCCAGCGCAGGCACCACGACTGGATTGAGACGTTTCTGGTGTCGCACCGGGAGGTGCGCCTGACAGATCAGCACCAGGCTGCGGCTTAAACGCTGAGGAGGAAGCAGCTCAATGGCATCGAGCTGCTTACCCTGATAGAGATCGGCCACGATGGGGCCATGCGCACGCAAACCGGACTCGGCTGGGCTGGCTGCACCGCGGTGGAGCAGGATCCGCAGCGCGTCAGTGGTGCCTGGGTGTTCCGCGGAACTCGGATCCCGGTGGCCGCTCTCTTCGAGAACCTGGAAGACGAAGTCTCCCTCGCTGAGTTTGTGGAGATCTTCCCCGGGGTGAGCCTGGAGCAGGCCTTGCTGGTGACCGAGGCATCCTCCACTTAGAGCAGGTCTCGGAATTGCTGAGGAGTCAGGCCTGCATCACGGGCGATGGAGCCCCTTGGTGATGGCGTTGATGGGGTCATGCCGAGGGATGACCAGCCTCCTTTCGCCATTGCTCAAGATCAGGTGGCCTGACTCCCGCACGATGCGGTAACCCAGCTTCTGGAATGCGCGAACAGCGTCTTTCTAGCTGATCCCGGGCGGGCGGGGCATTCAGATCGCCAGCTCCAGTGTCTCCACTTGCTTGATGCCGGCTTCTGCTGCCTCCACCTCAAGCCAAAGACCGATGGCCTCGCGGATGTTGGCCAGGGCTTCTTCCCGGTTGTCGCCCTGCGAATGGCACCCGGGCAGATCCAGGCAACTCACCGACCAGCCCTCCTCTGTCTCCAGCAAACGGATCCTGTACGACACCGCCCGGTCCTCATGCTGACTTGAACCTAGCCAGATCCAGCCTCAGCGCTGCAGCAGCCAGCGCAGCAATGACAGGCCGATGATCAGCCCGATGCCGGTGTTCCAGAGCCAGGACGGACGCGCCGCCAACCGCTCCAACCAAGCCGGCAGCTGATAGCGCCACTGCTCCAGCGCGAGTTCCGCCAGCAGCAGCACCAGCAGGGGGATGCCAATCGCCAGCACGAGTTCGCGGAGCATCGGCAGCTCTCCTCTGCCTGAACCGTATTCAGACCAAGGCAAACAGAGTGCTTCTTTCTACGATTGGCCCATGGCGTTCCCACTCATCAGCCACGACCCCGCCGTGATGAGCGGCAAGCCCTGCATCCGCGGGCTACGGATCACGGTGGGCACCATCGTGGGCTTGGTCGCCAGTGGAAACAGTCGGGAGCGCATCTTGCAGGCCTACCCCCTGCTTGAACCGGCAGACATCGATGCGGCTCTCGCCTACGCCGCCTGGCGCATGGAAGAGCGGGAAGAGGCTCTGGTCCTGAGCTGATGGCCAGACTCCTGGTCGACATGGCTGTTTCAACGCAACAGCCTGTCGACCGAATGGATCTCGCTCTTGCAGGCCGCCGGCCATGAAGCTGTGCGTTGGTCTGAGGTGGGCGACCCGAGGGCTCCTGATACGGCCCTGATGCAGTGGGCAGTCGCCAACGACTACGCCGTTTTCACGCACGACCTGGACTTCGGGACGATGCTCGCCCTCAGCGGAGTTAATGGTCCCAGCGTGCTCCAGGTGCGCTGCATCAACGTGCTCCCTGAGGCAATCGGCACCCTGGTTCTGTCGGTCCTTCGGTCGTATGCAACCGAAATGGAGCAAGGAGCGCTGGTGGTGGTCGATGAATGCCGCGCACGGGCGCGAATCCTGCCGCTGACCAGGCGGGGCTGAACCGCCACCAACCGCAACCGTGCTAGTACAGATGTACGCATGCGAGTTGGTTCATGGGCATCCCCCTCCCGCGGCCAGCGGCTCTGGCCGCCCGGCTCGAAACCCCAGTCGAGGAGTGGCCGTATCTCGATGAAGACGTGCTGCTCAAGACCCGCAGCCGCAAGGTCTGCATGACCTGCCATTGGTTTCGCCATCACGCCGGGGTGAACTGCATCCCGGTGCTCACCTGCCAGTTGCACCTGGGCCTGATCGCCCACGGCGAGCACCTCACCAGCCGCTGCCAGGGCTGGGCCGACGACATGGTGCGTCAGCAGGGTTGGGCGCCGGAGGTGGCCTGAGCAGCTCCTCATGCACGTCGGTGACAAGAAGCGCCCGCCACTCTCCCCGCAGGACGGGTGGATCAGCGACGGCCGCCAAGTGCTGCACTTCCAACCGCTGCGCTACGACCGCTGGAGTCAGGCGTTGGAGGTGACCCTCGGGGAGCTGATCCCCGGAGAGCCTGCGCCGCTGCTGAAGCGGCGCAGGGAGCTGACGCGGGAGCAGGCGATCAGGCTCTGGGTTCAGAAGCGGCAGCAGGGTTGGCGGGCCTGTTCGCCGCAATGGATTCCGCCGAGGCCGCTGCGGGCCTGAGCTACATCGGCATCGCTGCATCGCTCAGCCGCAGGTGCCGAGCCCCGCTCGCCAAAGTGCCGCCCCTCGTCTGTGTCGCCATGCCCCCCACCCGTGAGCAGATCCTTGCCGCTTCCGCCGGTTGGGTGGCGGTCGTGCTGAACGTGCTGCCGGGCCTGGGAGCCGGCTACCTCTATCAGCGCCGCTGGAAGGCGTACTGGAGGATCACCTCGGCCCTCGCCACCGCATGGTTTGTCGCTGGTGCCGTGCTGGGCCAGAACGCTGATGCCGCAGCAGAGACCAAGAACCAACTGCTGGGGCTGATCGGCCTGCTGGCCTTGGCCGGCGTCAGCGCCACTGAGGCCGGCCTCGCTGTGAAAAAGGTGCGTCAGGGCGGCTGACCCGATTCAGCACGCCAAACCTCCACCCTGCTCCCGTCTGGAGCCGGAGGCAATGCGTGTAATGGCCGATTGTGCGGGGAGGCAGGCGGCGCCAATCTGAGTTCAGAAATCAAGGAGGCGCCCAAAATGGACGACACGCCACCCCGCCAGTTACCAGAAGCACGCTGACTGCAGGCCCCTGCTCCAACAGTCTTCACCCAATCGTGGGCGGGTCGTTCAGCCGGGCAAGAGAGCAGCCTTCGCCGCTGATTCTCACCTTGTGCGCCTGACTGATCGACACTCCAACTGCACCGCTTTAGGTGCCCTCCGGAGAACCAATAGCCCCACACCTGGAATGTTCGGCCCCAGGTGCCAACGCCAGCAGCTTCGCCAGCCCATGCCACGCTCCAGCGTGTGATGACACGACGACCCCCGGGGCCCACCTCGGGGGTTTTGTTTTGTCAGCCCAACAATCGCTTCTCAGCCACCAGGCGCGCCGCCTCCTGCACCGCCTGGATGCAGCGCTGGGCGCGGCGTTTGGCATCATCCTGGCTCTGGGCCCGCAGCAGGTACCCCTCCATCGCCTCCGGGGTTTCGATCAAGGCCAGCAGACCCGCGGTTCGGGGCCCCAGGGAGTCATCGGCCAGCAGCCGGCACACGCTGCCGTGCTCCCACAGCAGGGCGCCGGATGATCCCGGTGCAAACAGTCCCTGCCGCAGCAGCGCTAGCAGCTCCTGTTTGAGAGCATCCAACTGGCCCGGCCGCAGGCGGCGGCTGTTGGGCAGCCCTTCCGCGCTCCCTGCAGGGATCACGGCTGCCCGTTCCGGCGTGTTCTCCACGCTCCAGCTCAGGCCAGTTCCCGGCACACCCACCGTGGTGCGCGCATCCCCACTTCGCGCGACGGGGATGTTGAACGAGGCGCCCCGGCCGCCCACCGAGATGGAGCTGAGCCCACCCTTGGCAAAGTTGAAGCGCAAGGGCCCCAGGCGAGCGGAGCGGCGGAAACGGAAGCCCATGGCTCAGCGACTCTTGACGCAGTAGCTGCCCGAGCTGAACCAACCCAACGGGCAGGAGTTGCCGGTCTTCTGGATCGCTTCCCGGTTGTTGCTGGGGCTGCTGAGGCAGTAGTTGCCCGAGCTATAAAACCCCAGCGCACAGCTGTTGCCGCTCTTCTCGATGGCGCCCCGAGTGTTGCTGCTCTTGCTGGGAACGCAGTAGCTGCCGGAGGCGTAGTAGCCGAGCGGACACCCGCCCACTTTCGGGATGGGTTGAATCGGCTGCTGGGCCAGGGCTGCCATGGGGGCGAGCGCCAGGAGTGACGGCATGAGTGCTGTTCTGGGCATGGTTCAGTCCACGCGGAAGGTCACGGCCATCACCGCCGTGATGTCCTTGTCGATGGTGCGGGTGTCATAGGAGCCGGTGTCGCTGGCCTCGGTGGAGTTGGGAGCGGTGATCTGGAAGGTGCCGGTATCCGCGTTGGTGATGGCGCCGATGCCGGTACCGGCCTCCCAGGCGATGGCGCGGGCGCGCGCTTTGGCGTCCTTGGTCGCCTTGGCGAGCATGTCGACCCGTTTCTCTCCGAGTTTGGTGAAGGTGTAGGCGGGCTCATTGATGGTGAGCGGCACGCCCTGGCCGATCAGTTGGCCGATCTGCCCCGAGATCTTGTAGATCTTGTCCACATTCCAGCTGCCGATCAGGATCGCCTGCTTGGTGGTCCAGGTGGTGGAGCGCAACTCACCGGTGCGGGGGTCGCGCACCTCCTCCTTTTCGGATTTCACCGAATCGAGCTCCATCTCATCGGGTTCGGTGCCCTGAGCTTTCAGGAACGCCACCGTCTTCTGCACCGCTGGCTGGAGACCCTGATAGGAGACTTGCTGGCTGGGGCCGCTCTGGCTCACCTCCACGGACCAGTCGACGTAGTCGGAGGTGATCCGCTCGGTGCTGGCGCCGGTCACGGTGATCGTGTCATTGGCGTTGCGGATGCCCTTCACCAGCACGCCACTGGCTGTTGTGAGGCCAAGGCCGAGCACGGCCATCGCGAAGACCAGGGGTGGTGTGCGGTTGAGGAAAGCCCAGCTGGCTGAACCCCAAACCCGAAGCTGCTGGCGGTTAGGGAACATCCGAATGGGGCCATTCTGGCGAGGGTCAATCGGGTTCAAGGCTTGTGCAGCAGATCTCCAGAACCTATTCAGGGATCCGGCCTGTGGCCCCAAAGCTCGTGCGAAGAACCCATGCCCCAAGGCAAGGGTGGCAAACGCAAGACAACGCGAGTAGGGAGCCGGAATCAAGAACGGGGCATCAGCTGCCAACCTCGCCAGTGCTGGTTAAAGCTCAATCAGCTGCGGAGCACTCCTGGTCTCATGCATGGGAATGGCCTGCCTCCTTTGGCGGTGCACACACAGCAACGCTACGAGTGCTTGATCTATGCACGCACCGAATAGACACGCTGAGATCAGTAGCTTGACAAGATAGAGAAGGATGCCTAGAGTTAAATTACTATGGCATTCCTGTGTAGAGCATGAGTCAAGATCTGATCATTCAGCAGCTAGTGAATTCCGTCAAAAAAGAGCCACGCAACAAAATCATTATTAATGCCAGTCCCCTAGTCGCCTATTCAGCGGAAGAGCTTGAGAAAGAGGTTTCTGCTGCGCAATTGGCTGAGGCTCTCTCCCACTATGAAGACGGCGATGCCTCAGAAGATGATCAGAGTTTAGTGGACGCGGCAACAAGTCTCTGCCATCAAGTTGCCAACCGGTGCTGGGGAGAATGCGAAAGCGAAGAGGATGACGAATGGTCTGAAGTAGACATTTCGACCGAGTGGTCTGATTTTGACTCGGATAATCCCGAGGATCTCTTTGTGACCATCTATCAAGACTGAACAGCCTTGACACAAGATTGAGGCCATCAATATATTCCCAAAGCTGCTGAACCCAGTCATGGGCAATCTGGGTCGCTAACCACATTGTGCAAGAGCGATGAGATGGTGAAAGATTCTGCCAGGCCTGATGAGCTAAGCCCTTCTGCCCTGGGCTCCACTGTTAACACTTCTCGGCACCAATGAATCAGCTGCAAGAAGACATATTTAACGTGATCACCTCAATGGTCGCACTAGATGGCTTTGAGAGAATGTACCAAGACCATACCATTAGATATGGCCTCTTAAACTACATCGCTAAGTACAGCCTCGCTCGCGGCACCTATTTGGCTACAGAGGCTTCACTTGACTATCTCGACAGAAGCGGTTTCCTCAAGGATGGCAAGCTTCGCCGCGGCCTGAAATCAAAAAAGAATAAGTTTACTTATGAGCACCCCATCCCTTCCAATGTTATCGGAAGAGAGATTGTCGAGAATAGGCATAATAAACAGGAAATTTCTAATATACTTGAGTGGTCAGACAGGGTGACAATCCTTACCTCAGCAGAGAATGGCAAATTTAGTCAATTCAAGCTTGCGAACAAGATGCCTGATGGGTGGAAGTTTTTCTCAGGCAAGCCATTTGCGCGATACCTAGTCAGTGGGATCTGCATAGAGCCGCCAGCTCTTGAAATAGTCATGACTGGCCAGATAGTCAGGTAGAAGAGCGATTTCTGAGGGCCAAAATGGTCCTAACAGGATTTGCTGGAAGCCTAGAGTCTATCGCGCTAGATCATTTGGTGGCCTCCTAACGCCAAGATCAGAAGCGGGCAGTGACCACAGCAATAGCGGCTCTTCGCATCCGTCTTCTGAATCTTAGTGTTAGACATTCTCTCGGCCGAGCCAGCTCACAAGACACCATCCCACATTTATATGTGTATCCCAGGAGCAAGCAGTGCAATCTGCTTGCGAAAGTAGGAACGGCTAGCCTGCATGTTACGCCTGCCCATGTTAATGTGGGCAAGAGTGAATAGTAACAGGTTGATCAAGTAGGAAACATCACTATTGCCCAGCTCACTCTGATGCCTGTGCTTAAGCATCCACAGGCGGTTGTAGACTCGGTCCACAAGATGAGAAATGCTTTCACAGCTCTCAATTCGATGCTTGAACTGAGGCCGAGAATACGGCTCGTTCTCTAGCCAATCAGCTCTTACTGGATCGCCAAGTATGTGATCAATAGGCACACTGGCTGCAACCAGTGAATCGAACGCTTCCGTACGGAGCAACTCAATATAACCATTGGACCCATTGTCGGTTACCTTCCAAAGGCACTCGGCATTCCAATGGAGCTCGCGACTTAGGCGCTCATAAGCCAAGTGGCGGAGTGTTTTAAACTCCGACCTTTTTGACCAGTCATCCGTGGCTACTGACAAAAGCGGCCGCAACAGTGTCGAAAGGACGCCTAAAGATAGATCCATAGTCGAAGAGACACGTTGATGCCAGTATTTTCAAGTTTACCGTGGGCGAGACTAATGCGCCATGACGCCAAGGGACAGAATAAAATGTCTAACGCCAGCGATCACCTGCCCGAGAGGGCTACAGCCAAGTCAATTTAATGGGTGCATATCTTTGGTGGCGCGGGCGGTGACTGCCAGGAAAGATGACGCCCCTGCTGCTGATCAGGCAGCCACGACAAACGTAGCGGGTTGGTGTTGGATTTCCGGTGTTGGCGGATTGATCCAGACCACTTCTGGTTGACGCCAGCAGCGTGTGGATCGTGACCACCGCCTTGGATTGCGCTGACGTGCCTGTTCGTAGACGACAGCCCGGTGACGGCAGATCTCCACGGCATCACCGTTGTGACGCTGATGGGGCGTCACGAACTTGATCCTGCTGTGGCGATGCCGGTGGTTGTACCAGTCAACAAACGCCGCCACCCATTGGCAGGCAGCTTCCTTGCTGGTGAATGGCCGGCTGGGGTAGTCAGGCCGGTACTTCGGTGTACGGAACAGGGATTCCGAGTAGGGGTTGTCGTTTGAGACTCTTGGCCTGGAGAAGGACCTGAGTACACCCAGCTCCTCCAGCCGGCTCTCGAGCGTGGCGGCCCGCATGGCGTTGCCGTTATCAGCATGGAGGATCAGCGGCTGGCTGCGACCTCTACTGATCCGTTCGCGTAGGCAAGCCCTGCTCACCAGATCCGCTGCGATGGCTGGATCCTCACGCTCCGCGACATCCCAGGCCACCACCTTGCGGCTCCACACGTCGATCACCAGATAGAGGTACAGCCAGATCCCGCGAACGGTGGTGGGGAGATAGGTGATATCCCAGCTCCATACCTGGTTCGGCCTGGCAGCCCGCAGACGCGGTACCGGCCTTGGCTCCTGTGGTGGCCGTGCCCGACCGCGCCGGTGGGCCTGGCCATGGGCATGCAGAACCCGATAAAAGCTGCGCTCCGAACCGATGTAGAGCCCGCGATCCGCCAACACCGGCACGATCTGTCCCGGTGGCAGCGCCGCAAATTCGGGCTCGTTACAGGTCAGCAGGATCCGCTGGCGTTCTTCCTCGCTGAGGCGATGGACGACGTGCCGGTGGCTGCCTTTGCGGCGATCGATGCCATCACCGTGACCAGCGAACTGGCGGCGCCAGCGCTGCAGCGTGGTGAGCCCCACCCCCAGCAGCAGCGCCAGCTCATGGGCTCGGGCACCGTCAGCAATGCCCTCATCCAAAATCTGCAGAGCCTTCTGGCGATCAACAGGCGACGTCAGTCGTCCCCGTCCTCTCCCCAGAAGGCCTGGATCTTTTTTGCGGCCATCAGCAGCGCTGCCGCCTCGGCCAGGGCCTTCTCCTTGCGCCTGAGCTCCTGCTTGAGCCGCTTGATTTCACGTTGGTCCTGGGCGCGGAGCTTCTCCAGCTCCTTCTGCTCTTTCAACGTCAGCACTGGCTTTTCGTTGGCATCCTGGGATGCCTGCCGCCAGCGCTCCACCTGCTCGGGATACAGGCCCCGCTCCCTGCAGTAAGCACTGAGTTCGGTGGCGTTGAGGCCAGCGGTCTCAAGAACCACCGTGAACGTGTCGGTGGCACTCCAGCCCTCAGGGTCCTTCTCGGATGCCGGCACCACCTCTCCTTGCAACCGCCAGGCCTTCCTCCATTTGTAGAGGGTGATGACGTGGATGCCCAGCTCCTCAGAAATCCGGGCCACGCTCTGACGATGCGGCGGACTCATCCGCCTTCTGACATCAGCTTTGACTGCCTCGCTGTAACGACGCATCGACTCGCTCCATCAAGCCCCCTTGGTGATCGAAATGGAGAGGCGTCATCTTTCCTGGCAGAGGGGGGATGAGATGATTGCGTGGCTAGCAGGTCAGCACGATGCCAAGCTGACTTGAGGATGAGCCTGGCCCATAAGCATAGAAGAACTTGCCTAGAATCTAAGCGATTGCTTGACAAGAGCTTCAATCAGCGCAAAGATTGAAACAAGTCTGTTTTTTTCAAAAAATGCAAATCAGCTCTTGCTGTATTCGCCGGTACACGGTTGGCAGCTTGCCCAAAGAACGAGAGGCGCTGGTAGCGGCTATTACAGAAATCAATAATGACAATGCTGGAATTGACGAATATGACGAATACAGCCTCTATCGATTATTCGAAGACGTTGACAATGAGCTTTATTTTGATGGACCGGAATTTAACGATGGAGATATCGACCTGGAATTAGACGATGGATCCGTTATCAGTCTTCGCACGCTCCTTCATAATGGGGCAACAATAAAATCGCTTGGCAATGTAGATGCAACCATCTCGGCTGATAATCTATACTGTTGCACTGACCAACAAGGATCAGGAGAAATTGACTTCTTGGAGTGCAGTGATACCGTGCAGGAAATCATTCACACAACTAGCCAAGCATTAGATCTAGGCAATGAGAAAAAATCTCTAGCCAACGGTCTTGTTTTGCTTACAAAAACATGGCGCACCCCATGGGACGAACTGACTATGTTCGTAGGAATCACAACATCCGAAGACAGTGATCCTGACTTCAGAGATCATTGGGGTGATGGCAGCTACTCCATGGATGTCAATTCCGAGGAAGCTGCTATTTATTCTATGGCATCAGGCCAATGGAATCTGTTGCCGGAAGTTGAGATCCTCCCAATTCTAGAAACTGCAGGGATTTCAATCAGTGATTGGTCAGAGCAAGCATCTTATCACAACATCAATAATTTTCGTTCTGCAATGGGCGCTGGCGGCTACGGCTTTGGACTTGTTCCATTTGTCCAAGACGCTATTAAAAATTTTGCTCTCACAGTCGAAGAGGTTCGCGAGATCAAAAACCAGTCATCAGATGATGCTACAATTACTGCTTGCGTAGCTTATCAACTTGGCTACGATCCAATTATAATTAATCTTCCTGATGGATGTAAGTACGAAATTCAGATTTTCGAGCCCACCGATGAGGGTGCGACCCCCAAGTCCTTGAGCAGCCAGCAGCTTCTTGATTCTATATTTATCAGCAAAATAAGGATCGACTATAGAAATGCTGACGGAAATCTACTAGGCTATACATTAAGTTATCACTGCACTGAGTGCATGGTTGATTTGTCGATTACCGGTGGCGAACAGAATGGAGCCAGGACCATAAGACTTAATCAAATAAGGGTCTCGATTCCTCTCATTGAAGAGTACGAACTGCAAGAAAAAGATTCGTGCCAATTCGTAAGCGACGAGACTTATTCTAAACGCCTTGCGGAATGGAAAGAGTTGCGAGATGCAGCCACAAGAAATGGTTGCATCAATATTGTGACTCTAGACCTTAAGCAAACCGTCGAATACTCCTGGCTTAAGATCTAGCGCTTTCAAGCTTTAGCTTTTCCCAAAGCCCAGCGATAAATCCTTATTTCACAATATGCCAGTGATCAGGCTTTATTCTCTATTACGGTGACTTTCAGGAAAGTTGTCACTCCTGGGCTGCTATTCAGGCGGCCTGGATTAAGGGTAGCGCCAGGGTCGGGTTTGGCTCCTCTGTTGGCTTATTGATCCACACTTCTGCCGGCTGACTCCAG
>NZ_JAGQCZ010000024.1:0-15910 GCF_024346435.1 Cyanobium sp. Alchichica 3B3-8F6 | reverse complement strand
CGGTGCGGCGGGCTCATCCGCCTTCTCACGTCAGCCTTGACGGCCTCGCTGTAACGACGCATTGGTCATGTCCTCAAGCCCCCGGGTGTACTGACGAGAGGGGTGACATCTTTCCTGAAACCGGGGGGAGCAGACGCTAAAGCTATTCGCTGGGTGCATACCTCGCAGGAGCGGGACAGGTGCATAGCGTCGTTAGCTTGCGCAATTCGTAAGTTGCTGCAATGATGAGAGCGTCGACAACTCACTCATGAACTACTCAGGTCTTTGGGAAAAACGCGAAGGACGGGTTATTTGTAGGGCCTTCGCGGCTTGGACTGAGCTTTCAGATTCATCTCTTGCGGGAATAGTTGCCGGTTATGCAGGAGGCGGCGCATTTATACAGGAGAACTTTTACTGTGAGTTTGATGACGGTACTGCTACAAAGTTAATCATTGATTACACTGATCACGTCTCTGGCGATGAAAGCCCTTTTGATGAGCTTGACCAGAGCGCCATTGACGCTTCAGAGGAGGCTCTAGACCTGCTCCTCGCTCTTCATGATCAAGATGCCTGGGAGGATGAAGAGCAGCTGTTGCTCCTAAACAAATCTGAACTAACCGACATTGAGGAAGCTGACGATCTGATAAAAGCCGGTGTTCCTACGCCTATATACTTGTCACGACTATTCGAAGATGCTGGCCTCACGGCCAAGCCCTAATGGCTGCAATAGCTACCATTAGAATTTGCATTGAAAAATGGATTAACTACTGTCCTCTCCTCATCGGCAAGTGATTGGTCAGCGCTTAATCTTTCCCTTCACTAGAAGGAATGATTGGCTCAGCTGAATGCCAGCCTCTGCATATCGTGCGTGCGGATCGTCTCCATACTCCCAGCCATCTGGCATTTTCCTGGCCAGGCCAATAGCGCCTAGTCTTTCGTCCTCGGTTCTCATAACAACTACTACCTCCCCTGCTGACTGCAAGACAGATTTGATTGACGACTCAGATGACTCTTGGGCCAAAAGAACGGATCTAACAACGCTTGATGGAATAGAATGCTCGTACATAACAGCGCTATTCTTGCCGTAGTATCTAGAACGTGAATATTCTTTTGTTAGGTCAATTCCTCTCGACCCGAACCAGGAAAGAGCCTCGCTTGATAGACGGTATCGAGAAGAGGCAAGCGTGTACTTTGCTATCATATTTGACAGTAGATAGCCTGCATCTCCGTTCAATCCTCTCACCTCATCAATTATGAGTCCAGCGGTAATCCACTTGCGAAGGGCAAGTTGGTCAATATTTTCTGATGGAAAAATCAATCTGCGAAGCTCGTAGCGCGCTCGCCCACGCTAACGCCAGCGATCACCTGTCGGCAGGGCCTGTGGCTTGTAGCTATTAACTTGGGGCATACACCAAGAAGGGCGGGGCAGGTGTATTGCGTCGTTAGGTGGGCTAGTATCAGACTTTCGGTGGATTCCTCATGGCTAACGCTGATGTAGGCACTGGGCGAGTTCGCATTGATTTCCTCCCAGAGACAAGCGAGGATATTGTTGGTGAAATCACAGAGATACTGGAATCAGAACCTGTATTTACTGATGGAGTCGATTTTGAGATTGATAGTGCAGAGGGGGAAACTGGCTTCAGCATTGTCTTCTCAGCCGAGAGTGGCTGGGATCCTGAAGAGTGTTGGCCATTTATAGACTCCCTCATGACGAGTGAGTCTTCTTTGAGCAATCAAGCCCAGACTGCATTGCGTGATTCCCGGATTACTGGGTGCTCTTATGATTGGGATGCGAATTATCGCTCGCTAATCATTAAGCCAAAAGGCTCTGAAGGGCACCTCGAATAATCGTAAGACCGCTTGATAGCGTCCGGATTTGGATTATACTAGGGCATCCAGATTACATGCTTTCTATGGGCCAGCGAGGGTTCTGGGATGAACAACAAAGAGTTGCAAAGCTCCAAGAGAAGAAGCCGGTTCTGACGCGTCTCGCAGAAACGATTCCCTGGGAATCTTTCCGCCCTTTGCTTGACAAGGGCTATAGCCAGGAGCGCAAAAGCAATGCTGGACGCAAGAGAATCGACCCACTGATTCTTTTCAAGATGCTGGTGCTCCAGCAGCTATTTAATTTAAGTGATGAAGAGATCGAATTCCAAGTAAATGACCGTCGCTCCTTCGAGGAGTTTGTTGGTCTTGGGGTGATGAATGACATACCAGATGCCACCACAGTCGCCTTCTTCAGAGAGCGACTGCGCAAGGCGGGAGTTATCGATGAACTCTTTGAGATGTGTGAGGAATACCTGCGCTCTCAGGGTCTACAAGCCCGTGGGGGTCAGATCATTGACGCGACTCTCGTCCCTGTTCCCAAGCAACGCAATACCCGCGAGGAGAACAAGGAAATCAAAGCCGGAAGGCTGCCAGAGGGCTGGAATGAAAACCCAGACCGCTTGCAGCAAAAGGATTTAGATGCTCGCTGGACATAAAAGAACGGCCTCAGTTACTACGGTTACAAGAACAGTATTTGCATCGATGTCGACCATGGATTCATCCGCCGATATGCTGTAACCCCCGCCAATATCCATGACAGCCAGATGCTTCCACGACTGCTTGATCCAGAAAACGAGCATGACTATGTCTGGGCAGACTCAGCATATTCCGGTGAAAGCTTTGATAATCTTCTGAATCTCGGTGGATTCGAAAGCCTGATCCACGAAAAAGGCGCTCGCAATCAACCGCTTAGCGATGCAGCCAAGGAATTGAATCGTGTCAAGTCGTCAATTAGAGCTTGTGTCGAGCATGTCTTTGGCTGCATGACCATGTCCATGGGTGGAAAGCTGACAAGAAAGATTGGGCTAGAAAGGAACGAGGCTTGGTGGGGCCTCAAGAACCTGACATTCAACTTCCTTCGTTTTCTCCAGCGCTCTGCCCATGTAGTAGTGTTTGCATGAGTCACTCATTGAAGTGCCACGGTTCAGGGTAACTCGTCAATAGCCAATATAATGTATTGTTGCTCAGCCGCCTCCTTGGTGGCTTTTTTATGTCCGCAAGATTTCCCATTTGTACTGATTATTCGAGGTGCTCATTAGATTGTTGGAGAACGTCCATAATCTCCTGATGAGCTGGGGTCAAGTATTCCATCAGTCAATCCCAATCCCCACTTTCCCATTTATACATTGCCCATACTAACAATGCCCCAGGGATCATAAAGATGAGTCCAGCTGGAAGTAGGAACAACCCGAATAATGTGGACAATAGACCGGCGCATATTAAAATATATGCAAGAAAACTACGAGGTTCAGTCATCCAAGCCCCGTCATCATCACTGGCAACATTTACATATTCAGTGTGAGTCGGAAGTTCTTGATTTGGACGAGGTTCGGTAATTATGTTTACACCAAGACAAACAAAATTGGGCATACTTTCATATAGAGCTTTCAATTGTGCTTCTGCTCCTGGAACATTATCTGCATCAATTACTGTCTCCCGTCTGCCCTGATTCTGTGCAGTCCAAGTAAGTTTGACTTTCATAATTAAGGGCACCTCGAATAATCGTAAGACCGCTTGATAGCGTCCGGATTTGGATTATACTAGGGTATCCCGATTACATGCTTTCTATGGGCCAGCGCCCCCTCTGCCAGGAAAGTTGACGCCTCTCCAACCCGACCACTTTTTTCACCAGGGGGCTTGATGGAGCAGGGCAATGCGTCGTTACAGCGAGGCCTTTAAGGCTGATGTGAGGAGGCGTATGACTCCGCCGAACCGCCAGAGCGTTTCCCAGATTTCAGCAGAGCTGGGCATTCACGTGGCCAGCCTCTACAACTGGAGAAAGGCCTGGCGGTTGCAAGGAGAGGTGGTGCCGGCTTCCGAAAAGGAACCAGAGGGATGGGATTCCACCGACAAGTTCACGGTGGTGCTGGAAACCGCTGGGTTGAATGCCACCGAGCTGAGCGCTTATTGCCGTGAGCGGGGCCAGGCGAATCGCCGCGGTCGCGCCCGACCACCACAGGAGCCGAGGCCAGTGCCACGGCTGCGGGCCGCAGGCCCGAATCAGGTGTGGAGCTGGGACATCACCTACCTGCCAACAACAGTGCGTGGCGTGTGGCTCTATCTCTATCTGGTGATCGACGTCTGGAGCAGGAAGGTGGTGGCCTGGGATGTCGCTGAGCGAGAAGACCCAGCAATTGCAGCCGATCTGGTGAGCAGAGCCTGCCTGCCGAGCGGATCAGCAAGGGGCGCCAGATACCCTTGACCCTCCACGCCGATAACGGCAACGCCATGCGTGCCGCCACGCTGGAATCACGGCTGGAGGAGCTGGGCGTGCTGCGGTCGTTCTCAAGGCCGAGGGTGTCAAACGACAACCCCTACTCAGAATCGCTGTTCCGAACCGCAAAGTACCGGCCTGATTACCCGAGGCGGCCATTCGCCAGCGTGCAGGAGGCATGCCAGTGGGTGGCGGCGTTCGTGGACTGGTACAACCACCGACACTGGCACAGCGGCATCAAGTTCGTCACGCCCCATCAGCGCCACAACGGTGAGGCTGTGGAGATCTGCCGCCACCGTGCTGTCGTCTACGAACAAGCACGCCAACGGCATCCCCGCCGGTGGTCACGATCGACGCGTTGCTGGCGTCAGCCGGAAGAGGTCTGGATCAACCCACCGCCACCAGAAATCGAGCCAGATCCAGCTACGTTGATGTTGGTTGCCTGAATGGCAGCAGAGGCGTCATCTTTTCTGGCAGCTACCGGCGAGGGTTCTGGGATGAACAACAAAGAGTTGCAAAGCTCCAAGAGAAGAAGCCGGTTCTGACGCGTCTCGCAGAAACGATTCCCTGGGAATCTTTCCGCCCTTTACTTGACAAGGGCTATAGCCAGGAGCGCAAAAGCAATGCTGGACGCAAGAGAATCGACCCACTGATTCTTTTCAAGATGCTGGTGCTCCAGCAGCTATTTAATTTAAGTGATGAAGAGATCGAATTCCAAGTAAATGACCGTCGCTCCTTCGAGGAGTTTGTTGGTCTTGGGGTGATGAATGACATACCAGATGCCAGACAGTCGCCTTCTTCAGAGAGCGACTGCGCAAGGCGGGAGTTATCGATGAACTCTTTGAGATGGCCCGCGTCCCAGGCAGTGGTGTAATTCCCCCGGCATCCCCACCCCGGCGTAGCCGGGGTGGGGCGCGCATCTCAGGCGATCGGCTCCACGGCTGACGTTGCAAGGGGTGGGCAGGCCCGTTTCCCTGGTTCGAGTACCACCTCAACCAGACGAACCATGCCCAAGCAACAGTTTGACGCGTCTTCCCTGCTGCCGCTACTGGATGGCAGCAGTGCAGGGGAGCTGATCCCTGAACTGGCCACACGCGGCCTGCAGCAGCTGATCGAGCTGGAGCTTGCCGCCTTCCTCGGTGCGGACTGGCACGAGCGCACGGAAGAGCGTCTCGGCCACCGCAACGGTTACCGGCCCCGCACCCTGACCACCCAGGTTGGGGATCTCGCCCTGCAGATCCCCAAACTGCGGGCCGGCAGCTTCCTGCCCACGATCCTCGAGCCCCGCCGCAGGGTCGATCAGGCCCTGTACGCAGTGATCATGGAGGCCTACATCAGTGGCGTCTCCACCCGCAAGGTCGATTCCCTGGTGGCGGCTCTGGGCGTCCAGAGCGGCATCTCCAAATCCCAGGTGAGCCGCATCTGCGCCGACATCGACATCCAGGTGCATGCCTTCTTGAACCGGCCCCTGCAGGAGAGCGGCTACGCCTACGTCTTCCTCGATGCCACCTACCTCCACGGCCGGCTTGGCCTGGGCCAGCAGGTCTGCTCCAGAGCTGCTGTGATCGCCATGGGCGTCAATGCCGACGGCCGCCGTGAGCTGCTCGGCCTACAGGTGGGTGACAGCGAAAGCGAGGGCTTCTGGAAGGCCTTCATTGGCTCCCTCAAGGAGCGTGGCCTCACTGGTGTCAAGCTCGTAGTGAGCGATGCCCACGTGGGCCTGACCAAGGCTCGGGTGGTGATCGACTCCCCCCTTAAAAGCCAGAGCAGCAGCCGCCATAGCCAACCCTGTGCGCAGCCCATCAAGGCCGTGATCTTCCTGGAGCTCTCACGCACCGACCGCAGTGCTGGTGCAGAGTCGCCTCGTTCAGTGATGCCCGTGCCCGGTGATGGCCAGCCCGGCTGAGCCCAGCCAGCAGCCCACGGACGTGCTGGCCGGCTCGATCGAGCGCGTCACCTTCCACAACGCCAGCAACGGCTTCTGCGTGCTGCGCATCAAGGCCCGCGGCCATCGGGATCTGGTGACGGTTGTGGGCCATGCCGCTGAGATCAGCGCCGGTGAATGGGTCACGGTGAGTGGCACCTGGGTGAACGACCGGGAGCACGGCCAGCAGTTCAAGGCATCCTTCCTGCGCTCCTCACCGCCCACCACCGCCGAGGGCATCGAGAAGTACCTGGGCTCGGGGATGATCCGCGGCATCGGCCCGATCTACGCCAGCAAGCTGGTTGAGGCCTTTGGTGCGGAGGTGTTCGAGGTGATCGAGCAGGCGCCGGAACGGCTGCGGGAGGTGCCGGGCATCGGCCAGGTGCGCGCCGGTCGCATCGCCCAGGCCTGGGCCGATCAGAAGGTGGTGCGCGAAATCATGGTGTTCCTGCACAGCCATGGCGTGGGCACCGCCCGGGCGGTGCGGATCTTCAAGACGTATGGCCTCAACCAAGGTGACCAGTGCTTGCTCTCGTTTGTTTTGGTCGGCATCCCTGAGGAGCCGGTAAAGTTTTGGATCGTGCATCAATCAGCTGGTTTGCTTTTTGGTTTACGGGTAGAACGCGTTGTTATTTTCTGTTGCTGCGCTGCTGCTTTTGGTGATGCAACCACCTCCTCCCAGCCCTTCTTGATGTTCTCAGCGATCAGTGCATCGGCAACAGCATTCGCTTCGGCCTCGCTGCGGGCAGTGCGCAGGGTGCGCTCCAGAGGGGTCTTGCGATCGGGGCTGTAGTCGGTGAAGTGCACCAACCAGGCAGGCCAGCCGGGCCAGGTTTCCTCCTTGCTGCTCTTCCACACCAGCAGTTTGCGCACGGCAATGCCCCCTTTGCCCGCCTTGGTCCACACCTGCCGGCGCACCGGTTCGCTGCGGGGCAGCTGGCGTGGCTCCAGTGGAGCCTGTGGATCTAGCTCCGGCAGGTACTCCTGCAGCTGGCTCAGCCGCACGTCGAGGCCATCGGCGCTCTTGTCGCTGCGGCGGCGGACGACCACCGGGTGGATCATGCTCGCCGCCACCGCATCCACGATCGGCTGCCAGCCCTCCTCTTCTGAATGGCGGAGCACCCAGCGACGCACGGGATCGCCGGCGCTGTCGTCTGTCTGCAGATCGGTGCAGCTGAGCTCCAGCACCAGCTCCGGCCGCACGAAGCGATAGAGGTTGCCGTCGCTGCTGGAGTGGCGGAAACCACTGGCACATTCCAGCGGCTCAAGGGCGGCGAGCAGCTCACGGCGCATTGCCTCGCCGGGGAAGTTGCCGCAGGCCCCCAGCAACTGGATGGTGTCGTCGTGCCGGCGCAGGCCCAGCAGCACCGAACGCACCTGATCGCTTTCGCTCACCCGGGTGGTGAAGCCCACCACCACCGCATCGAGACTGAACGATGGCTTGAGCTTGTAGATCTCGCCGGTGATGCTGCGCACCACCAGACCTTCCGCATCCCCACTCGCCACCCAGCGCTCGAGATGGGGACGCAGCTCCGCGGGCTCTTGCAGCTCCTCGGTGTCGACCACCGCCAGCTGCGGCACCGGAGGCTTGCTCAGCAAGGCCTGCAGCAGCTCCAGACGCGGGTGGTAGTCGGCCGGTGGCGGCGCACCATCGAGCTCCACCACATCAAAAACCGCATAGGCCAGCCGGTCGTGATCGCCGGCGGCCAGAGCAGCAGCCACATCCCCCACCCGCTCACGGCCGCCGTCTGCAGCAGGCACATGCAATTCACCGGCGATCACCAATGGCTGCTTGCGCCCCTTGGCCAGCGCAGCCAACCCCTTCAGCAAGGGCCCGGTCCCCATGGAGCGACCACCGCGGGCAAACAGGCGAGCTTTGCCGTTGTGGAGTTCCGCCAGCCACAGCTCGCCATCGATTTTGCGGCTCACAAAGCAGGGCGCATGGGGAATCGCCTGCAGATCGGAGGGCCGGATGGCGCGGTAGCGACCCGCCACTGCAGCTTTGTAGCGCTTGGCAATGGTTTCAAGTCGGGGGTCGGTCATGGCTTGGCGGGGGGAGCCTTGAGCTCGAGATTCGAGAGCCGCAGCAGCAGGCAATAGCCGCTGTGGTTAACGCGGCCCTCCAGAAAGGCTCGCCAGGGCAGACCATTGAGCTGCAACACCAGGGGATCTCGCGCCTTCTCGCCGGCGGCTAGCAGCACCATCTCATCGGCGGCATCCAGCTCAGCGGCGATGCCATGCAGAAATTCGTAGCTGAGGCCATCGGTATGCCACAGCTGCAGCGTGCGGCTGAAGGCAAAGCGCCTCACCGCGTCAGCCCGGCTGATGCGGGTCTTGGTGAAGCGCACCGGGATCTCCTCGCTCACGTTGGCAAAGCGGTCTTCCGGAGCCCGTCGCTCCTTTTCCTGTCCAAAGGGATCGAGAATCACCTCCACCAGATCAGGAGCCATGCGCAGGATCTGGCGGCTGCTGTCGAGGAACACGGTGTTGGTGCGCTCGATCGGGCGGCCGATCAGTTCGAGATCTAGCTCCGGATCGCCATCGATCAGCGCCTGGCCCAGCGCCTCACCGTGCTTGTCCGCCAGGGTTTCATGGGTATTGGCTTCGCCTGACGCCAGGAGGCGGCGCATGGCGACAGGCCGGCCATCGACCACCCGCTGCGGCGGGGACGGTGCCCGCACCGATACGAAGCGCAGATAGGCGTCGCGGCTGCTTGCATCGGCAAGGTGAATGGAACGCATGGCTCAGAGCATCTCGAAATCGAGTTCGTCGTCGCTTTGGTCGTCATCTTCTGGCGGGGGCGGCGCGTTGGGTGCCAGATAGCGCGGCGCGCTGGGCACTCCCACCAGCGCGAAGATCCCCTCCTTATTGGCGAGCAGGAACGCTGTCTCAGCCCGGTAGTCAGGGCGGTAATTGAAGCGAAAGCGCCAGATCTCGCCTTCGCTCAAGGCTTTGCCCAGCTGCTCATCGAGGCTTTCGGGCTCGAGCCGATAGATCGAGGCAACTGCCAGATCCAGCACCTCGGTTGCCAGTACGGGCCCTTCCAGCTGTTGCGTCTCTCCGAGGGTGGATGGCACCAGCTCGAGAGGATTGCCGTCGCCGTCACAGGCGCCGATCTTGCTGCTCTCCACTTGGCGACCATCGGGGGCGAACCAGCCTTGGGCCGTCATTCCGGCGGTGATCAGCACAAGCCCGTCGCCGGTGAGCGCAGCGCGAGTGCAGGGATTGCCGCTGCCATCCACTGGGATGCGGCGGCGGGCGCCGTACAGCTTCTGGCGCTCCAGCTTGCTCAACTGGAAGGAACTCGTTACTCCTTGGTGAGACACCACAACTGGCTTGGCCATGCGAGGAGTTGCCTGTTGACCAACCTTAAGGGAGGGATAGCTGTAGCCTTGGGAGAGTTTTATGCAAGTTTTCGATAGCGGAGACGTGACCAGCTTCTGCCTGCCTTGTCTGCTCCAGAATCAGGATCTTCTCTAACAAGACCCAGTCATGTCCGCTAAGCCCGCTTGGGACCCTCAGACCATGGCCATCACGGCAGATGCCTTCTCCGGCCTTACCGTGGTGATCACTGGAACACTCGAGCACATCGAACGCAAGCAGGCCGAGCTGCTGGTGGAACGCGCCGGCGGCAACGCCACGGGCTCGGTGAGCAGCAAGACGGATCTGCTTGTGGCCGGTGAGAAGGCTGGCAGCAAGCTCAAGAAGGCCCAAGCCCTCGGCGTTGAGGTGATCGACGAGGTGGCTTTCCTAAAACGGCTTGGCATTCAGCTGCCTTGAGGTGGCTGAGGGATGATGGTTGCCTGATTACCGGAAGTATTCATGGCTGAAAAGGACATGGCCTTAGAGCAGGTATTCATCAGCTATTCCAGTCGCAACCGGCGGATCGCTGAAGCAATCCGATCGCATCTGGAAGATCTGAATGTGAATTGCTGGATGGCACCAGAAAGCATCATGGCTGGTGAGCAAGTGGGCTCAGGCGATCACCAAAGCCATTCCGAATTGTCAGTTGATGGTGCTCTTGTGGAGTGTTGAGTCCATGCAATCAGAGCAGGTGATCAATGAATTGACACTGGCAGACCGCTCTGGAGTGATGATCCTGCCGTTTCGGGTGGATGATGTTGAACCTGAGGGGGCGTTCAAGTATTACCTCTATAAGACTCACTGGCTTGATGCCTTTGACGGCTGGAAGCAGAAGCCTGGGATCGCGGTGTCCGGTGACGCCGATCACCAGGGCAGCGGCGCCAGGGTCCTGCAGCAATCCCTGGGCCAGCAAAAGCGGCTGAGCCGAATTCATGCAGCAGCATCCTCTGCAGTGCAGGGGAAGTAACTCACCGGCTTTCGCCAGCCTCCAGCGCCTAGGCCCTCGGCATGGGACATTTGCCTGCTGCAGGGATCTTTCCTTTGACATTTGGCAGAGCCGATTTCACGGCTAGGAGCCAATGGAACAGAATTACTCGCCTGCGCGCAGCCTTCGCTCATGCTCGAGTTGCTCGCATCGCAGTGTGGTCTGGATATAGGCGAAGCGCTACCTCCTTGGCTTCATATGAACTTCTAGCCATGACTTCGCAATCAAAGCCAATGCCATTGCGCGAAAGCCGAACAATATATTTGAACATTCTTACAGGGCCTCCATGGATAATAGATGCGTAGTTGAATTTAGGTTCGGCCGCGTCCCTTTGCGTGGTGTAAAAGCCGAGGCCCGAATTCCCTGATTCAAGCGTGAACAGTGTCGAATGACGGGCTGTCATTCCAGTGGCACAGATGTCCCTCGTTGTTCCACATTGAATCAAGGCGATTGACTTGTCAAGTCTTTCGCCCGGGTGGTTTGTCGGTTGTTGGCTACCGCTGAGATCTGCCGAGCACGGTCTGCGGCGGCCCCCGGGCGCTGAGAGCAGCTGCTGCGCCCTGTGTGGGCGCCGCAGCATCTCTCATCTGGGGCCTGAGACCATCAGCTGGTGATGGCCTGCGCTGCTGCTACCGCTGCCGGTAGAGCATCCAGCGCTGGAATGGCCGCCATGCTCTCGGCGGAGAACATCCGCCGGCCCTCGAGCTGCCAATGCTCGTCCTGCTCCAGCAGCACCGCCCCCACCAGGCGAGTGATGGCTGGGTCATTGGGGAAGATGCCGACCACGCGGGTGCGGCGTTTGATTTCCTCGTTGACCCGCTCGAGCAGGTTGGTGCTCCACACTTTTTTCCAGTGGTGCTGCGGGAAGTGGCGGAACGCCAACACGTCTTCTCGGGCCTCGGCCATGAGCTCAGCAGCCTTGGGGAAGCGCTCAGCCAGTGAGCTGGCCAGGTCATCCCAGCGGCTGAGGATCTCAGCGGCGCTCTCTTGGGCAAACACCGAGCGCAGGGCGGCCGTGACCATGCCCTGATGCGCTTTTGGCACCCGCTGCAGCAGGTTGCGCGCAAAGTGCACGCGGCAGCGCTGCCAGCAGCAGCCCTGGAACATGCGGCGGATGGCCTTGGTCAGGCCCACGTGGGCATCGCTCACTACGAGCTTGACACCAGTGAGGCCACGCTCCTTGAGGGAGCCAATGAAGGCCTTCCAGAAGCCCTCGCTTTCGCTGTCACCCACCTGTAGGCCGAGCAGCTCACGGCGGCCGTCGGCATTGACGCCCATGGCGATCACGGCAGCTCTGGAGCAGACCTGCTGGCCCAGGCCAAGCCGGCCGTGGAGGTAGGTGGCATCGAGGAAGACGTAGGCGTAGCCGCTCTCCTCCAGCGGCCGGCCCAGGAACGCCTGCACCTGCTGGTCGATGTCCTGACAGATGCGGCTCACCTGCGACTTGGAGATGCCGCTCTGGGAACCCAGCGCCGCCACCAGGGAATCGACCTTGCGGGTGGAGACGCCACTGATGTAGGCCTCCATGATCACTGCATACAGGGCCTGATCGACCCTGCGGCGGGGCTCGAGGATCGACGGGTGAAAGCTCCCAGACCGCAGTTTGGGAATCCTCAGATCGATATCGCCGGCCTGGGTGGTGAGCAGTCGGGGCCGGTAGCCATTGCGGTAGCCAAGCCGGTCGTCGCTGCGTTCATGGCGCTCCGCGCCGAGCACGGCGGCCACCTCCAGCTCGATCAGCTGTTGCAGTCCGTGGCGCACCAGCTCAGGGATCAGCTCCCCTGCACTGCTGCCATCCAGTAGCGGCAGCAGGGAAGACGCGTCAAACTGTTACTTGGGCATGGTTCGTCTGGTTGAGGTGGTACTCGAACCAGGGAAACGGACCTGCCCACCCCTTGCAACGACTGGCGTCTGAGGAGCGGTCTGCCAGCCCCGGCTACGCCGGGGCTGGCAGACCGCTCTTACATCAATAGAGGGGACGCGGCTTGACTGCTGACTGAGCAAGGTCTAGAGTTGTGCAAGTATTTGAGCCACTAGTTATGTCCAAAACTTGGGGCTCTTGGCGTTATTACGCTCCCGGCTATCTTTCCGCGGATGATACCGAGATTGGCGAGGAAGTAATTTCACAAGCACTCTCGGCAGTCGGCTTTGGAAGCGTAGATGAATTTAATTCATCTGTAGGCGCTCATGCTCGCGGCGAACTGCCTGAAGAGCTCCAAGTAAAACTAAAAGCAATCTTTCAAGAACCAGCATATTGTGATGAGGATGTCCCTGATCAGTTGACTGTCAGTGACGGCGTTGTGGCTTCTCTAGAGGAGCCGTTGGTTCTTCAATCCCCTTTTCGGCTTGCAGACGGTCATGAGCCTTTGGAGATTGAAATCTATGCAATGAGCATTGAGGACGAAGGCGGAACATACTCCATAAATCTCCGAGCAGGCGTATCTAGTGCAAAACTCTTTGAGGCCAGAAGTACAGAGCAGGAAGGTATCTGCTCTGTCCTCATTGATAAATTGGCATCTGGAAAATCAGACGATATTGATGACAAAGATCGAGAACTTCTGAAGGCCTATCTCGACAGCAATGGCGCCAACATCGACTTGGCGGTTGATGAAGACTTCATTGAAGAGCTGGGAATCCAGGTCAGATACATGGTGGAGTCAATCGGAATCTCGACCATTCCATTCACTGACGAGGAGGGAGAGGAGATCGAGTTCTGGATTGAGGCAGAAGAGGAGATTGGCTTTAGCTAGTCATAGAGTTTATTAACCGCAGTTCTATTACATTCTTGATCAATGACGGGAAAGCAGACTGGTCGGTATTTGCGTTACAAGCTTGCCTTCGATCGCCTAGATGAAGCATTGGAAGATGGTTGGCTACTGGAGGCAATCTCTCTAGAAGAGAGCATCATCACAGATCGGTTACTGTCAATTATCGCATCGACAGAGCAGGCCGTTTCGAGCAAGCAGAGTCTTGGCAATCTTATCGCTCAGGCCAAGAAGTTAATGACTGGAAGTGGGTCGATAGTAGATGGTGATCTCTTCCACGAACTAGATCAATGGCGAGATGCTCGGAATGAGTGCGTACACGCCTTCTGCAAGTTGGACGACCACGCTTATGCGGATAACTCAGCAGAGATATTCAGCGAGAAGATGTGGGAGACAGCAAAGAAGGGACGAGAACTCGTTGACTTGGTCAAACACCTCTCACGCGAGGCCAAGACTGGCCCTCGTTAAGCGGGAATTGCTTCTCTCATGACGAGGAGCCTCTTGCTTCGTTTGCCTAACGCCAGCGATAACCTGCCCGTAGGGGCTGTGGCTCAATCTATTCGTCACGTGCATATTCCTTAGGGTGCGGTGCAGGTGCATTGCGTCGTTAGGCAGTTGTGCTAATCTGCTCTTGATTCTAGACTGCAAATGCAAACACACTTAAGACTCCGCAACGGCTGCCGCAAGTCAATTACCAGCTGGTACGCTCTTACATGGGATTCTCTCAATAAGTGGAGAGATGAAATACCCGAGATGATTAGCGATCTAGAGAATGCAATTTCCAATGGAGACCAAGATAAGATACTAGAGGTATCAGAATCGATACTTGAGGTTGAAGAAATAAGGGATTCTGTGGACTCAAAACTCACTCATTGGGAGATTGAGTATGCAGATATAAATGTCCAGCCTTTGCCCGAGGATCAATTCGAGAAATCCCTGCACGAGATTGCATTTACAGGCATTGGGTCCCCGTTCAAATCTAGAGAACACGAATACGGAATTACCTATGAAGTAGACGAAAAAGAGCTGTTTGCCGAAGAGGTAAAAGGTAAGATATGCATACTCTTCTGCACATATGACAATAGATGCTCTTATGAGTTTCTTCTTGAAACATCCGAGCCATTCGACCCCAAGCGCTTAGCGTACCATATCGAAGATAACCAGTCTTGGTATAATGGCTACATGACCTACGAAGGAGTAGATATCACCCAGGACTGGACAGGATCAGGGGATGAATGCGACGGTGTTCAAGCTGTCTATGTAAATGGTTCTCTGGTTACGCCTGATTGAACACACGCTTGCAGTTTGGCCTACCAGACTGTATTTGTATCTTGCTTAACGCCAATTAGAAAGTCCTCGTAAGGCGCCTGAAACCTCCTCTGGGGACCGATATCGCTTCCTGTGCCCTCCGCTGACTCATTCAGCGGAGGGCTTTCCCTTGCAGGCTGGATGTTCTGCGGACGTGCAGAACATGCCTCAGAGCAGATCCGCAGGGCTGGTCACGCCAGCTGGTCCCCGGTTGAGCACATGCGTGTAGATCATCGTGGTCTTCACGTCACTGTGGCCGAGCAGCTCCTGGATCGTACGGATGTCAGATCCCCGCTCCAAGAGATGTGTGGCAAAGCAATGGCGGAAGGTATGGCAACTTGCTGGCTTGCTGATCCCAGCAGCGCGTACAGCGGCATGCACCGCTCGCTGGATCACCGATGGATCCAGGTGGTGACGCCCCTGTTCATCGGTGTTGCGATTCTGCCAGCGCGTGACCTGTGGGAACACCCACTGCCAGATCCACTCACGTGAGGCTGATGTGTATTTCCGCTCCAGTGCGCCAGGCAGCGGCACCTGTCCCCAACCGGCGGCCAGATCAACCCGATGCAGCCGCCGCACTTCCTGTAGATGAATCTGGAGCGGCTGCATGAGCTTCTGGGGGAACACCGTGACCCGGTCCTTGTTTCCCTTGCCCCCGCGGATGGTCAGCTGATGTCCCGCAAAGTCCAGATCCTGCACTCGCAGGCGTAGGGCTTCCATCAGCCGTAGGCCACCCCATACATCAAGCCACAGACCAGTGCGGCTGGCCCCTCCAGCTGCTGCAGCACCGCGCGCACCTCCATCACACTCAGCACAACCGGTAGCCGCTTGGGCCGTCGCGCTCTTACGACCTCATCAAGTTCGTCGGGGTCGATCTCCAGAACACGCTTGTAGAGAAATAGGAGTGCTGCTAAGGCCTGGTTCTGCGTCGATGCTCTCACCTGTTCGTTTACTGCGAGGTGCGTGAGGAAGGCATTGATCTCCAGGCTGCCCATCTCCCTCGGGTGCCGCAGCTGGTGAAACCGCAGGAAGCGCCGCAGCCAGCGTTCGTAGGTTTCGATGGTCCGCCGGGCGTAGTGACGCGATGCCAGGGCTTCCCGATAAACCGTGATACGGGAACGGGGTTGTGTCTCCATAGAGGTTGACGTGCTGTCGACAGCATTCCCCCCGACTCCACCATCTGTCCTTCGCAGGAGATGCAGGGCCGCCTAAAAGTAATTTCATGTCGTGCTCATGACCACGCCTCCCAGTGCGAGCATTCCCCTGATGTCGTGGCTCAGTTCCTGCTGGCCCGCGTGAACTGAGCGGTAGCCGCCGTAGCGCAG
>NZ_JAGQCZ010000023.1:0-16452 GCF_024346435.1 Cyanobium sp. Alchichica 3B3-8F6 | reverse complement strand
AGATCCCGACCACGTTGGTGCGGCGTTTGATTTCCTTGTTGAGCCGCTCAAGCGGGTTGGTGCTCCAGACCTTGCGCCAGTGCTCCTGGGGGAAGTGCAAGAAGGCCAACACGTCATCGCGAGCGGCGTCCATTACCGGCACAGCGCCGGGAAACTGCTTGCGCAGCATCTCGGTGACCCGCTGCCAGTGGGAGCGCACTTGCTCAGGTGCCTGGATCACGAATACTGCTTTCATGGCGGCGGCCACCATGTCTTGGCCGGCCTTGGGGACGTGAGACAGCAGGTTGCGTAAGAAGTGCACCCGGCAGCGCTGCCAGCTACTGCCCTGGAACATCCGCCTGATCGCTGCCGTCAGCCCCAGGTGGGCGTCTGAGATCACCAGCCGGGTTCCAGTGAGGCCACGCTCCTTGAGGGAGCCGAGGAACTGGCGCCAGAAGCCCTCCGCCTCGCTGTCACCCACGGCAATGCCGAGCACTTCTCGGTAGCCGAGGGCATTGATGCCGATCGCCACCACGACGGCCCGCGAAACCACCTGCATGTTCTGCCCCAGACGGCCGTGGAGGTAGGTGGCATCGAGGTAGACGTACGGGTAGCGGGCATGGTCCAACGGCCGGCACAGAAAGGCTTTCACCTGTTCATCGAGGCCCTGGCAGATGCGGCTCACCTCTGATTTGGAGATGCCACTGGCCCCGCCCAGCGCCTCCACCAAGGCGTCGACCTTGCGGGTAGAGATGCCACCGGTGTAGGCCTCCATCACCACGGCGTAGAGAGCCTTGTCCACCCGGCGGCGTGGCTCGAGCCAGTCGGGAAAGAAGCTGCCCTGCCTCAGTTTGGGAATGGCCAGGCTGATGTCGCCTACCTGGGTGGTGAGTAGCCGCTGGCGGTAGCCGTTGCGGTGGGTGGAGCGCTGATCCGGGCAGCGCTCATGGAGCTGGGCGCCAGTGAGGGCAGAAACCTCTGCTTCCAGCAGGTCCTGAAAGCCGCGGCGCACGATCTCAGGGATGAGGGCGCCAGCGGTGGTGCCCTCCATGAGCTGAGCCAGCTCGGAGGCGCCACTATGGATATGGGTCATGGTCTGTGTTCGGTTTGGTGGTAGTGCTCCGAACAGGGTCACAGACCGGCCCACCCATTGCCACAGCTAAAGACTGAGGGAGTTGAGCCGTCAGCCCCGGCGTAGCCGGGGCTGATCCCCCCGAGTTACACCACTCCATGGGACGCCGCTAGCAGCGGCATGGAACAACACCTGTACGCCGTGATCACCCAGCACCCGCTCCACCAGTGCCCCATCGGCGGCGCTGCCCAACACGGCCGTGAGCTGGGTTGTGGGGGGGAGCAACGCCAGCAGCTCCTGGTGGATGGCGTACAGACTGGGTTCACTGCGCTCCAGCAGCAACAGGTGGCGGAGGGCCAAGCGCAGAAACTGGCGGCAAAGCTCAGCGCCGATGGAGCCGCCGGCGCCGGTGACGCACACACAGCTGGCGGTGATGCCAGGGCCCAGCAAACCAGGGCCTGGGGGCACGGCATCGCGGCCAAGGAGCTCTTCGATGGCCACGGAGCGCAGGGCATCGATGCGGGTGCGACCGGAGGTGATCTCCTCCACTGAGGGAACCTGAAGCAGGGGGAGGCCGAGCTCCTGGAGCTCATCCACAATCCGGCGGCGCCGGCTACGACTGAGCAAGGGGATGGCCAGCAACACCTGATCGATCTCAGCAACCCGTTGCCGCAGCACCTGGGGGGGCTGGATGGGTGTGCCGTTGATGTCGCGACGCCAGAGCTGGGGAGCGTCGTCCACGAACAGGGCAACGTTGTGACTGCCGGCCAGGCACAGGGCGGCAGCCAGCTGCACGCCGGCGGCACCGGCGCCATAGATGGCTATGCGGGTGATCCCTTGATGCGGCTTGCTCTGGCGGCCAGGGCCTTGCTGGCGGTCAACCTGATTGACGCGGCGCCAAAAACGGTCACGAACCGGCCAAGAGGCCCGCTTTCACTGGCTTTTTCAGCAGCCTCCTGGATGCCGATCCCCATGCAGACGCTGGAGGACTGGATTTCCAGCCGCGCGCTCAAGAAGCAAGTCAAACGGCCGTGGTTCTCTTGGATTGAACTGGTCAGTGTGCCACAACCCGGGGGGAATAGGTGTCGCATGACGGCCTAGACTGAGATCTGTCAGTTAGTCAGGATCGAGTAGTACCTACTGCGCAAGCCAGCTGTGCAGGCGAGCGTCGTCTTTGTTCAAAAGATAAGAATTTCCGCGATCATTTTCCAAGAGCTGATAAACAGCAAGAGTTTCCTCAACAATTCCCGCCTCTGAAAGGCTGCGTTGCACGAGCGCACGACCAGCCTGCATGCGGGGAACCAGACGGCCGGTGGCATGGTCTGCTAGAAGCTGATCGAAGCAGTGCAGGTAGTCGCCAGGTGCGTCGCCTTCCGCAACGTAGATCGTGCTGATATCGAAGATGCCGCAGGTGGCAGCGCGGGAGCTGATCACGGGGATGCCGAGTGCTAGGGCTTCAGCCACGGCCCGCGGCAGACCTTCGCCGTAGTTGGAGGGCACCAGAAGGACGGGGTAAGGTACCTGCAGGTGCAGCAGAGGATCACACTGGCTCCCTGCAAAATGCACATTGTCATGCTGGCTTTGCAGGGCCGTCAGCTCAGCGGTTAACAGGGAGTCGCCACTGGAGGGATCAACACCACCAAACACCGTGAAGTGCTGGGATTCCAGCAGGGAGGCGATCTCCAGAAAGGTGCCGATTCCCTTGGAGCGCAGCAACCGGCCGCAGAACAGAAACTCGCAGACAGCATCAGCGGGGGAGGTCAGCTCGCTCGGGATCTGCCACCACTGGTTGGGGAGCGGCTCGGGCAATGCGAGCTCAGCGAAATCAGGCAGGTAGCTGGCTGGAACACCGGACCCGGCGATCAGGTGATTCCGGCTGCTGTGGAGATGGGGCAGTGCTCGTTCAAAAAGGGAACGATCAATGGGATTTTGGAAGATAAAGGCGGTGCGGTTAGGTGTCAAGCGCCAGCGCCAGCGGGAGCGACGCTCACGCAGGGCAAAGAAGGCGATGCTGCGCAACACCAGCACAAAAGCCAGCCGCGAAGGCCCCTGGGCTTTGGAGAGGCGACCCATGCCGGCAAAGGAGAGCACACACGGAATCCCAAAGATCGACGTGACAACCACGGCGAGCAAGTTGGCCTTGAGGGTGTGGGAATGCACCAAGTGTGGCTTGATCGCCCGTACTAGGAAAAGCATCCGCAGAAAGGAGATCCCGAAAGAAAAGGGATTGGAGTCGGTGCTGCGGTGAATGCGCCAGGGGATGTGGATCAGAAACCTAGAGAGTTGAGCCGTGGAGGAATCGACGGGCGAGAGAGCCACCACGTGCCGCCCGTCCTGCTGCAGGCGCTGAAGCAGTAGATGGCGGTAGTGGGCCAAATACCAGCTGCTGTTGGCAATCACAAGAAGAGGTCGCGACCCTTTCAAGCAGTCATGGGATGCGCTCGCCGCCATAGAAGGGGTCAGAACTCGAAAAGCAGATTGTAGTACGGAAGCCAAGCGGCCGAATTGGCTGCAAACAACAGCCAGATGCTTAGCAGGGCGAAACTAGAGAGCACCAACAGCTGCCGCCACGTTCCGGGGCCCAATCCCTGCCAACGGATCAGGGGCAGATGGGAGCCCACAACAATCTGAAGAGGGAGCAGGTACAGGGCCACTCTGTCTACAGCGGTGGAACTTGGAGAGACAACAAGGCCGATGGAGGCGGCGACTGCAAGCCAAGCCATGAGGGTGTAGATGGAGCCCTGCGAGGGGCTAACAGGGAACTGGCGTCGGTTCCAGAGAAAGATCAGGGCAGGCAGCAAAACTAGTATTACTCTTATGATTGCACCTTGTGACTGGTATTCCGCTTCTAGATAAACTGTTTGGTAAGTCTCAATAGAGCTTACAAGAAAGGCTCTTAAGAGGCCATAGCCGGTCCCTATCAGAAACGCAATACTCACAAGACCAGATAGACGCCCGAACCGTTGGCCAAGGCTGGAGATCGGCAACACCAGCATGGAGAGTGCTGTGGCATGGAAAGTAGCGGCCAGGCCGATCCAGGCGAGAAACTGAAGCAGTCGATCCCGCTGTAGCGCCAACAGGGCCAAAAGTTCAATGCCAATCGCAACCCCTTGACGGGTGTAACCCATGGCAACAACTACGATCAGATAAGGGAAGGCCAGAGCTAGGGCCAACCATGGATAAGGTTGTTGACGACAAAATAGCACCAAACCTGCGCTAAATATTGCAGCACATATATAATTGACACCAAAGACTCCCCAGTCTAACTGTACAGCAACCCAATTGAGCATAGCATACCCAGGATCCTTTGAGGCCAAAGCGAACCCGAGAGGCGCATCTAACTGCTGATCGAGAT
Organism: Cyanobium sp. Alchichica 3B3-8F6; assembly: GCF_024346435.1. Classification (NCBI taxonomy): domain Bacteria; kingdom Bacillati; phylum Cyanobacteriota; class Cyanophyceae; order Synechococcales; family Prochlorococcaceae; genus Cyanobium; species Cyanobium sp. Alchichica 3B3-8F6. Next base: position 12,046 of record NZ_JAGQCZ010000023.1, on the reverse strand, counting down.
AAGGCAGGTAATTAAACCAATCGACACCTATCTCTACGCGCAATCCAATGAAGAACGAAAAGAAAGACCAGACTAGAGTCGTAGTCAATAAGCTCCAATGCCGTCGGCCAAAAAGAGCAAACCAAGCAATCCATGCCCAAGTCAGAAAATAAGCGATCATGACATACGTTGACAAGCCGAAGATAGGGGAGTTGACATTACATCTTAAGAGGTGTCAAATCATGTCAATGAAAAATGTTCATGGTGTCAGTGGCTTGGGGATACAATTGCGCGTCTCTGCAAAAGCTTGGCTTGCAGTCAAGCCGCCAGCAATTGAATCCAGTAGACTTAGGAAACCGGAAGGAAAACTCTGGGTACTCGAGTTGTGAGCGGGAGCCGCTATAAGCACCATAGATGCTTTGCCTTGGTTCGACTCAGGGGCTGCTTAATAATGGCACGTTGTCAGCCATTGTGGGCTGATTCACAAGCCTCTATGGAGGTATTGAGACGCCAAGACCTAGACAGACTGTTGCAGTTAATAGTCATCAGAGCTGGAATAGTTTCGAGAGTAAAGGCTGGACAAGAATCTTACAGCGATTGCTGGAAAGGCCGCATAGGCGGGTCTTATGAAAACCGAACTGACGCCTTATCACACATAATGGGTGGTCGGAGTACGAGCGATTGTAACCTGGCCATGTCAATCAGGTCTAGCGGCTTTCCGTCTAGTGTGTTCGGGAGGAGCCTGCCTATGCCGGATCGCATTGGCAGACTCATTTCCATAGTAGTGCATGCCATCTCAGGCCTTAAGGCAAGACACTAACAAGCAAGCACACCGTAAACAGACTCCTAATAACCATGCAATAGGTCGGCAGTCGGAGTGAGGAGGTGAACATTAGCTGCAGTCGCCACGACCGAGTAGATTAGGTCTGAGTCCTTGTCCGCAACGGCGTGGAACTTCATGCCCAAATACCACTGGGTGCCTATCTTATTGTTATGCATCTCCGGATCGTACTTTCTAGCGTTGTTCTTGGGTGTGCAGGGCGTTGCGATCAAGCTGGATCCCCGTTCGTGTCGTGACGAATCGTCATGCCCCGAGAAGCGGGGTGTGGGCAAAGAAAACTAGTACTCAGAAGCCATATTCTGCAGCATCAATACAAACCGGCGAAGAACAGCGGGCCCTTTGCCAGCAAGGAGGAGGCCTGATAATGGACTGCGGCTTTTGTCGACATATGAATCCATAAACACAGACTCGTCGAGATCTGATTCATCATATCGCAGCAGTTCCACAGCGGCCAGGCAACAACTATGTGCACAACGAAGACTGATCTAAGAAAAAGCCCAGCGACTGCATACACTTCCATGGTCGATCCCGGTGTGTTGCGGAGATCAAGCCAGCAATGGGTTGATCAATCAGCCCACAGATGAAACGTCAGCGGAAGAAGTGAGGGATGTTGAGTTAGGCGGCCTAGATAATCACCAAACCGGTGCGACTTTCCTGAGAGTCGTCGATAAACAAATGCCACAACCGATCTAAGCCTAGCCCAAGGATAAATCGCCACCCCGACCGTCTAGCTGATGGAGACCGTAATCGTGCCAGGATAGAAGTAGATGATAATTGAAGCTATAGGTAAAACTAGGCGTAATGAGGGCCTTGACATGACAAGGCTAAAGGACCAACTCTTTAGCCAGTATTCAGCCAGATTTAGCCGCTTATCATATGCGTTAGTGAACACTACTAATTAGCAGAAAGCGGGCAAAGTTCAAGGACTGATAAAAAGGTTGGCGGGACAAACAAGGCGAAGCCCACTTTCAGAAAAGCCGATCCAAGTGCAGTGAGCCAGTAAAGCGATAGGACTCGCTCTCAACGATATTTCGCCAAGAGCTGACTGCTTAATGAACAGCTTATGCGAGAATCTGTTTAAAAAGGATATGCCAGTTGTCGAACTGAAGACATACGAGAAAACCAGCCAAATAGCACACAGAAAGAATAAGTGGTCAATCCAGATCACCAAGCTTCCATCCATGCTCGCAGCATTAGCACAGTCCAGAGTTGATAGTGCCAGCGCCGATATCCATGGAGATGCTCCCGCCACATCTGTCTGATAGGATTAACATTAAGCAGACCGTCTGAACTTAACGAATCAAGGGAGAGCAGGTCCTCGGCCCAATCGCGTAGTGGACCTGACAACCAATGGTCGATAGGGACCCCGAATCCCATTTTTGGTCGGTCAATCAGCGAGCGGGGAACATGACGGTAAAGCACCTGCCTAAGCGCCCACTTTGTCTGCCCCTCACGCAACTTCATGGACAGTGGAAGACTCCAAGCGAATGCCATCAAGTCATGATCAAGCAAAGGTACTCGCGCCTCTAGCCCAGACGCCATCGACGCTCGATCAACTTTCGTAAGGATATCTCCAGAGAGGTAGCTTATAGTATCTAAATACATCATTGTTTCCCGGAAATCATCTAGAGGGGGCCACTGACCAGGATTCGAAAGCAGTGTTTCTGGTTCTGTGGCCCCATGGACAAGGGCTGCTGGATGATGGAATTGAGAAATAAGCGCACGGTAGAAACTTTCACCCTTAGCGTGATCCAAAACGCAACCAAGCTTGAGCAACCGATCCCCAAGTGCAGGAGACCGCAAGCGAGATGGTAAGTGGCGCATGACCCTATCAATTGTATGAGCGGGGGCTGCTTGGAACGCCGACGCTAAACCCCGCCGGAGGAAACTAGGCAGCCGGTTTAAGCGTTGGTGGAGACTGTATCCAAGCGCATAACGGTTGTATCCACAAAAAAGCTCATCACCGCCATCACCAGAGAGCGCAACAGTTACCTTGCTGCTAGTCAAACGGCTAAGCAGCAAAGTAGGTATCTGAGAGGAATCCGCAAAGGGCTCGTCCCATATCTTGGGGATTTCGGGTACCACGGCCAAAGTGTCAGCCGCGTTGACGTAAAGCTCAGTGTGATTGGTGCATAAATGCTGTGCTACTGAGGCGGCATGCTTAGCTTCATTGTAGCCAGGCACATCGAAGCCAATAGTGAAGGTCTGAACCGGCCGGGCCGATTGTGCCTGCATTAAGGCCACAATAGTGGAACTGTCGATCCCCCCAGAAAGAAAAGCACCGAGTGGCACATCTGCTTCCATACGTGAAGCGACGGCAGTCCTAAGACGCCTCTCCAGTTCATCGATCAAAACAGACTCATCATCTGCACGGCGCTCGCCTATCGCAACCTCGCTGAGCTGCCAATAGCACAGTGGAGCAGAGAGCTGCCCCTCACTGATCTCAACCCAATGCGCCGGGGGCAGTTTGTAGATACCTGCGAAGATGCAGTGTGGGTCAGGAACATAGGCATAACGTAAATAGAGTGCAATAACATCACGATTGATCTTACCATGCCATTCAGGATGAATGGTCAAGGCCTTAAGTTCCGACCCGAACAAAAAACTACTTCCAGTGCGCCCGTAGAACAATGGCTTCTCGCCTGCTCGGTCGCGGGCTAGTGCAAGCTTTCGTGTACTGCGATCCCAAAGAGCGAAGGCAAACATTCCATTCAGCCTTGTCAAGGCTTCAGGAAGGCCCCAAAGCTGCAATGCAGCCAACAGTGTCTCGGTGTCGGAATGACCGCGCCACCCTGCTGACCAGCCAGCAGCCTCGAGCTGGGTGCGCAGAATGCGATGGTTGTAAATCTCGCCGTTGAAAACCAAAACGAGGCGTCCGTCGACCGAAACCATCGGCTGCGCACCCGCCGGCGAAAGGTCTTGAATGGACAGACGGCGATGACCCAGTGCCAACCCGGCACCCTCGTCAAGCCAGACACCGTCTGCATCCGGGCCACGATGGGCGATACGCTCAGCCATGCGCCTGATGGTTTCAGGTGGCACTTCCAACCTGTGTGACCAATAGCCAACAATTCCACACATCAGCAGTAATTCTTGATGACGCGGTCATAAAGGTCGATGTATTTAGTGACCACGGAAGAGATTGAAAACTCCGTCTGGATTCGGTCCCTGGCGATAGCCCCGCGCGCGCGAAGCGCTTCAGGAGGAGTTCTGATGGCCTCGATCAGCGCTCGAGCGAGGGCTTTGCTGTTGCGCGGAGGCACTATCCAGCCTGTCTCCCCAACGATCATCGACGCATCTCCCACATCTGTCGTGACACAGGGTACGCCAGTTGCCATCGCCTCGCCAAGAACATTGGGAAACCCTTCGGTTCCAGCGGGTAAACAGAACAAATCAAAGGCCTTCATCAAGGATGGAACATTATCACACTGGCCCAAGAATTTGATTCTCTCGTGATGTGGCCCGTATCGATTAAGGTCTTGACCCGCAGCAACTAGAACCACATCTGGACAGCTTGATACAACCTGGGAAAATGCTTGATAGAGGTTGGGGAGATCCTTTTGTGGATGCGCTCGTCCCACAAACCCGATCACAAAAATCTTATCATCAATAGAGAGATTCGCGCGGATTGCCGAACGTATTTTAGTATCCTGAAACCATATATCAGTATCAAAACCATTCGGGATCACACAGCCGATTCGACGCGGGTAACCAAGGGCCTCGTGCTGCTCTCGCCCACGAAAAGAGTTATAGATCGCTACATCTGGATGAGCGATCCGCATAGCGACTAATCGCGTAATGAAACGAGTTAGACGAGGAAGATGTTGCTCACCTTCAATGGTCATACGAATGTTCCAGGCGAGAGAAGAGGGGTTACCGGTGAAAACCTGAGAAATAGTTGCGGCTATATTGCCATGAGGCATCCAACCCTGCACGATTTGCGGCGGATGTGCCCGAATGGCAGAACGCAGCGACCAAAGTGCAGAGAGCGAAGGCTGCCCAGGTCGCATCTGCAAACAGGTGACGGGTATGCCGGCCTGTTCAAGCTTCGACCCGTAATAGCCAGGTCCGATCAATGAGATGACATGGTTGCGGAATGGACCCTCGAGACCATTGGTCAGCAATGTATACAAAGCTCGCTCGGCACCCCCAAGTTTAAGGCCTGTAATGATATGAGTAATTTGGGGTTGCATAAGTAGCGAAGTAAGTAGGTGAGTATTAAAAAGAGAGACAATCCACGGTGCTGGCAACCTGGTGAAAAGAAACGTCAAATGAACCCGTTGCAACGGTATGGGTCGAACCTGAGTGGGTGGTCAGGGAGCTATGGGGGTCCTACACCAAACCAATCCCTAACGGAATCCGATACAGGACTGCTTGGTGGGCTGATCACATCAATTCATTAAGGAATCTCTGGATAAACGGGGCTTGATCCGTTCGCGGGGTTCGGCACGCTGCTTTGACCGTGCTTTTTCTCTGAGCCCTCCTTGTGATGGCTTTGGGCTGGTTTTTGGAAGCTGAATCGAGGTGTTCAGGCACACCAATCCCTGGTCAGCCTGCGGCAAGTAACCGCCGTCGTGCCTGGAACAGGTTCGACAGTGCCGCCAGCACGTGGATCTTGCAGCGGTTCTTAGCCAGGCCTCGCAGCCTGGTCTTCTGAAAGCCGAATTGCTGCTTGATCACCCGGAAGGGGTGTTCTCCTTTGGATCGGATGTGGGCCTTGGCCGTCTCGATCAGGTCCTGCAGCCTTCCCTCTGGTGTGTCCGGTAGGGCCCTGCGTTTGCCGGGTCGCATCGCCACCCTGAATTCCGTTGTCATGCCAGCCATCTCAGGCCTTTTGGCGATGCCCTGGTAGCCCGCGTCGGCGTAGACGACCTCCTCATCACCATGCAGCAGCTCGGCGGCAGGGGTGAGGTCGTGCACGTTGGCGGCAGTGACCACCACCGAATGGATCAAGCCTGAATCCTTGTCCACGCCTGCGTGGACCTTCATCCCGAAATACCACTGGTTACCTTTCTTGGTCTGGTGCATCTCCGGATCTCGCTTCCCTTCCTTGTTCTTGGTGGAACTGGGCGCGGCGATCAAGGTGGCGTCCACGATCGTGCCCTGGCGCATCGTCATGCCTTTCTCACTGAGATGGGCTTTGACGGTCTCAAAAATCTGCTCGCCCAGCTTGTGCTTCTCCAGCAGGTGGCGGAAGGTGAGGATCGTGGTCTCATCAGGGATCCGATCGCTGATCAGCTCGATGCCGGCAAACCGGCGCATGGTGGGCACCTCGATCAGGGCCTCTTCCATGGCCGGATCGCTGAGGGAATACCACTGCTGCAACAGGTGGATCCGAAGCATCGTGGCCAGTGGGTACGGAGGCCGGCCGCCTTTCTTGCTGGTCTTGGGGTAGTGGGGCTCGATCAACGCGATCAGCGCCGGCCAGGGCACCACTGCCTCCATCTCAGAGAGAAACTTCTCCCGCTTGGTCTGCTTCTTGGCTGTGGTCAGCTCGTAGTCCGAGAAGCCGAGCTGCTTGCCACCCATCACCCCAGTCCTGGCCTGCGATCACAGCACCATTGTCGCGTAAATCGCCTGTGTTTCCCAGAGTCTCCTTAACACAGTGCTCCCTACCAACATCATCTCGTGTTCCTGAGTGAATGATGGGAGGTTTGTTGCAGGACTAAGTTGCTATCAAGGTAGGCGTAACAATGGCCCTGTAGTGGCCGGGTCATTAAAAGCTGCACGTAAATGTCTGTCTCCTATCAGATGAGGAGCTCCTAGGATTTTGTAATCCTGCGCTGGGAATCGAGTACGGGCACCAGGTCATCCACGATGCGTGTGAAGTCACCTACGAAATAGATTCCCAGCACCACAACATAGAGGGCGCGGTCGACCAGCCGAAACTTCAAGATCAAGGTTTGAAAGCTACCTGATCGTGTTTTCAGGATCTGGATATGTATGCCAACCGCTGGGTGGTGGGCTGGCGGCTCCAGTAGACGTTGCCCTGGCTAAGTCTCTTGTCGCTGGGAGAGGGGGGGGCGGCGGACCAACCAGCTCTAGCAACTTCTACAGTTCGTAGTGCAACAAATCGGGGTTTAGCTCGCCAGCGGTGCTGTCATGAAGTACTGCCGTAAGTAAAGAGGCGCTCAGATCAACTGTAGCGAATGGCTCGTCTACCTAAGATCGTATTCAAACCACATACACGAGTTGCCTACCGATTGCAACGGCAGGTCCAAAGCCGGGTACTGAGCATCTTAGACAACCACGGCTAGGCAGGTAGTTAAATGAGCATGTTGTTAGAACAATCGAGGGGTCACGGGCCGGGCGAAGCCATAAAGAAGAGCCATTCGAAACTAGAAACCATGGAAATCAGTGTTCTTAATTCATCGTGAGACAACAAGGTGCGCAACGGAATGCAAAATGATAGTTAGCAATTTACTCCTTTATTCACAGACAGGCCCTATGGAGCGTAGGATGTTACATTATCAAGGTAAATGATCGCCAAATACAAAGGCGAGGTGGTTGATGTCAATGTTAATACTCTAAAGCGAAATATTGCCTCAAGAACGTACGCTGTTGCTCGTTAAGAATAAAGCAAAACAAGAGGAGGTCTATCATTGCCGCTCCATCATGGATAGAGAGGCAGCGTTGGAGAGATAGGAGTCAGACCGTCTAGTGAGCTGTACGGGAGAAAGTGAAAAGAGCGCTCTTAGTTTATAAAAAGTGGTCTCTGCCGATGGACTAAACCCGACGCGTGGATTACAGTTCCTCATGAAGGAGAAAGGATGCGCTCATAAGCGGGAATGATGGTTTCAAGAGAAAACAAGTCAACAGCATCTTGAGGCACCCTAGGGGTATTATTAGACAACGCTAATTGAATCGACTGCGCAAGATCCGCGGAACTCATTGATTCTGCTAGGTAACAGCCATTAGTAAGCTCGCAAATCTCAGCAAGACCACCAATTGCAGGTGATGCAACAACCGGTGTCGCGCAACACAAAGCTTCGAGAACGACGTTGGGAAAACCCTCAAAATGAGAACTTAAAACAAATAAGTCAGCATCCTTAAACCAAGAAAATGGGTTGGACTGAAAACCGACAAGATTAACCCTGGAACCAAGCCCCAATCGACTTATAAGTGACTTCAAGCGAGGCTCATCGACACCAGTTCCGAGAATAAAGAGCTCAACATTTTGAATTTCAATCATACTAAAAGCATGAACTAGCAAATCAAACCCTTTTTCCCTCGACAATCGTCCAGCTGCAACGATCCTAAAACGCCCCGGTAGGCGTTTAGGCAAACTCTCGTTCAAGGTAGACAGGAGTCTAATCCGGTAGATATCAACAGGATTGTAGACAACATTCAAAAGAGAACGGGGAATTCGGAATACACGAGATAAGTCATTCATCATGTAAAAGGACTGGCAAATAATGAAATCAGCTTTACGATAGAAATAAGAATATACAAGTCTAAGGGCCATTGACCCCAATCCACCATTAATCATAGAACTGAGAATACTGCTCTCTCTAATAATTAGCCTCGTGTCTTGTGGCAGAAAGGCTTTGAGCATTGTCATGAGCAGATTCAAATGCCCTAGTGTTGACAGGATGCAGTCAGGCCTTATAGAGTAACAAAGTTTTACAATCTTTAACACTGAATACCTAATTCTCGCGAAGGGCAGTACGATTAGCTGAACATGAGGAGAGATTAAGCTGGAAAAGGTAGAATCTACATCAGTCAAGACACAGATAACAACAGAAAACTTAGTTTGATCAAGTGAATTCGCTATATTAATAATGACACGTTCAGACCCCCCTGCACCCAGCGTAGGGACTAAAAGCAATACTTTTTTCTTGGGAGTCATCTTCTTAACCGCAAAAGTGGCTTGCAGAAAACCATAGGAACTTATCTTATGGCCATCTAAGGGACTATAGATCTATGAGGAGCACCCAAAGCCTAGGCATAATGCGTGAAGCGGGATTTGGTTTAGACGAAAGCACTTAGAGTCGTAATGCGCCAAGACTAAATGACTACACATAAAGGAAGAGAGACAAAAGCTCTTGAATATCACAATTGATGAGGACTCAAAGTATTCCGCATAAAGAAATAAGGAGGCAAAGGAGATCAGTCAATAATGAAGTCAATGCAAGAACATATCAATAGCACAATGCTTCCCTGGATAAGCAAAGTTTCATCTGTTAACAGAATATAGGTAGACTGATTTGGGTGGTTATTTGTATAGGCTGCTTTTTTAGAGACTTGGTACGGTATATGGAAACAGACACGCATTGTTCAGGTACATCAGGCCTGGTGCCCTCTTCCAGGTAGTCTGACAAATCTGCAGGTCATCCACATATCCACCAGGCGCAGCCCCCGTTTTCAGGAAAGTTGTCTCCGCTGTGATCAGTACACCCGGGGGCTGGAGGTCATGACCAATACGTCGTTACAGCGAGGCCGTCACAGCTGATGTGAGGAGGCGGATGAGTCCGCCTCACAGGCAGAACGTGGCTAAGATCCCAGTAAAGCTAGGGATTCACATCGTCACCCTCTTCAACTGGAGGAAGGCCTGGCGGCTGCAAGGAGAGGTGGTGCCGGCCAGCCAGAAGGATCCCGAGGGCTGGGGCCCTACCGACAAGTTCACGGTGGTGCTCGAAATCGATGGCCTACAAGGCACTGAACTCAGTGCCTACTGCCGTGAGCGAGGGCTACCCCGGAGCAGGTGAAACGTTTGCGGCAGGCCGCGCAGGATGCCTACGAGAAGCCAGTGTGCACCTTGAAAGAGCAGAAAGAGCTGGAAAAGATCCGTGCCAAGGGTCAGAGAGATATTAAGCCTCTCCAAAAGAACCTATGGCGCAAGGAGAAAGACATGGCAGAGATGGAAGGCATGCTGGTGCTGCGATAAAAATAGGAGTCCTTCTGCTCGATCCGAACGCTGACCAGTGCGGCGCAAGAGTGGACGGCGATCGAGCTGATCAGCGAGGCACATACCGCTGGTGCAGGCTTGGTCAGCTCATGCAACAAAATCGACATCTGCCTGCGAACTCTCAAGCGCTGGCGCAAGTCCCTGAATGATGATGGCGGTGCTCACAATCGCCGCACAGCCCACGCCTGGTCTCACAAAAAGCTGAGCAAGTAGGAGGGCCAACGCATCCTTCTCACATTTAAGCAGAAGGAGTATGGCTCACTGCCACTAGGGCAAATCATGCCAGCTCTTGCCGATCAGGGGCTGTAGGAATTTTCTTGATAATACTGCGTCTACGGCTCGGAGAGCAGCTTCTACTGGGTGCTCCACGCCCATGGTCAGATCCAACCTCGCGGTTGACACAACCACCGCAGGAACCGACCCCGTTCCGCGGCTCAGGGGCTAAGGAGCGAACCAGGTGTGGAGTTAGGACATCACCTATTGCCCACCACCATGCGCGGGATCTAGCATTGCCTGTACTTGGTGATCGACGTCTTGAGCCGCAAGGTAGTGGCCTTGGATGTTGCTGAACGAGAAGATCGAGACATTGCAGCGGATCTGGTAAGCTGGGCTTGCATGACTGAGCGGATGTGAAAGTGCCGGAAGCATCCGCTAATCTCCATGCTGACAACGTCAACGCCATGAGCGCAGCCACACTGGAAAGAAACCTGGAAAGACTGGGCGTCCTCGGGTCCTTCTGCAGGCCTCAGGTGTCGAATAATAACCGGTACTCGAAATAGCTGTTCATACGGTGTAGACGAAGACACACGGAGCGATCAGGATCGGCCTGATTACAACCGCAGGCCATCTACCACCAAAGACCAGGCTTGTAAGTGGGTCGTCAAGTTCGTCGGCTGGTACGAACACCAACATCGCCAAAGCGGCATCACATTCGTGACTACCCAGCGACGTCACGATTGCCAGGCCGTGGAGATAAGTCGCGACTACTCTGTCTTCTACGAAGAAGCCACAGTTCAGTCCAAAACGATGGTCACGGTCAAAAAGGTGCTGGCATTAACAAAAGGTGGTCTGGTCCAATCAGCCGTGAGATGAGCACAATGAAACACGGCAGCTACCGTTGAAGAAAAATGCATGAAAGGCAGCCCAGGAGTGACGCCTTTCCTGAAAGTCACCGCCTTGATGGAGCGGTACAACGTGCCATTACAGCGACGCTGCCAAGGCTGATCTGAAACGGCGGAGGAGAGCGCCACGACGGCAAAGTGTCGCCCTATCTCAGCAGATCTGGACATTCACATTGTCACGCTTGAGATGGAGGAAAGGTTGGCAGTTGGTAGGTATGGTGGTGGTGGCATGCCACAGGGAATCAAAGAACTGGAGTGCAGACGACAAGATAACAGTTTTTTCTGGAGAGATTTGGGCTCAGGAAAACTTTGATCTCTGCCTATTACCGCTCTTATCCTGTAGGCGGTTAACATTAAAACCATGAGAAACGGTATACCAAGGATCAGTCTGGAGCAACAATCTGCGCTAAGACCCATCTCACGGCCAAAGGTATCCGAACACCCTAAACTTTGAATACCTCTTGAGGTCGGTGAAGTGTCTACCTGATTACCTCCACTAATGAGGAATTCAATGAACAGACCAGTCAGCGAGATGTGTGTCATTTGTAAATCTATACAACTACTGGCACCGCAAAAGTGGGTTCAAGTACGTAACGCTTCACAAATGCGACGGCAAGCGTCCATGAAGATCTGCATGCACAGCGGGTCCTCTATGAATAAGCCCGAAAGCGCAATCCAAAGGACTGATCATGATCAACAAAGTATTGACGAAAGAGAAGGTGGCCTTGATGAATCAACCATTAGGCGAGATCAATGAGAGACTACAACTAGAGTTGAGGCCAGGCATGGAAGGAATAGAATAGGTCTATATCTCCGATGACAGCTCTAAAGTCTATAATCGGATGGAGCCTGGCATGAATAGATGATCATGCATTGATGAAAGGCTATGCCACTAATCCACTAAGGAGACTCTGGAATACCGAGGCCGTTTGCGGGACAATACCCCTGTGATCGCAGGCCAGGACTGGGGTGATGGGTAGCAAGCAGCTCGGTTTCTCGGATTACGAGCTCACCACAGCCAAGAAGCAGACCAAACGGGAGAAGTTTCTCTCTGAGATGGAGGCAGTGGTCAGGGCTGACTGAAAGTCCATTCATCCCGTCTCCGCAAGGCTGATGCCAACCCAGTCGAGCATTCGGCTGATGTCGTGTGCCACAGCCATCAGACCAGCACGGATCGATTGAAAACCGTTGCAGCGC
>NZ_JAGQCZ010000022.1:0-16749 GCF_024346435.1 Cyanobium sp. Alchichica 3B3-8F6 | reverse complement strand
GGACGCACACCGCTACGCCAACCGCAACGGCGCGCCGCTGTTTGCGTTCCTGCGGACAGTGGTCATGAACCTGCTGCGCTACGGCGGCTACCGCTCAGTTCACGCGGGCCAGCAGGAACTGAGCCACAACATCAGGGGAATGCTCGCACTGGGAGGCGTGGTCATGAGCACGACATGAAATTACTTTTAGGCGGCCCTGCATGCTTACCGGTTCGGAACTGCTCGCCAAGGTCAAGGAGTTGGGCGATGTCTCCAAGTCAGAGCTCGTGCGTGAGTGCGGCTATGTGAGCAGCAAGAAGGATGGCAGCGAGCGCCTCAACTTCACCGCCTTCTACGAAGCTCTGCTGGGTGCCAAGGGCGTCAGTCTTGGCAGCGATGGTGCCGGGCGTGGCACCGGAAAAGGCGGCCGCAAGCTGAGCTACACCGCCACAGTCCAGGGCAATGGCAACTTGCTCGTAGGCAAGGCGTATACCGCCATGCTGGATCTGCAACCCGGCGATGAGTTCGAGATCAAGCTCGGCCGCAAGCAGATCAAGCTGATCCCCATGGGTGGCTCCGACGAAGAGGAGTGATCCTCAGCTTCTTCGGGCGTTTGAGAGCTGAAACACGACGCGCAGGATTCCTCAGCGTGCGTGGCCGCGCAAGGGCTTCGCAAGCCGGCCCACCGCAAGCGATGAGACGCCCAGGGCACTGGTTGTTGTGAGTGCTGTGGCCGGCCCTTGACGCTGGCCGCGCTGGCGCTTGCGGTCCTGCGCTTGCCCCTTCGTGGCTGTTGCTTCCCCATCCCGCTCCATCCGATCCCAAGGTTCGGCCGCAGCCAAGGCTTCCCCAGAAGAGAAGCTGGTGGCCTCCCTGATTGCCCTGCTGGAAGCGGGCACCACTCCTTGGCGGCGGGAGTGGGATGCCGCAGCCGGCGGGCATCACGTGAATCTGCTGTCGGGCCGGCGCTACCGCGGGGCCAATCCGGTGCTGCTCACCCTGGGGCTGCATCTGCGGGGATCAGCCCTGCCCTACTGGTGCGGCTTTGCCGAGGCCAAGGCGTTGGGGATCTTTCCCCGCAAGGGCAGCAAGGCGGTGCATGTGCTGCGGCCCCAGGTGCATCAGTTGGCAGAAAGCCGGCTGGAGGAAGCCGGCACTGAGGGCGATGCCGGCACTGCGGCTCGCAGCTGGGTGAGCTACCGGCCCGTGGCGCTCTTCAATGCTGGGGATCTGGAGGGTGAGGCTCTGGAGGGGCTGATCCAGAAGCGGCGGCAGGCCGCAGGGGTTGCCCTGCGTGCCGAGCCGGAGCGGCTGGCAGCGGCAGAAGCGGTGCTCAGCAGCTGGCCCGTGGTGGTGCGTTTTGGCGGCGATCGGGCCTGTTATCTGCCGGGGCCCGATCGCATCCAGTTGCCGGAGCGTGCCGCCTTCCATTCAGCCGGGGCCCTGTATTCCACCTGGGCCCATGAGGCGATTCACTCCACGGGTCACAGCTCCAGGCTGGCCCGTGATCTTTCGGGCGGCATGGGGGAGTCGGGCGATGGCGGCCGGGCCTACGCCCGCGAAGAGCTGGTGGCCGAGCTGGGAGCGGTGCTGCTCGGCGATCGCCTCGAGATCGGCAGCGCCATGGCCAATCACGCCGCCTATCTGGGCCACTGGGTGGAGCTGCTCAAGGAATCGCCGCCGGTGCTGCTGCAGGTGCTCGGCGATGCCCGCCGGGCTGCTGATCTCATCTGTCCGGAGGCACCGGAAGCAGCTGTGGCTTGCCTCTGTTGAGGCAGGTAGCAAAGGCCCAGCCGCTGGCATTCACCTGCTGGCCTCGATGGGCATTAACTCAGGCCGCCGATGGTCAGGACCACCAGCTGGCGCAGCTGCTGCAGTTCGACTGGGGTGATCTTTGACTTGGTGGCTGCGGTGATGCGCGTCTTCGCCACGCAGGTCAGGTTCTGCGGGAGCAGGTAACTCACCTTCTTGCAGCCGTTGCTGGGACTGGGCTGCAGCACCACCGTCAGATCGGGGATCGCCAGGGCAGGGTCGCCTGTCATCGGCACCACCAGCACCGTGGGGTAAGCGGGGTCAAACAGCTCGGTGTCCTGCACCACCACTGCCGGGCGGAGCTTGTTCGGCTCAGGGGGCTGGGGATCCTGGGCTGGGTCTTCTGGATCCTTGCGCCAGTCAACGGTGACGATCTGCCCGGCCTTGAGTTCCACGCTGGTCTTCAGCGGGAGATGGGCTCAGGAGTGGCCCAGTCGTCAATGAAGGCTTTGGCTTCAGGGTCAGCGGCAATGTGCTCGGCCACCGTTTTGCTCTGGGCCCGGATGCGGGCCCGCAGGGCATCCATGGCGATCACCGAGCTGGTCACAGCCATGACCCGTCTGCCACCGCGCTGCCGGCGGCGAATGGAGAAGGGAGTCCCAGGCTCTTGAGTGGCTTGATCGGCTGGGGTCATGACGGCAGCGGCTCTCGCCAACCGCAAGGGCTGAGGCCCCAACCTTAATCGCCGTTTCTCCATCGCGCTCCTTGGATGCCAGTCCCTGGCGCTGGCGATCACGCCACCCGGCCTGCCCCGGCACCCGCGCCGCGCAAGGGCTGACGCAAGTCGCTCCGCTGCGCTCCGCGACCCTTGCGCGTCGGCGGCTTCACCGGGGCTCAGAGGCGGGGTCGTTCGCCAGCTCAGCCATGGCCGCCACTCCCCTCTCCCGCACTTGCCTGATCCGCATCATCTCGGTGCAGCTCCTCGTAGCCCCCGGCTTCCGCGGAGCGGTTGCCGTCGGCCAGCTGCTGCGGGTGCTGTTCCTCGATCGTGAGGGCAACATCTCCGCCCAGCCGCACTACGTGCCCCGGGAGGAGGCGCTGATCCTGGCTGCTAATCAGCAGCGGGTGCTCGGCGCCCAGGCCCTGGTGCAGGTGCTCTGAGGCGCCTGGCCGGAGGCTGCAGCGCCTCCGGCTTTGCTCAACTGGCCGCGATGCGGCTGGGCGACAAGGCAGAAGCCCGCGAGGCCCTGTGAGCAGCGATCGAGCTGGAGCGACGGAACAGCTTTGCCCTGCGCAACCTGGGAAGCCTGCTGGTGATCGCTGGAGCGTTTGCTGCTGGGGTGGCGCCAGACGATCTGATCACCACCTACAACCTGGCCCAGGCGCTGCTGGAGCTCGATCCAGAGGAGCACCGCGACGAGGCCGATCGGCTACTGCTGAAGGTGATCGAAGCCCAGCCCTACGGCGAGCTGGCGAACAAGGCCAAGGACCTGCGTGGCAGCATCGCCGCCCGCGACCTGCGCTCCGCTCAGCCCGAGGGCCTCCGCCAGGACGCGGTGAGCTACTGCCTCCAGGCGCTGCAGCTATTCGAGGGGATGGACCAGCAGCGCTTCATTGCCGTGCTCAGCGAGGTGGCGGCCGTGGGCCAGGGCGGGCTGCAGATCAATGAACCCGGCACCGCCCGCACCCTCAAGAACCTGCCCGGCACCTGGAGCGACCTGGCCCTGGCCTGCCTGATCCATGTGGGCATGAAACGGCTGACGCCGGATCAGGACTCAGGGCTGGGGATCGAGGCGGAGTACCAGGAGGCGGTGCGGTTGTTCGAGTGCGACCGGCGGAACAGACTGTATGGGTAGAGCGCTAACGCCGAAGCGGACCCACTGATTCGATGGCCACCCAGCGCTACTCCGTCACCCCCCACCCCATCGACACGCTGCTCACCTGGGTGAAGAGCGGCGAAATTGCTATTCCTGAGATTCAGCGCCCTTTTGTCTGGGAAGCCACCAAGGTGCGCAACCTGTTGGATTCCCTCTATCAGGGGTTCCCGGTGGGCTACCTGATTGCCTGGCGAAACCCCACGGTCAAGCTCAAGGACGGCACATCGTCCGCCGGAAAGCGAATCCTGATTGACGGACAGCAAAGGGTGACTGCCCTGATGGCCTCGCTCTTGGGTATGGAGGTGCTCACGAAGGACTACGAACGGGTACGGATCCGGATCGCATTCAATCCGCTGGCAGCGGAAGATGAACCGAGCTTTGAAGTGAGCAATCCTGCGATCGCCAAGAATCCGTTATGGATACCGGACGTCTCGAAGCTCTTTCAGTCGGATGCGGATCTGTTTGATCAGACCGACGCCTACGTCGCACGCAATCCAGAAATTGATCGGAATCTGGTTGGCAAGTCACTCCAGCGTCTCTTGAAAATCACCAACAACTCCGTTGGCTTAATCGAGCTAGCAGAAGATCTTGATATTGAGACCGTTACCGAAATCTTCATTCGCGTCAACTCGGCAGGCGCTGAGCTGTCCCAAGCCGACTTCGCCATGTCGAAGATCGCCGTAAACGAGACCTACGGCGGCAACACACTGCGCAAGGCCATTGAATACTTCTGTCACCTTGCCATTTCGCCAGACTTCTACTCCCAGATCGAAAGGAATGATCCAGAGTTTGCAAAGTCTGAATTTCTGCCCAAGATGGCCTGGCTCAAGGACGTCAATGACGATCTCTACGACCCCACCTATACCGACATGTTGCGGGTAGCCTTCACCTCCGAATTCGGCAGAGGCAAGCTGCAGGACCTGGTCGCCCTTCTGTCAGGCCGGAACTTCGCCACGAAGCAGTACGAAGAAAGCATCGCCGAAGAATCGTTCGCGAAGTTGAAGCAGGGGGTTCTCGCTTTCATGAGCAAAACCCACTTCGACCGGATCACGATGATCCTGAGGTCAGCGGGGTTTGTGACCAGTGATCTGATCCGAAGCCGCAATGCCATCAACTTTGCGTACATTCTTTATCTGAGGGGCAGGCGCGAGAATCTGCCCGCCGTCGACATCGAGAGTCTCGTGCGGCGATGGTTCGCGATGACGATACTCACTGGCCGTTATTCCGGCAGCCCTGAAACGGCCTTCGATCTTGACATCCGGCAGATTGATTCTCAGGGCCTGAAGACCTATGCCGAAGCTGTGATCGAGAACGAACTGCCTTCCACCTTCTGGACGGGTATGTTGCCGCAGCTGATGGACACTTCTTCGTCTACGAGCCCATATTTTATTGCCTACCAGGCTGCCCAGGCTCGGCTTGGTGATCGTGGATTTCTATCTTCCGGCATTACCGTGCGCGACCTTCTTCTAAATCGTGGCGACAAGCATCACGTGTTTCCACGCAAGCATTTGCAGCGAGCAGGCCTGACAAGAAGTAGTTACAATCAGATCGCTAACTTTGTGATGGCGCAGAGCGAAATAAACATTGCGATCGGAGACAAGGCGCCTGAGCTGTACTTCGCAGAACTACGCGAGCAGGCAAATGGTGGCAGCAAGCGATATGGGGGTATCACTGACCCAGAAGAGATGAGGATGAACCTCGAGGCAAACTGTATTCCCGGCTGGCTTCTCGAGTTAGGGGAACTTGATTATCAAGACTTCCTTGTTGAGCGACGGAAGCTCATGGCTGAAAAGATCCGTCAGTGGATTGCAGTCCTCTGAGTGATTTGCTGCTGAATGATCTGTCCTCTTCCCCATGCCTCACCCCCACCCCGTCTCCATTAGCTCCCGGACGCTGATGGGGTTCAACACGACGGGACATGTTTCCCAAGCAGCGTCTTCCACCTTGCTGTACTTCTTGTCGAAGGGGTTGCGGGTGGCGGTTGTCTGATCGATGAGTTCAGCAATCTCGGCCTCGTCATTGAGGGCCACCTTCACCCACACTTCTTCCAGGGTGTCGGGGATCTGGCCGAAGAGTTCATGGATCGCCTGTAGACGTTCGGCCAATACGCGGTGCACCTTGTCTTCCACCGAGTCGCGGTAGCGCAGGTTGGCAATCCAGATTTGATTGCGGGCCTGGCCGATGCGTTGGATGCGTCCCTTGCGCTGCTCCAGGCGGGTTGGGTTCCAGGGAAGGTCGATGTTGATCAGCGTGCCCAGCCGCTGCAGGTTGAGGCCCTCGGAGGCGGCATCGGTGCCGAGCAGCAGCTTGATCTCACCACTGCGCACGCGGTTTTTCAGCAGGGTGCGATCGCAGCGTTGGAAGCGGCCGCCAAGCCAGAACCCTGAACGGTTGCTGCCGGCGTAGAGACCGATCGTCAGATCGCTCGGGATGGATTCATGACGGGCCAGCTGCTCGCCCACCCAACGCACCGTGTCGTAGTACTGCGAGAAGAGGATGCAGCCCCGGTCCACCCAGCGTTCGGTTGCATTGGGGTTGGTGCCGAGCAAGTAGCCGAGGATGGCTTCCAGCTTCGGGTCGCTTTTGCTGCCCTCTTTCAGCAGCCTGAGGCAGCGCTCCAGCGACGTGATCTCGTCTGTGGAGAAGTTGCGGAACTCGCTGTAGCCCTGGGGCTGCCCTTCGTTACCAAAGAGGTCTTCGTCAATGTCGTCCTCGTCCTCGTCGTCGCCTGTGTCTGGCGAGACATTGAGTAGCTTGGCCACGGTGTTGCGGCCAGCCTCCATGGAGCTGCCCAGACGGCGCAGCAGCAAGGTCTTGAAAAAGCCAGCCCCGCGCATCCGCTTCTGCAGGAGCTCACTAAACGTCTCGGCTTCTTTGTATGCGTCCTTGAGATAGCCGCCGAGGTTGATGGCGTCGTTGTCGTCTTCCCCGAAGAGCTTCACCTCCACCTTGGGGAGGTAGTAGCCGCCGGTCGCGGGGTTGATCTCCTGTTCCAGATAGCTGCGGGTGCGGCGCACGATGCAGCGCAGCATCGGGTTGAAGCGCTCGCCGTACTCCGGCAGCAGCTTGTTCTTCAGCTGCACGCGGCGAATGGCATTGGGGAGCCTGTCGAGCGTTTCAGGGGTGAACTGCCACTTCTTGTCTGGAGCCCGGAGTTGCCGCCGGATCTTTTCGATGGCGGGGTCTTCTGTGGAAGCTGGCAGGGGGTCGCGCACGAACTCCCAACCCTCCACCTCGTCGTCGAAAGGCACGGTTTGCTCACCGGTGGCGACCTGGATGGTGCGGTAGGCACTAAACCAGCGGCTGGTCTTGGTGATGCCGCCCAGCACGCCCATGTTGCCGTTGGAGAGGATCGACAGCAGATCCCACGCTTCCACTGGGTGCAGCTGCACCGGGGTGGCGGTGGCCAGCAGCATGCTCTTGGTCTTCTCGCCGATCTGGCAGAGGAAGCTCATCAGCTTGTTGGGCTCTGCCTTCTCGTCCACCTCGGGTTGGCCGGCGTCCATCTTGGGTCGGTTACGGCGCCTCGCCCGGTGGGCCTCGTCGACGATCACGCAGGTGTAGCGCTGGTTCAGCAGCTGGCGGATCGCCTGCGGCATCCCGCGCACGATCAGGCCCTGTGACACCAGCCCGATGCGGCGCGGGCATTTGCTGAGCGACTTCACTCCTTCCGAGGGGTGCTCCACATCGTTTTCATCCACCCAGCTGCGGCCGTTCCAGTAGGCCGATGGCAGCTGCAGCAGCTCCATCAGCTCATCGCGCCACTGCTGCAGCAACGGCTTTGGGGCGAGCACCAGGATCGGGCCGCCCTGGGGATCCTCCAGGGCCATCAGCAGAGCAGCTATCGCCAGCTGGATGGTTTTGCCCAGGCCCACCTGGTCGGCCAGTACCAGCCGAGCGCCGCCGAGGCGATGGCGTTCTAGGGCCAGGCTGGCGAAGTACTTCTGATGGGGCCAGAGCCCCTGCTCACGCCGGTAGATCGGGGTTTCCACCGCAGCCGCAGCGGCGGCTTCCATCACCGAGCTGGTTTGAAGCTTCTCGGGTTCCACCACGTGGCGGTGGATGATCCGCTGCACGTCGTTCTGGATGAACGGGCAGTCGGCCAGATCGCGGGCGCGGTGATCGTTCCAGAGGGCGTCGAACTCCTCCTGCACCCAGGCGATGGTGTCTGGCTCGTCGCTTTCCCAGAGCAGCTCGTAGTTGAGCTTCCAAGCGCTGGCGCTTTCGTTGACGCTGCCGAGGAAGGCGGTGGCGGGGCGATCGGCGTAGCGGATCACGCCCGCCTTGCCGTGGATCAACCCGAAGGCCGTGTCGGGCAATACGCGGATCTCGATCTTGTCGCTCAGTAGGGCGTCGTAGAGCGCCTTGTAGCGGGGCAGCGCATTGGGAGGTGCCAGCTCAGGCTCGCCAGCACACCAGCTGCGGCGCAGTGCCGCCTGGGCAGCGGTGGCTGTGGCCAGGTCGTCGGGATCGAGGTCGGAGTTGCAGATGATCCGCACCTTGCCGCTTACCCCAGTGATCGCTTCTCCGGCGACTTCCAGCAGGCTGGAGCGGAAGTAACCGGCGATGCGGTCGTAACTCACCGCCCCTTGCAGGCGTTCGTTGAGAACGCCCTGGTCGAGCCGGCTGCGCCTACTGGAGTGGTGCTTGAGCATCAGGCGTCATCGTTCCTCAGGCGGCCGGCCAGGATGCGCGCTGCTTCTGAGTCCTTGGCCCAGTCAGCGGTGTCTTCCGAGTTGCCGAGGGCAGCCAGCCAATCGAGCAGACGCACCATCGACTCCCGGCGGCCCCAATAGGTCTGACCAAAGGTGTCGCGCAAGTACTGACGCCCTTGATTGGGATCGTTGTCGGCTGCAGCTGTCTCGCAGATCGCAAAGAGCAGATGGCGCAGGGGGCTGGCGGCGAAGGGGTGGGGGCCACTGGCGCTGGCACGTCCTCGGCGGGGGAGAGCAGCCGCTGATTCCACGGCGCCGTCGATGGGTGCCAGGAGGCTGGTGCCAAACCCCGAAGGCGTGTACACGCAGGTGCCGTTGGCCTTATCGCTCTTGAGGAGGGGTTTGATGTCGGCTACGCCAAAGCCGCGGGCGAGTTCTTCGTACATGCCCTTGCGGCGTTCACCACGCGATTCAATGTCAACTGCGCGGAGGTAGTAGCGCTCAATCAGGGTGAGGTCACGCCAAGATTCATTCAGACCCATCGGAATGAGGGCATCGCAGGCGATGGTGATGGCACGTTCGATGACTTGCTCGAAGTCGCTCTTCTCGTTTTTGGAGCGGACTGCAAAGACTTCGTTGGCAACATTCTTGCCGTCAAGACTTGAATATTGGGTAAGGATTTTTAGGGCAGCCGCATAGGCTGCAAGCTGATAGTCGGCGTCGTTAAAGTTTGGCTCGTCGCCCTCGTCAAGGGCTTGCATGGATGCAATTTGCAAGCGCACTTCGTCTTCGACCATTGGATAGATGTCGAATAGAAAGCCTGGCTCTTCAGAATTGCGCTTGCGTAGGCAGAGACACACGGTTCCTGAAACATAATTTCCCTTTTTAATGCCTCCAATAGCTGTCTCTGTCGTAATAGTCCATGCCGCTGTCGCTTTAAGGCCAGCAGCCCAGAGAATCATCCCCAGATCGGCCTATACTGCTGGATTCTGATGGGTGAACATCACAAGCTGCATGCCATTACTCGACATGCAATCTGCTAAGTTTTTGTAAACCTCTACCATTGAGCGGCGAAAATCTGCAGCGTCACCCCTTACTGCCAGCTCTGCCCTGGAATCTGTAGGCCAATCAGGAAAGACATCGGGAATAAGCTTTTGGTTCCATGCAAGGAAGAAATCTGCTAGCTCGTGATAATTGATTGCGTCGGCATATGGAGGATCGGTGATCCAGATATCACACTCATGCTTGATATCTCTGGCGTCACCAACATTTATTCGTGATAGTGAATTTACCGTGCTTCCGTTGCGTATGTCTGGCATCGCGCTTTTAAGCATGTGCAGAGGCCGAACGGAAAAGTTGAATAATGGATTAAGAGCTTGGTTGTAGAAGGTCTCAACTCCCCCTCCAATGCCACCACCTTGTGGCTGCAGCCAGCGACAGAGTCTCGAATTCCAATTAGCCAGTCGAGCTACGGTTAGGAGAGAAAATGCTTTTGCTGCTTGAGAGGTGGCAAGCCGATTTAACTCTTGTGCAATAAGCCCTTGGCAAAGCAGCTGCCTCGGCGAAAAGAAGTGGTGCCAATATGTCCAGCCGCGAGTTCGGATTAGCCTTTCTGTCTCGTCGCCGCCTGTGGGAATCTGCCTGGACGGAATAAATCCTTTTTCCTGCCATTCCTTGAATCTCTCGTGCAGAAGCTGTAACACCTTTGATTCGCGAGCAAGATCTTTCTCATCTGGAGCCGCATAACGACGTTCGCCACGGTCATTGATCCACCGCACGCAATAGAGGCGCTCCTGAAACACATCAATCTGTTGAGGCGCGACATCCTCATTGGCCCACCGGCGTAATCCATCGGGCCCTCGGAGGGCTTCTACCGACCATGAGCGTGAAGAATCGAAGGGGTCGATGACGCGACCATCAACAACAGTTGCTCCTTCTTTGTCTTTATGCAGCTTGAATTCGGAGTTGTCAACCGACTTGATCGTCGGCTGAAGCTTTTCTGTGTCTTCTAAGCGATTCCAGCTTGCGATAATTCTTGTCTTTTCTGCAATGACCCAGCTGGGCGCCAGTGGGATGTAGTACTCGCATCCCTGCGGCTTGACCTCAAGGCAATAAATGTAAGCATCAGCCCTCTCGCCATTGTCATTACTTTCAATCCCCCACTCCACGATTTGCTTATTTGCTGCAGCAAATGCACTGGACTGCACGGCTGCCACCTCGTTTTGGGTCTTTTTGTCGCCGCCGATGAGGTTGAGGCCTGCCCAAGAAAGTAGGCCTGCAGTTGGGTTGAGGTCAGAGCCAAAGGATTCGCATCCAAGTCGGGCGGCTTCGAAGGGTATGGAACCACCACCACAAAATGCGTCTCCTACTCGTGGTACATGTCCGAAATTTCTTTTGCCAAGCTGTTCTACTAGCTGCTCTAGATTTGACGCGCTAGTGGCAAGGTGTTCGTTTGTCTCCTGCCATGCAGCTTCGGAGGGGCCGCATACGTTCTCTGGGCGCTCGGTAAAATCAAGGCGCTCGGCATATGGAAGAGCATCAAAAGTGGCGCGATCCGGGATTGATCGCTTGCGTTGCTCATCCAGGCGGGCTCGTTGTTCTTCATTCAGGCCCTCCCAGATCTCGGCAAGCACAAACTCCTTCTCTTCGTCGCTGATTCCGCGTTGAAATCCTCTTGCGCCGAAGTACTTGTCCTGAATCTCTGCGGGAGCTACTTCCCGCCAGGCTTTGACAGGAATTTCACCCTTCTGGCGCTGCCAGGTGCCGTCGTCATCCATGGTGAGGATCTTGAGAAAGATCTCTCGATCTTTCTTCGGATCGTTAGACGCAGGCATCAGCATCCCAAGGATGCAAGCGCGCACAAGGATCAGCGGCTTGCGACCCCACCACTTCCCGAGCCCAGTCAGAGTCTGGCCCGAAACAGCTTTCCTCTCCTTGTACGACTCCGCAGAGAGTCGGGCGATCGGGAACTGGGTTTCGATGAAGGCTTTTTGCATCTCAGATCTCGAGCGCTAGTTGCGAGTGGCCAAGTAGTTCACGGCGAGCTTTGGGTGACATCCCCTCTCCCTTCACGAAGGGGTTATCGGCGATGGCGGCACGCAGAGCCTTGCGCCATCCGACCCCCTTATTCATTGCCTGGCCGGTGGTGGCCACCGTCATCGTGTACAGCCACCAGCGCTCCTCCGGTGCCAAGGCTTCCCAGTTGCGCAGGGCATTTGGGATGTCGTCGATCGAAGCTTCTTCCACTGCCCAGCACAGCACGCAGAGCTCCTTGCCCAGGGATGGGTGCACCGGGATTGGCTTTGTGGGGCTCTTGGTGAGCTTGGACGTAGCCAGGCCGTTAACCCGCAGCCGCCGGTTGGCCTCCTCCCAGAAAGCAGGCGCTAGGGCGGCCCAGCGCCCCCGGTCCAACGTCACCCGCAGCGCAGGGTCGGAAGGAGGCGGAGCCGGCAGGGAAGTGACATCTGCTCCGCTAAAGCGGTCACCGCGGTACTCGCTGATCGAGATCAGGTCGCCCTTCGCCGTGCCCTTGGGGATGTGGATCAGAAAGCCATGGCGGCTCTCCTCTGGTACAAAGCCCAGGCCGATGCTCTTGCGTGAAGCTACGGGGGTTCTGGCCATGAATCAGTTCTGGTCCACGTAGCTGAGGTTGAACGGCTCCTTGGTTGCGTTCAGCCAGTCGATCAGGGCTTGCCCTGTGGAGAAGCCCAAGTTGCCGATCTCCATCCGCAGCGTCCCGTCCTGCACGATGTCCTGGAGCTTGCCAGCCACCGTCTTGAGCTCGGCGCCGCCATACCCGTTGGCCAGCGAGCCGGAGTAGTCCACGATCTGCTCGCCGTTGCTGCTCTTGGCTGAAAGTTCCACGTCGTAGGCCAGCACACTTGGGTTCTGCTCCAGCCGGGTAATCAGGTCCCACACCGCCCCAGAGTCATCGAGCTTGCTGACTTTCTGCCAGCGCGCCGGGCGGGTGGGATCAATAGTGCGCACCTCCTCTCCGCGCTTAGGGATGTCCTGCACGATCCCTTGGGAGGTCAGCGAGTAAGTCGGGGCCTGGGCCACGGCGCAGACCTTGCGGCAGTTATCAGGCACGCGAATTGACCCGTCGTACACCGCCGCATTGCTGCCGATCGGCGAGGAGCCATCCGTTGTGTAGTGGATGCTCACCCCATTGGCCCGGGGGAAGGCCAACAGTTCGACCTCGTAGTGATCGCCCCGGTCATGGAGCTGCTTCTTGAGCCGCAGCGTCGCGGTCCAAGTCTTCACCTCGCTTTGGCGCTCAGGGTTCTCGCTGTCAAATGCCAAGAACTTGTATTGCAGGCCCTTGGCCTCAAACTTGGCCGTGGAAGGCACTGGCGATGAGGCGGTAGTGGGCTCGCTCTCGCCGCTTTCGAACACGATGCTGTCGCAGTGCAGCGGGATCAGCTGCAGATAGGTGCGGCCATCGCCGTCTTCATCCCGGGCGCCTTCTCGTATCTCAATGCTGGGGGTCGGTGGAGGGAAGGGCCCCCTGCGCACGTAGTTGCCCTCAGACCGCCAGCGATCGCGCTGGATCGCGTCGGCCTTCAGGTCATCGAGTGCCGACGTCTTATGCAGCGGCCAGTCGGTGCGAGTCGCAGCTGCCCGCTTTACATCACTCCACAGAGCTACGGCACTATCAGTTGAGCCAAAGAGACGAGCTTCCGCAAAGGCGCGGAATTTATCATCTGATATTTCGGCCGTAAATTTATTAGCAACTCTCAGGGTCTCTTTGATCGTGGCCTCGCCATTGGTGTTTCCTGCGAAATCCAAAATCACAGAATTAGGACGCAGGGAGCTTTCCCTTGATGGATAGACCAGTTGATCAAAAGTCTCCTTTAACGCAGAAGAAAACTGCAGGCCAATCCGGGCTTGGAGTGAATCATGTGCTCGCCATTGCGGGTCATCTGCAGGCGTGTTCTCGCTTTTGAGGTCAGCCTCGATGCTCTCTAGGGCGCGCGCTTGTCGAGCGGCCTCAAGAATGCGCATGTAGGTGTCCTTCGAGCCGCTCAGGAACAGCACCCGGTTCTTGAATGGCTGCTGCTGCCACCAGTCCTGCCAGTCCTGCGACACCGGCAGCCCATTGGCCTGCCCGCCGGGACGGGTAATGACCAACGTGGTTTTCTCCTGGTCCAGCTGCACTTCGTCGGGCGGGGGCAGCACCTTCACCACCTGGAAGCAGTCGCGCAGGCTGGGCTCGAAGTAGTCCTGTAGATGCTCCCGCAGCATCCGCTCCACGGTTTCGTTGTGGAGCGACTGGGCCGTGGAGCGCAGCTTGGCCGCCAGGTTCTGCTGGTTCTTGAAGAACAGCCGGCCGTCTGGCGAGTTGTGCAGATACCAGGCCCGCGTCGCCAGCTTGTCGAGAACGTTGGTCTTGAATGCAGACAGGTCACGGCCGGGGCGCTGCAGGCAGTCCACCAGTTGGTACTCCCGCATCCCATGGATGGCGCCAGGGGTGGTGGAGAGGGAGGCCACCAGGATCAGCCGGGCGGCATCGGAGGCGTCTGTGTTGCCGTTGGCCTCATCGATCACCTCCACCTCGGCGTCGCCGCCATGGGCGATGTCGTGGGCGATCGCCTCACTGAGGCTGGGGTTGATCGTGCGCACCTCGGAGGCGAGCTCGTCCTGGTTGAGGTCGAGGTCGTAGGGGTGGATCAAATCCAGGCCGCCGGCCTTGCCGGAGTTCCAGAGGTCGGAAACAACCATCTGCATCAAGCGGATCACGCCGCGGGTCTGCTGGAAACCCTCGTTCTCCTTGAACTTGCCCACCAGCTCCCGCAGGTCGGGATGGAAGGGGTAGGAGTCTTGAATCCGGGTGTAGAGGGATTCCGGGGTGGTGGTGGTGAGCCCCATGTTCACTGCGTCGCGCAGCGCTTCCCGGTAGGAGCCAGCAACGCCATCGATGGCGCTCGCGGGAGCTACTTCCGCGAATAGGCGCTTGCGCAGGATGTGATACAGCTCATCGCCGTTGGGGTTCACGGGCGTGATCGGCACCGCAATCCGCCGCGATTCACCGCTCAGCTGCTGAATCGCCTTATCAACCGCCTGGTTGATGTTGTCCTGGCCGCCCGCGTAGTTCGTGCCGCCCAGGTCGGAGAGCACCAGGCAGACGTTGGGCATCTCTGTGACGGCCACGAACAGGTTCGCCAGCGCCGCTGTTGTCACCGTGGCCAGGTTGCCGTTGCCCACCGGCACCGCTACGGCGTATTCCAGATACGGCGGCAGCTCATCCAGGAAGATCACCAGCGGCTGTTCGCCCAGTAGTTCCTTCCATGCCTCAGGGCCCGGTGCGCTCAGCAGGGGTGAGACGTATTTGGCGAACTGCGCGCTTTTGCCGAGCTGCTCGGCGATCGAACCCCAAATCCCGCCGGCGGCGTCAGTGCTGCGGCCGTTGAAACCCACCACCTGGCATGCACCCAGGCTTGGAGCTGGATTGCCGCCTTCGATCTGGGTAAACACCTGCTGACGCAGGTTGGGATCCCGGGCCAGCAGGCCAAGCGAAATCATGCTGTGGGTCTTACCCCCTCCCATGGCCTGGGAGAGCTGGAACACCGAAGAGCCGGCTCCAGATCCACTCAGGTGGCGGAAGGCCCGATCCACCAGGGTGAGCATCCCCCCGGTGAAGTAGTTCTCCTCAAAGAAGGCCGTCCCATCCACCGAGCCCTTGAGGAAGGTGTCGAGACTGAGCACCGTGGCGCGTCGGTCTGCCGCGAAGACCGACGGGCGTGGGGTGCAAAGGTCTTTGAGGGCCATAAAAGAAATCGCCCCTTATTTGTGCGAATGGATGTGATTTATGCGCTGACTGCATAGATCAGCGATTTGTCTCGTCTCACACCTGCTCGGGTTCTTGGGGGCGCTCATGGCAGGTGGGACATGGAATTGGCCGCAGGACCATTAAAGCCCTGTGCTGCCTTCACGGGGCGTATTTGCGGCACCTTTCTGGGCATAGCTGACCTTGATGGCGCAGTTTGCAGGCGGGGCGGGATCATTCATCCGCCTTCGCCGGCTTCTGAGTCGCTCAAGTCCAGTACCGTCCAGGCCGTGCTCCACACCGGCCCGCAGGCCATGCCGCAGGTGGTGATCTCAAAAGCCACCCAGTTCGGGCGCTCCACCGACTGCAGAAAGCGCACCACGTCGGCTCCCTCGTCTGCAGCCTCCTGGGTTTCCAGGTGGGTCTGCCACAGGGGCTGCAGCTCCTCGGCCAGGTGCATCGGCTCCTCAGGCACCTCATGGCACCAGCTGCCGCGCAGCGCTGGGGTGTTGGGTTCACCGTCTTCCGTGAAGACCGGCCGGCCGGTGGCCGGGCAGAAGAAGTTCCAGTCGTCACGCTCCATTTCGATGATCTGCATGGCCTTCTCGGCGTTGAGGATGTGCAGAGTCTCGCCAGCTCCGCACTGCTGATTTGCCGTCCTCCTGCGAAGGACGAAGGGAATCCAACCTCGTCTGCAGCCAGGTCCAATCTCAGTAGCTCTGCCGTCCCGCAATCACCCCACGCACCCCACCGCGCGGCTGCTCACAATCCCCATCTCGCCTTGGGATCAGATGCCAGTGCGCATGCAGCACCGTCTGCCCGGCAGCTTCGCCTGAGTTCACCCCCACGTTCCAGCCACTGATCGACGGGTCCTGCGTCGCTAGCTGCTCTCTTCTGAGCTTCAGAAGCTGGGTCACGGCGTTCCACTCCGGCTGGTGCAGTGCCAGCCCGTCGGCCACATGCCGCCGCGGGATCACCAGGCTGTGACCCTCCGTCACGGGGTAAGCATCAGCGATGCAAAGCGCCAGTTCGTTCTCCAGCAGCACTCGGCCGCTGCCCTCCAGCGCGCAGAACACACATCCCGCTTCGCGGTGGCCGTAGCTGGCCTGCAGGCCGCGGAAGTCGGTGTTGTCGGTGTCGCGCTTGCCGGCATTGCAACGGAAGCAAAGCGCCTGCAGGTTGCTGATGTCGTCTGAGCCGCCGTGGTTTCACCGCTGCGCGGAAGGCTGCGCCTAGGGGATGATGTGATCCACCTCCAGGGCCCGCTGGTGCTCGTGCGCCCCGCAACATTCGCAGCGCCCCTTGGCGCGGGTCAGCACTCGGTACTTGATCGAGCCGTTGGTCGGTGTGCGGTTACGGCTCCTGTGGGCGAACACCTCCTCACCGCGCTGCTCGCGGAACGCGTCGAGGCGCTGACGGCACAGGTCCAGCAGCTGATCGCGTTCGGCGTCGCTCAGCTCGTCGGCGCCGATCAGGCTGTAGGCGCCGTTGCCGTAGGCGGTGATGCCATTGCCGGTGAGCACCTTGCCCACCATCCGCTTGACGCGCTCGGTGTAGTAATCGATCTGGGTCACGTCCTCTCCCAGGATCCGTCGGGCGATGTCCTCCGCCGGCGCTGGGCTGCCCCTTCCAAGCAGCTCCATGAGCATCAGCGGCTGGTAGATGTGGCTCATCCGCATCCGCTCAGCGATGTAGGTGCGGAGGCGGTGGAAGCTGTCAG